>NZ_JBEXHL010000029.1:0-137729 GCF_040607795.1 Amycolatopsis sp. NPDC005232 | reverse complement strand
GCCCAGGGCGGCGGGCACATCGTCAACATGACGGCCAGTATCGTCGACAACGCCGATTCCCGAGTCCCGTCCGTCCTCGCCGCACTGACCAAGGGCGGCCTGCAAGCCGCCACCAAGTCCCTCGCCATCGAGTACGCCACTCGCGGCATCCGGGCCAACGCCGTCGCTCCAGGCACCACCCGCACCCCGATGCACGACCCGCAGATCCACGAGTTCCTCGCCGGCCTGCAGCCCGTCGGACACATGGGCGAGATCCGCGACGTCGTCGAGGCGGTCGTCTACCTGGAGAACGCGCCGTTCGTCACCGGCGAAATCCTCCACGTCGACGGCGGCATGAGCGCCGGCCACTGACCATGGACTTCGGAATTTCCACCTTTGTGACCGATGAAGGTATCCGCCCCAGTGTACTGGGAGAGGCGCTGGAGGAGCGCGGGTTCGACTCGCTGTTCGTGGCCGAGCACTCGCATATCCCGGTGAGCCGGAAGAGCCCCCACCCTCGCTACGACAGCCTCCCGCGCTCGTACTACCGCACGCTGGACCCGTTCGTCGCGCTCACTGCGGCCGCGGTGAACACGTCGAACCTGGTGCTGGGCACGGGCATCGCGCTGCTCGCCCAGCGCGACGTGATCTATACGGCCAAGGAGGTCGCCTCACTCGACCTGGTGTCGCGCGGCCGGGTGGCATTCGGCGTCGGCGTGGGCTGGAACCGCGAGGAGACGGAGAACCACAGCATCGACCCGCGCACCCGTGGTGAGCGGATCAACGAGCAAATCGCGGCACTCAAGACGATCTGGACGCAGGAGCAGGCCGAGTATCACGGCAAGCACGTGAACTTCGACCCGATCTTCGCGTGGCCCAAGCCCGTGCAGACCCCGCACCCGCCGATCTACGTCGGTGGCGGGAGTCCGGCCGCGCTGCGCCGGCTCGCCCGCCACGGCGACGCCTGGCTGCCAACCCAGCAGACCTCCGCCGACGAAATCCGCCGCGTCCGCGAATGGCTCGCCGAGCAAGGTCGCGCCGACGTACCGTTCACAGTTTTCGGCGACGGCTCCACCGACACCGACGCGATCAAGCGGTTCGCCGAAGCCGGCGTGGAGCGCTACACGTTCCTGCTGCCCACAATGCCCGAGGCCGAGACGATCACCGTGCTCGACGACCTCGCCCGACGGGCGGCAGATCACCGGTGAACCGCGGTTCGACGAGCGCATGAGGTCCGGGACGTTCAGTTCGTCACGGACGAGGGCACCCGTCCCGACGCGCGCACATCCCTGCCGACCGGCAGTCGCCGTGCCCAGCGGGTGGTGAGCTGCCGCGGATGAGCTGCGGAGGTACGACCCGTTCGTGGACACTCGCGGCCGCGGCCTCGGTCACGTCGACGTTGCTGCTGGACGATCGGGTCGCCTGCACGCAGCGCGACCCGATCACCCTGCGCGACGAGGTGGCTCCCGGCGCCGTCTTTGGCGCCGGCTGCCGGACGGCCTACCTGCGCTTCTGAGTCACCGTCAAGGGCCGGTGGCCACGCCATCACGGTGTGGCCACCGGCCCTTGACGTTTCGAACCGGCGCGAAGTGGACAGTGGTTGGCGGGATCCCCGCCCGTAACGTAGCTACTCAGGCTTGAGCACTCTCGCTGGAATCGTTCTTGAAGATGGTGGGGAGCGACGTAGGCGCGGCGGGCTTCGCCCGGGTCGATTTCGGCGGGGATGGGTCGCCGTCGAGTTGGCCACGCTGCGCTGCTTCATCTTCGAGGGCGGCGACTACCTCGGCCACACCGCCCGGGAGAGGGTCATCGCCCGCTACGTCTGCCGGCGCGACAAACACGCACAACCCAAAACACCGTCTCGCCATCGGCTTCAATATTCGCCGTGCCGGTTACCTACCCACCGTTGACAGCCGAAGCACTAGTGAGGACTGCGCGCTCCTTGAGCGACGAGTTTCTTCGCCAGGTCGATCAATGCCTCCGGTGACGAAAGGGACACCTGGCGGGGTGGGCCCTCTGCCCGGGCGCTGGGCACGAGGTCGAGCAGGCCGCCATCGGTTCGCCGTTCGACGTCGGCCAGGTCGCGCCACGGCGTGCGCAGCCACGCTCCCGGTCGGTCGTCAGCCGGGTGGTACAGCGCCGCCGATGTTGCGACCACAGCGACCGGGGTGGAGGCCCCCTGTGCGACGAGAAGGACGCGTTCTCCTTCTTCGAACATGGCTCGTAGAGGTGCTAATGCGGCGCGAACCGGAATACCGCTGATGTACCACCTGATCGCGTATGCCACCGCACTGGCTGCGAACATGACCGCGACCAACACGAGCCAACGAGCGAGGTACGGCTCTTGCGTTTGACCGGTGGCCGCCTGATAGGCGATGGCGCCCTGCTGGATGATGCCCGGCAGAAATAGCAAGAACGTCAGCGCGGTGCCCAAGACGGGGATGCGGATGTAGTTCAGGGCAGGCACACGAGGCGGCGCTGAACTGCGGCGAAGTCGGCGCACAGCGCCCAGCACGGAGGTGGACGAAATGTCCAGCAGGGCATAGACGGGGAACAGAATGAGGTCGTGCGCCACGACGGCCGCGAGGAACCAGGTCAGCGCCAACGGCCAGAGGCGGTCGGTCACCTCGTGCGTGGCGGCGAATCCGGCCAGTGCGAAACAGACGACCAGCACCAGCAGATGCAGGGGATTGTCGCCGTAGAACCCGCGGACGCGGGAAAGGACAGTACGCATCGTCAGCGGCTCCGGAACTCGATGGACCGAACCCATTTCGTGCAGTGCACCCCGGGCAGGGCCGGCACGATGACCCGTGCCGGGAATCCGTGGTCCAGCGACAAGTCGGTGCCGTTGACCCGCAAGGCCAGCAACGCGTCGGGATCCAGCACCTGGTTGGCCTGCAGGGTGGCTCGGCCGAACGAGCCGGTGTCGATGGACACGACCATCGCCCACTCCGGATCCGGCACGCCGACCGCTGCGGCCAGATCCCGGAGCCGGACTCCCGACCAGTCCTGCGTCGCGGACCAGCCTTCCACACAGGCGATCGGCAGCGTGGCGGCGTGCTGGGGCATCGCGAGGAGTTCGGTACGGTCGAGCTGAACCGGACGTGGACCGCCCAGCAGCGACAGCCGCCACGCCGGGCCCGTGTCCCTGGCCGTGATCTGCGCGGCGACAGCGGTTTTGTTGACCTGGAAGTCGTTGGGTCCTTCGCCGTAGGACCGCCCGCGCGGCAACAGCAGCGCCCAGCTACGGGTGAATCCTCCGATGGTCTGCCCGGCTGTGAGCACAGCGACCAGCAGCGCTCCTCCGCCTACCAGTCCGATCGCTCCCCTGCGGCTGATCGTCGCCGGCGCAGGTGCGATGGCAACCAGGTCGCTGTCGACGGGTTCGGGCCGGGTTTCAGCGCGAGTCGTACGCAGTTCCGCTCGCAGGGACCTCGAACGCAGTGCCCTGACCATCTTCGGCAACTTGATCACGACGTGGGAGACGAATGCCCCGATGAACACCCAGGCACCGACGTAGTGAGCGCGGTAGAAGCTGAACCCGAAGATGTAGTCGTACTGGATGTTCAGCACCCCGGTGGCGATCTCGAAGAGGATGCCACCTACCAGCAGCAGCAGTGACAGCCGCTCCAGCAGCTGGGCGATCGAGCGTGACGCCGGCCAGGCGAACAGCTTCGGCACCACCGACCAGAGCTTGGCCAGCACCACCGGGATCATCACAAGGCCGAGTCCGACGTGCAGGCCTTCGGTCAGCCGGAACAGCCATGACGGCCGGGTCGGCCAGTCGAAGAACGGCAGGTGCATCCAGCCGACGTCGACGGGAAACGCTTGCCTGAACTGCGGGCCATAGGCGATGTAGTCCAGCAGCCCCGTAAGGATCACCAGCGGCAGCATCGCCAGCAGCACAGCACCGAAGATCGACGTCAGCCATGGCCCCCGCAGCGGACTGCGCCAGGCGCGGGTCCTGCCGAGACCAGGTGGCCGGCGCTTTCCGATGGTCCGCCAGAAGGTTGCGGGGAAGCCGTACTCGACGTCCTCGCCAGGCGGCTCGGCCGCGAGGTGGTCGACTTCGCGAGAGCCCGAAGGCCGAGGCGAGCTATTTGCCATAGACGACAGGCAGGGGCGTCGCGCCGCCGCCTGCACCCCCTTGTTGAATTGAGCTGATCACCGGTTTTCCATATCGATCACATTCACTCACCGATCAGGTACGACCAGTGGGTCCGGACACCTCGTCCATGTGGTGCCCAGGCCCAGGGCGAGCTTGTACCGCTGATGCGGTTGTCCGCGCACTCCCCAGGAACCCGTCGAACGCGCCCCACCATTCGTCGGCGTACTCGGTGAACTCATACCAAGTTGGCGGCACAGAGCCGCCCCCGTCTTACCTCATGTGCGCAGCTCTAGCCCTGACCGGAGCCCTGGGAAGCACCAGCGCCTCCGGCCTGCTGCAACTCTGCGTTTCGGGTTCACCGGGTCGAGTTGGTTGGGGCCGCGTTCAAGCCGGCCGTCCGCGACCCGATCGCCGCGCTGCCCGTCGCATCCCACTTGCGGTGAGGGAAAGGGGCGGGACGATGACGGATAGGCTCCGAACGTACGGCCCGCTTGATCTGCCGTCCTGGTCCGCCTCCCCCGCCGATCGCAACCTCACGCCGTCCGGCAAGGTGACGATGTGGCTGTTGGGCGTCAAGGGCTGGGCACCACACGCGTGCTTCCGTCGGAAGAACCAACCACCGGACCTGGCTCCAGAGATCCGCCTCAACCGCTGACACGACACGCCCAAGCCCGAACTCGCGTCGTGAGGTGGATCGTGGTGGCGCGAAGAGGATCGGAACACCACGGATTTCGGCCTACCGTGCACCTCGATTCGCAGGAGTGCAGCCGCTCCGCGTCGACGGGAGACCTGATCGTGAACCACGAATACGACGTTGCGATTGTCGGGTACGGCCCCTCTGGGCTCGTCCTGGCATCCACCCTGGGCAAGGCCGGGCATTCGGTGGTGGTGTTCGAGCGCTGGCCCTCGCTCTACGGGCTACCGCGCCTGACGCACATCGACGGCGAGACCGCGCGCATCGTCCAAGCCGTCGGGGACCTCGACCACGCCCTCCGGGACGCGCTGCCCCTGTCGGGCTACCGGTACCTCAACGGTTCGGGAGAACTGCTCCTCGATCTGAACTGGCGTGGCAGCTCGTGCGGTCACCCCGCGCACCTGTCGATCTACCAGCCCGACATCGATGATGCGATCGACGCCCACGTACGGGCGTCGGGCCGTGTCGAGGTCAACCAGGGCTGGTCGATGGTCGCCGTCCGGCCACACGACGACGGTGTCGAGCTCGCCGCCCGGCCGTGGACCCTTAGGAGTTCTAAACCACCCAGTCGAGCAGCGGCCCCGCACCCGGACGACCTGATGACGCCCCACCAGTGCCTTGTTCTAGTCAGCTTCCCGGGCACCGGTGCAGGCCGCCGCCACAGGTCACGCCGAAGCCGGCTCTTCGTCGTCTCTGAGGCCCTCCGGTGCGGAATCGACGGAGCCTTGGTGGTCCGCAATTCCGGCGCGCAGCTGGTACCACCACATCGCGCAGCCCAGCCACATCGCGGTAGCCGAACCCCAGGCCGTGCCCACGGCGCCGCCGAGTATCGCGCCGCCCAGCCCGCCGAGGAGATAGCCCGCCGACGCGAACAGCTGGGCTCGCAAGCTGCGGCGAGCGGCTCCCAGCGCACGCAGCCCGGCCGCCGCACCCGCGACGAGACCCGACCCGGTGACCGACAGCGTCACGGGCAGGATTAACGGTTGGGCGGCGGTCCAAACCTCACCCATTACCCAGCGCCCGACCGAATCGGGGAGCACGAGCAGCAGTCCGAGTCCCCAGCACAGCGCGGCGGCGGACTGGCCGCCGCCGAGGATCACGCAGAAGTGCTTCAGCCGCTCGGGTGCCCGCTGCAACACCCGTGCTCCCTCCGCGACCGTGACCAGTGACAGCCCCATCAGCAGTGCGAGGAACGGGCCGAGGAGTTGCTCAGCGCCACGGATCGCACCGACGGCAGCGATGCCCGCGATCGCGCCCAGCCCGTACGCCCGCAGCTGCGACGCACCGCTGTTGCTCACGTTCTCGACGAGGTAGCGCACGCTCAGGTCGCGCTGGGACCGCAGCCACCCGAGCATCTCCCCCACGCGCGGGCCGATCCCGCACTGGAACCAGCCGAAGCCCGCCGCGGCAGTGGCGGAGAATCCCCAGGCCAGCACGAACGCCATTACGGTATGGAAGTGTGCGGCGACAAACAGCGCCGGAACGAGTACGACGCCGCAGACGCAGTCGTTGATGAAAGACTTCTTGCCCTCGCCCTTGGCGAAGAACGCGAAGCGCCAGGCGTCCTGCAGGAGCAGTCCGGGCAGCACGACTGCGAGCGCGACGAACGCGGTGCCGAGCGGGCCCCCCACAACGAGCCCGGCGACCAGACTGAGCAACCCCGTCGCGCACCCCACGCCGATGGCCGTGCCCGACGAGCTCGCGACGCCCGTGCGCCAGCGGTCCTCCGGCACGGCGCTGAAGCGCACCATGAGCGGATCGGTGGCGAGGCCGCGTGACACGTTGAGCACCACGCCGTAGGTCACCCAGACGAGGCTGAAGATGCCAAAAGCGAAGGTGCCGAGTGAGCGAGCCACGTACAGGCCGACGGCGAAATTTGTCAGGCTGGACACCGCCTGGTCGCCGAGCCCCCAGCTCAACCGCCCGGCCATAGCGCGCACGGCGCCGGAGGACAGTGGCGAGCGGGATCCCCGATGGCGACCGGCCATGGCGTTCACCGTCCGGCCGAACCGGCGTCGTGGCACACACGTGCCGCGGCGCCGACGACTGCGACGAGCCTCTGTCCGACGTCGATCGTTGAGATATCTGGACCATTTTTGGCAAGATCGCAGCCGGCCGAGTTCGCCGAACCGCGGAGCCGACGTGTGGCCATCGAGCGAACTCCCCCTTGCCTTCCGGGCACCAGGTGTACCGAACACGTCGAGCCACAGCAGAACGTCGTTACAGCAACCTGCGGACGTCCGGCCGCCGAACGCGACGGACGTCATGACGACCGGCCGGGTGCGATACAGCGCGAGCGCGGGGTTCGGCACATCGGCAGAACCGGGATCGAGTTGCACGCAGGCCGCACCCGCCGGCAGCCAAGTCAACACCGCCACAATGCCGGTCACCAAAGCACTTCGGTCCGCTTGAGAGGATCCGCGAACAGCTTCTCCGCCAGCACTGCGTACTGCGCGTCGAGGAGGCTCCTCTTCTCCTCGACGCGCGTCGTCATCGCCGCGCGGAATTCGCCGTCCCGGGCTTCGAGGTCGGTGAACTGCCTGATGAGACGGTCGACGTCGACCGCGCGCGCGGACTGGCAGAACTCGCCCAGACCCATGTCGGCCATGATGTGGTCGCTCTTCGCCGAATAGCTGATCGAGATGGTCGGTTTCGCGAGCTTCAGCGAACACACCACGTTGTGGTACCGCGCACCGACGACGACGCCGAGTGAAGCGATTTCGACCAGCAGGTCGCCCAACGTCGTCAACTTGGCCGCGCTCACCCGGCCTGCCGGGAGGCCCGGGTAGATCGACCTCACGTCGGCCAGCACCTCCTCGACCACGGTGTCGTCGACCGCATCCCCGGTGAGCAACCGGACTTCGCGATCGTTATCGACGAGCCAGTGGACGAACTCCTTCATCGCAGCCACGTAGGATTCGCGGATTTCCCTTGCGCGCCGGCGATCGTCGTTGCTTCCGTGAAACTCCATCACCCCGACACCGACCGCATTGGCCCGAACCTCCACGGGAGGGGGGTCGGGCAACGAGAACACGAGCTCCGGGTACACCTGGTCGTTCGACGTGTCGAGGCCGGTCTGCCCAAGCGCGTCGCGGGAAAGCGCATCCCGGAACGATCGGTAGTGCGCGAATCGCGCCGCGGTACGGAACAGCAGCCTCGTCGTATCCTGCCGGACGACGTTGGACCCGACGTTGAGCAGAGCGACCCTGGTCCCCCACAGCCGGCCCGAGAGGCTGAGCAGGCACAGCGCGTAGGGAAAACCCCAGGCGCGCAACGGAAGCGTGGTTTCGAGGACTCCTGCACCAGGAACGATCACCACGTCGAATCGGCGGGTCCACGTGATGGTCCGGATCGAGTCGATGACCTTGCCGGCGGCCTTCAACGCCGCCGCCCACAGACCAGTCACCCGGCGATCACGTGAGGTGTACCAGAGCAACGAAGTCGACGGAATGCCGTACCGCGCTTGGACTTGACCCGGGCCCGAGCACAGACAACCCAGTTCCGCGTCAGGATAGTGCTCGCGCACGTGCGCGAGCACCACTTCGAGCGACCCGTCATTGCCGATGTTGCCCGCCCCGAGGAGGCCGAAGAATCCGACCTTCAGTCCGGTGGCGCGCTTGCGGTTGCGCACCGCTGCGTCGAAGCGAAACGTCACGTGGTCCTCCCCAGTAGTCCGGACTCGTCGGTGTCGATGGCCGGTTTCACCTTTCGCCACCCGGCGCTGGAAACGATCCGCGCTTGCGCTGCGTCACGCGTGCACAGCACGGCGCCCCGCTCGTGTGACCCCCGCTCGTCGATCCCCCGACTGGGCGCCGGTCGCCCCAGCTCCAGCCGTTATGTCTGCACAAATGGGTAGTTCGTTACATATCGTGCGTGCCGTGCACCAGAATTCAGCGTTCGGCGCGCCTTCTGGCCATGACGAGGCACGCGGTAGCCAGGCGTGTCCGCCACCCCGTCGCAGGGTCCGGTGCGGCACCGTCGACGGGGTAGGTGACCAGCCGGTCGAAAGGTGGCGCGAGCACGGCCGGGTGGAAGTGCGCCAGCTCGACCGCGTCCATCCCGGTGCGCGAGAACAGATTTGCACAACTCCGATGCCGAGTAGATGCGCATCGCGTGCTCCAAGCGGCCGTGCCGCCGCTCTGCGGGAATCCCCAACGCTGCCTCAGCCCGGCGAGCCGCGCGCAGCAGGGGCCACGACACGCGGAACTGCACGAATCGGTACGGGCTGAGTGGGTTGAGCACGCTGACCACGAGCAAGCCACCCGGGCGCAGCACCCGGCTGACCTCAAGCAGCACCTCTGCGGCATCGGTGTACTCGAGTACACCCAGCACCAGCACGATGTCGAACGTCGCGTCGTCGAACGGCAGATCCTCGGCGCACCCCTCGAGGACATGGACGCCGGGCAGGTGCGCGGTGCGGCGCCGGCAGGACTGCACCATTTCCGGGGAGCGGTCGAGTGCGGTGATCTCGAACCGTCCCCGACCGGCCTCGGCGAGCGCGGCTGTCGTCTGCCCCGGCCCGCAGCCCAGAACTAGGATGCGGCCACCGGGATGCCGTGCCACCACGCGGGAGACCAGCACCCGCCGCGCGCGGGCGAACCGGCCCGATGCGCCGTGGCCGGCGTGAGAATGCGCGTAGCCCTCCGCCGCGGCCCGGAATCAAACTGAGCCGACACCTGCCGGTCCCACACGCGCCGGGC
This sequence comes from Amycolatopsis sp. NPDC005232, assembly GCF_040607795.1. NCBI lineage: Bacteria > Bacillati > Actinomycetota > Actinomycetes > Pseudonocardiales > Pseudonocardiaceae > Amycolatopsis > Amycolatopsis sp. NPDC005232. The sequence continues at coordinate 128,248 of NZ_JBEXHL010000029.1, read as the reverse complement.
CGCGGCGACCGCGGGGTCGGTGACCACTTCCGTTCCGCTCACGAGCGGCCCCCTCGCGGCTGAGCGCCGACTCCTTCCAGCCCCCACGCCGTCCTTCACCAGGAAGAAGTAAGTCGCCCGGGAAGAGGCCGACGACGGACCGCATGCGGATGGCGGCGTTCACGACGGCGCCCGCGAAGACCGGGGTCTCGGTGTCGGCAAGGATCCGCAACGCGACGGCCCCACCCAGCGAGCCGCCGAGAACGCCGATCGCACCGTCATCGACCGGCAGCTGCCCACGGATCGACTCCAGCACGGTCGGGAACTCCTCGGTCGCCTGCGCGACGATGGGGTACAGAGCGGCCATCAGGACGACCTTGCGGAGAAGCTCCAAGCCGGCGTCCATGCTGCCGTCGACCATGCGCGCCCCGCACATCGGCGTGCCAAGGTGCACCCGCCACGCGGGCAGGTCGTTCACCGGCAACGCAGCACACTACGACCGCGTGGGTCCGCGCCACCCTGTCCAGTTCGGCGGGCGAAGGCTCACGGCCACTGCCGGTCTGCTCCACGTAGTACCGCCACATCCGCTCTTCCACCGTCGGAGCATCAGCCGTTCCAGGAGTGCCGTCGCGCAATTTGCGCTGTCGAAGCGGCACGACCCGCCCTCGACCTCAGCCGAACCCAACACAAACTCGATGGCCTCGCCGACCTGGTGACGCTTGAGCGCACGGTTGAGCAACTCCACGGCAAGCAAGAGAGCAAGCGGCAGCCACGCGGGACACAGCCGACCCGACCGGTCAACCCGGGCAATGCCTCGAGCGCCGTCAACGGCTCGCGCACCACCGGTTCCTACCTCGGCGCAACAGGCCCTCGGAGTCCTTCCACGACGGATGGCTCTGCACCGGCGACGCCGCGGTCATCTCCCCCACGCCTGACCTGCAGATCAAGTACCGCTCCAGGGACCTAATCAAGAGCTGCGGCGAGTAAATCTCGGCCATCGAGCTGGCGAACCACCTGATGCTCCACCTGGCGGTCGAGGAAGCCCGGCGATCGGCGTCTCGCACGAAAGTGGCAGGAACGCCTGATCGCCTGGATCGTCCCCACCGCCGAGGTCTCCGATGACCTGCTGAACAGGTACCAAGTTCCCCGTACTAGATCCCGGACGCCTTCGTGCCTGTTGGATCATCCCGAAGAAGCCGGTCGGTAAGCTCGACAGGGTGGGCATGCGCACTCGCCAAGCAGCCGGCACCGCACAGCTGGCTATGCCTGACCGCAGCTTCACCCAGACCGCGTGACAGTCGGGCACCAATACACCCGGCAGTACCGATTACGCCAGCCTCGATGTGTAGGTCGTTATACAACCAGCTAACGCGCACGCGACTGAGCCAGTCGGTCGAACGATCCCGAACACGCCGTCATAGGGCGACAGCCCGGGGCATCGGTCCAACGTGCATCCGCATCAACCACACCAGGCTCAATCCTCGCCACCGAACGACGCCGTGGACTTGGTCGCGCAATGGATGAGCAGGAAGAACCAAATCGGCACAGCATCCACAGACCTTCACGTCAACGGCCTGCGGTTCGCGTTCTACGGCCGGACCTCGACCGTGCGGCACCAAGATCGCGTGTCGTCGCAGGGCTGGCAGCGAGACATGGCCAATGACCTGATAGCGGGCCGCGGCCAGGTCATCGCCGCCTACTTCGACGTCGGCACCTCACGCCGCCTCCCGTGGCCACTACGAACGCAGGCGGCACGACTCATGGCCGAGATCACCAGGTCACAACCGACGGTCGATGCGATCGTGGTCAGCGAGTACGAGCGCGCTTTCACCGGCGCCCAGTTCGCCACGATGTACGCCTGGTGCCAGCGCCACGGCATCCAGCTGTGGCTTCCCGAAACGGGCGGGCCAGTCGATCTGGGCAACCACGATCACCGATCTCTTCTGGCTTTGCTGGCGACACAGTCGCAGCGGGAGGTCCTGCGCGCCCGCAACCGGGTGCTCGCGGCGATGCACAACCAGGCCACCCAGCAAGGCCGCTACCTCGGTGGCCGACCACCCTACGGCTATCGCCTCGTCGACGCCGGCCCGCACCCGAACCGCGCGGACGCCCGCTGGGGTCGGCGGCTCCAGCGCCTCGCCCCCGATCCGCGAACCGCGCCGCACGTAGCCTGAATGTTCCAGCCCCGTCTCGCCGGCCACAGTGTCGCGAGCATCGCCCGACACCTCAACGAGCGCGGTGTCCCCTGCCCGTCCAGCGCCGACCCGGACCGCAATCGACACCGAACCCGCCGCGCCTGGACCTTGCGCACCGTCGCCGTCATCCTGGCGAACCCGCGCTACACCGGCCTCCAGACCTGGAACCGCCGCGCGACCAGACCCGACGGCCCAGCGTCAACGCCAGCGCTGTCCGCAAAGACCGCCCATCCAGCGATCGTCACGGACCAGGACTTCATCGCCGCGCAGCACATGCGAGCGGCGCGATCTGCCAGTGACGGTCAACCCCACCGGTTCGCCTTGGCCGGCTTGATTCACTGTGGTGTTTGCGACCGGCGGCTGGACTCGCACTGGAACGACGGTCGGCCGGCCTACCGCTGCCGCCACGGACACACCAGCACGCAACGCAGGAACCAGCCGCGGCCGAGGACGCTCTACATCCGCGAAGACCATCTCATCGACCAGATCAACATCCGACTCGGCGACCAGGGCTCCGATGGCCGAAGCAAGCTCGAACCTGATCGAACCCGAAACAGCCGAGTCGCTGCAGCGCTACGCGACTCCGGAAAGTTCGTCATCTGCGACAGTGCCGGATGGCGACTGGAGGAGGTCGATGCGAGCTAGGGTAGGGTCCACCCAGTTCCAAGATCGCGTTTCGCGATCCGTGGGGTAATACTCTGTCCGAGGGGGGACTTGAACCCCTTCGCATGGGAAATCTCCCAAGTTTCGGGAGACCATGCCACCAGAGTAACTGACGCGCACGCGCTGCGTGCACAGCACCCGACTCTCGATATCGTCGGCAATTGATCGCGGTGTCGCAGCACAAGCGGCTCGCCCGACTACCGGGGCCGGAGCCGAGCCAGCCCGCAGGCAGGCAGGTGCGACCGGTCGCTAATCGAGGGTTGGGCCGACGCTGCCAGGCGGACTCACTCAGTCGTCTGCTGTTCGTGTGGCTCATGCCGACTCGCCGCTGGCCTCTACACGACAGACTCGGCGTCTGCCGTGCTCGGCGACGCGAAGCAGGACCGGTTGCTGCTCACGTGTTTCGCGTCGGTCAACGACCGGAACGAACTCGTCTGGTTGACGTGAGTTCCCGCCGCCCGTGATCCAGGGACGAGTAGCGTTCGGGTAGTAGCCGAGTAGCACGGTCGGCCACCCTGGACCGAGTCCGATTATGTAGAGATGCAAACGATCGACAAGCCGATACCCATTTCGGTCACCGCCAAGGAATTATGATTCCTCCTGGGCCCAGCGGTGTGCTGAACTGCGAAAACGCAGGTCAGCGGCGAGCGTTTCGGCCATAATCCCTTCGGTTTGAGCAGATCCCCCAGATGCGGCGGTGAAGTCCAGCGGCCCAAGTCGTCGTGCACCGGCGGCCGCTTTGCGAGAAGGTCCTTCTTCGTGGCGTGCTGAGAGAAGATCTGCTGCATCGAGCAATTCCGCCACTTTGAGGACACGGTCTGGGTCGGGTTTTCGCGAAGGGGCCGGTAGCTCACGGTTGTTGATCCGTGAGGTTGAGCGTGGACCAGAACAGGACGGCGACGACGAGCAGGAACGCATCTGCGAGGCCTGAGGTGCCTGCGACGAGCAGGACCGCGAGCACGAGGGGGATGAGCACGGCTTCGCGGCGCGAAATGGCCAAATGGCCTGATGGGGTCTGTTGGGGGGACACGGGATCTCCTGTGGGCGGGAGGCTGCTGCGGATGGGCGTGACGGGGGCCACTGCGGCAGCTGGGCTTGGGCATGGTTCGTTGGGTCTGCGGCAGAGGGGTCGGCGGCGACGCGGGCTGGTGGTGTCGGTGGGTCGTTCGTGAGCGAGGACAGGGCCTTGGCCGGTGGCGGCCGTCGGCTCAGACCTTGGTGTGGCGGGTCATTCCGGCGTCTGGGAGCACCAAGCCAGGCGACCTCGTCCTGGCGCGGCGCCGCTCTAAGCGGGGCCACACGGTAATGCTGAACACGGTTAAGCCTGTCCGGCTGGGTCGACTGGGTGACGCGGTCGAGCTTCGCGCGCACGGTCTCATCCGCGGCTGCGGTCACGAGCAGCACAGCGATGAGTCGTGCCGCCGCGCGGTCGGAGGTGACCAGGATTTCGTTTCAGGCTCTACAGTCATGGGGATCTCCTGATCTCGGTGGCTTCGCGGCAGTGGGTGGCGGCCCACAGGTCGAACTGCTCGTGCTCGGACAGCTGACGCCGCCATGGTCGGCTTTTGAGCAGCAAGCGAACGCAGTGGGCGAGGCGGCGCCACTGCGCGTGTCACAGAATCACCTCGGCAGACTCGGAGCGCCCGATCGGCACGGTCGGCGAGCTCGTCGGCTGCCTGGTGCGGCCGCCCGGCCGTGCGGGCCACACTGGGTGTCCACTTGAGGTCGCGCAGGTATCGCAGCACGCGCGATGTGTTGTTCGCGTCCGGGAACACACGAGGGGCGTCCGACCAGTCGAGGTGCCGTACCCCAAAGAACGGATGATCAGGGCGATTTGTTAGGAGGGCAAACCAGCCTGACGTTCAACCGATTCGGTGTGGTCGGGGCGGGCTCGGTTTACGATTCTTCTTCGTCGTCTCATGGTGGCGATATGCCCGTTATGACGGTCGGCTCGCTGCCGGATAGCCATCGCCGCCGGAGTTCCTGCGCGGACGGGGGCTTGTGGGCCGACGGGAGCGCGCCGTGGCCGGCGTTCGAGCAGTGTCGGGAGGACCGGTCGATTCTTGCCGGCGCTGGTGCGAGCGGCCACCCGGCTGCCGTGGTGGCGGCGTACCACGGGGACCAACGGATCTTCGACGAACGTCTTCGGTCGGTCGGCCCGGCATCGCGCGCGGTCTACGTGCGGGCGCTTCACCCGATCCCGGGCAGGAAGGGGACGGCTGCAAGCCCTGGTCGAGGAGGCTGGTCGTGCGGCTGCCAGGGACACCAGGTGGTCGCTCGGAGTTCCCGGATGATCAACGCACGAGCGCGATCGCGATATCGAGCGCGACTCGGGAACGCTCGGCTTCGTCGCCTCCCAGGTGACCGGCGCGCACGTCGGCCATGAAGAGCGCGTCCAAGGCGAGACGCGCCTTGATGCGGCCGGCGACGTCGTCCGCCGGGCGCAGGAATTCGGCCAGCCGGTCCATCCGATCGGAGAAATCCACCATGGCTTTCAGCTCCCGCATCGCTCGGCCTTGGCCGTTCTGAGCGAAGCGCATGAAGGCCCCCAGCCGCCGGACATCAACTCGCTGAGCCGGCGAAGCACCTCCGCCCTGGCCTCCGAATCTCCTGTTCGGCTCTCGGTCCAGTCGGTGATCGTGTCGACCGAGCGGAGGATGGGTTCCGATTTCGTGTATCGAAATCAACGTCCGTGTAAGGGCCATCTGGAAGTTTGGAGACTCATCGCATGCGGTTCGGGTACGCCCGGGTGTCCACCCGCGACCAGAGCACCGACCACCAGATCGACGCGCTCGCCGCGGCCGGGGTGGCCGAGGAGAGCATGTTCATCGAGAAGGTCTCGGGGAAGCTGTCCTCGCGCCCGAAGCTGGACCTGATGCTGGACAAGCTCCGCGCCGGCGACGAGGTCGTGGTGACCCGGCTCAAGCGCATCGGCCGGTCCCAGCAGCACCTGCTCAAGCTGGTCCGCTGGTTCGGCGAGCACGAGGTCGACTTCATCGTGCTGGAACAGGGCATCGACACCTCCACCCCAGGCGGGCGGCTGGTGTTCCACTTCCTCGCCGCACTCGCCGAGTACGACCGGGAGATGATCGTCGAGGGCACGATGGACGGCCTGGCTGCCGCCCGGTCCCGCGGCCGTGTCGGTGGCCGGCCCCCAGTGCTGACGCAGCGGCAATTGGATCAGGCGCAGCGGATGTATGACGCGGGGGAGCACACCGTCGCCGAGATCGCCGAGACCTTCCGTGTCGGGCGCACCACCCTCTACCGGCAGCTGCACGCCTACAAGGACGGCGGCGACTGCGCGCTGGTCGTCTACCGCAACACCCGTACCCGCAAGATCGACGTCGACATCAGCCGCCGCTACGGCGAGACCGGCGCCGGCGAGAAGGTGCAACTGGAGGCCGACCGCAAATGGTTCCCGATCGCCCCCGCCCGCTGGCCACGACTCAAGGCGATCGTCTACGTCGTCGACGGCGCCGTCGCCCGCATCCGCGGCGTCGAGTCGGACCTGGCGAAGTGGGACACCGACGACCGCGGCTACGCCGACGTTCCCGTCACCAAGCCGCTCACCGAGCTGCAGATCGCCAAGCGGCTCCCGACACTGGGCATCGCGCTCGGCGACCACCGCCCCCACGTCCGCGGCAAAATCCGCGAATACGTGTCCTTGTAGGCCCGGGAGGAGAACATCTCGATGGGATGGCGCGGATAAGCTGGCTGACACCGGTGCTGCGATCTGGTCGCTACATCTAGACGCCGCGAGCCGCGCGGTTTCCCGACGACGGGGGCTGCTGTTGCAACTGGTCGGGGATCTGCACGACGCTCAGGCCGGCGTTGCGGGCGCGGATGGTCATGCCGCGGTCCCAATTGATCACGGTGATGGGGCGTCCGGCGAGCGGTTGCAGCGCGCTGGTGCGGGCGACGATCTCGTCGTCCTCGATGGGAAGCCGGTGGTGCGCCGGTGGGTCGGGCACGATCTCGATGGTCACCGCACCACGTAGCCATCCGACGTCGTCCATCAGAGGTGCCTGCCTCTGGAGCGGGCCCGGGCCGGTGGAGTTGCCGCACACCCGCTCCAGCGTTTTCAACGTGTCGCGGGCACGGCGCTGAGGATCGCTCTTGCCCCGGTTCTTCTGGTTGTCGAGCTCATCTACGACCATCATCGGCACCAGAACGTGCACCGGGGCGCCGTCGCGGGCGACCAGCGCGGCGAAGTCCAGTTGCTCGACCGGGTCCCTGTGGTGGAGGTAGACGTTGGTGTCGACCACGACGAAGACTTCCTCGCCGTTGCCCCACTTGCGGATGCAGGCCTCAACCGCGGACTGGGCCTCCTTGAAGGCCGCGATCCGCTGGTCGCTGCCGGCGAAGCTGCCGGTCAGCAGCAGCTCGTAGCGGCGGGTAAGCACCAGCCGGTTGATGTCCTCGCTGCTGACAAGGCCGCGCAGCGCACGCACAGCGTCGGTGGTCCACTCCAGATACGACAGCAGCCACGCGTACGCCTCACCTGAATGATGCCCCGAGGCCAGGTTGGCCGCGTCGAAGCCCAGCCTCAGTAGGGTGTCGCGCAGTTTGTGCCGGTCGATTCCGGGCAGGCAGTTGAGGACCACGCGCCAATCCTGCCATCGGCCCCGACATCGGAACTGGCACGGCAGCGGGGTTAGAAGGCGGTCGGCGGGCGTGGTAGCCGTCCGACCAGCATCCGCCGGCGCCGGCTACGTGGACTGGCCACGCACCTCTCACGGGTCATCAGCTTGGGGGCCCGGCCGGCCGGGCACCACGCCCGGGGCGGTCACCGTCGGGAACTCCGAAAGTACGCTTCGCAAAGTCATCATATTCGCATTGCCAGGAGAATTCTTCTCGCTCACGAAACAGGTGAAACGGGCTAGAATATGAAGAACGCCCCGACCAGCGGCTGAGGCGTTCGGTAAACCAAGGGCTCAGTTATTGAATTGGCCCTCGACTGCCGCGTTGCTCGAGTTGAAGTCGCCCGCCGCCTCTGCAGCCGCCGTCGCTTCCTTCTGCGCCTGGTCAGCCGCCTTCTGGGCCTGCTGCACCACGGCGTCCGCCACCCGCTGCGCCGCGTCGTCCTGAGCCTGGTCTCCGATTCCCATTATTCCTCCCCTGACTAGTTTCCGTTGGGCTCTGCCAGCCTATTCGGCAATGCCTCTGTCCGCGCACATATATGTCTCAATGACTGATTTGATCCAAATATTCGACCTTAACAAGCTATACTGGCTGCACTTTCGACAACGAACTACATCGGAAGGTGAACTCTTCTCGAGGCGGCCTCGTTGAAGATCGCCGGTCGCCAGGGGGCGCTCACCGGCAACGTGGCTTTGCGGGATGCCGGCACCCGCGGCTGGCTGATAGGGCACTTCGCCCAGGCCGAGGAAGATCGAGACGGCTGAGCGCGGCGGCGCGCACGCTCACGATGCTCGTGGCGGATGGCCCTCGGTCCTTGTGGCGGCTGTCAGTACGTGCCTACGAAGTAGGCATCTGTGTGATCAACTCCGTCGTCGCCGAGGACGTAGGTGACTCGGCATTGTAGGCGGGTGCCGGCAGTGCCGGCCGCGGGCAGCCCATAAGCCGTGAAGAGGTCCGCCGATTCGCCGGGCAGCACCTCGCCGGTTTCCTGGTCGTACACGCCAGTCACGTCAGGGAGGTCCTGATTCGTGGCGGTTCGGCAGGAGGAGCTGACCCCGTTATCCAGACTCTGGCTCGCGGGAACGATCATGGTGCTGTGGTTGTCGACCCGCAGATCGCTGCGCTAGTGCGCGGGGATGACCGAAGGGTGTCCGGTCGAATCGACTGGCCCGGTCGCGGATGCCGGCACGGCAGCGACCGTCAAGGTGATCGTCACGTCGGGGACCGGATTCCATGCTGTCCCGAATGACTTGATGAAGGGTGCCGGGCTGATGGCCTCCGTGGAAGCGGACGAAGGACTCACCTGCGGTGGCCCGCTTCCACTCGGCCCGGCACAGGCTGCGATCAGCAGAGCCCCTCCGACAGCCAAGGTTCTACCCAGGCCAAATCGCCGAGTTGTCGCGGCCGCGGTCGCAACCACTCGGGAGCAGGAACACTGCCGGATCGCCATGCCCTTCCCGAGCGAAGGGCGGCGGCCCCGTTGATCAGCAACCATGGAGCCCTCGCACACCTGTCGTATATGAGTCGTGAGCACCAAGAGCGGTGTTACCAGCATTCACGCTGGCAGGGCCCTAGGGTGCCTAACGGCGTGTGGGCTCAGTGACCGCAAGCCAGGCTTATCCGCTCGACCTGCGGCGAGGGCTGGCGTCCGGCGGATGCCCATGGTGATCGCCCACGATGGGCACCACCCACACGCTGTCCTTCAGTTGCTAGACGGCATCGGCGACGCATGGTCCAGGCCGGGTCGCGAACCCCTGAGCGCGTGACATTGGCTCGGACACGGCAAGCTTTACTGATCGTTCCTGCGGAAACAGCGAACAGCCTCGTGTGGTTCGCGATCGATCGTTTACGCATTACCGGCACGAGCCGAAGAGCCGGTCGATCGCAACACGAGCCCGAGCCAGCGTCGCGCTAAGCGTTGTTTTTCGGCGCCGGCTACCGGGAGGCCATATAGCCACGCTCACGCCGTGCGGCGGCACAACCGTGCCGTGCTCGCGGCGGCCGGGCTGACGGCGGAGATGTACCTAGAGATGAAGTCCCTGCAGCACCAGGAGGAGGTCTTCGGGGTGGTCTCGACCCGTCATTTCGGTGTCCAGACCAAGCGTCACGGTGCCGCAGGTGACGCGCCTGACCGCGGCCACCCGCGGGCTGTCGGCCCCGTCGCGCTCGACTACCTCGTGGTTACCGGCCGCCCGCCGTACTCGCCGCTCGGCGGCGGGGGACGCGCTGCCGAGCGACAGCGCGTTCGTGTCCCTCACCGACACCGGCCGCGCCGTGCTCTCGCGCCTGACCCCGCAGCTGCAGGACTGACCCCGCACCCCGCTCAGCCCTGCCGGTTCCTTCTCTTCCCGGCAAGGCTGAGCTGTCTCTGCGGTTTACAGCGACCGGAACAGGTGGCTGGCGTTGTTGTTCAGCAGCTCGGGCACGAAGTTGCCCCAGGTGCCGGGGTAGTAGGTCTCTTCGGCGCCGCCGTACCCGCTGTTGTAGTACACCGTGACCTTGTACTTGGTGCGGTTCCACGCGGAGATGGCGTTGTTCTTGACGCAGGTGCCGATTCCCCGGCCGGCTCCCTTGAACTCGTAGCAGGTCGGCTGCGAGTCGCCGTAGTTTGAGATCGAGCCGGTGAAGTCCGACAACGACTCGGTCCGCTCGTTCCCCCAGTAGAGGCAGAATTCACCCGCGTCACAGTGTCCGTCACGAGCCGCTGCATGAGCAGTGCTGACTGCTGTGGCCGCGAGAACGACACTGGTCCCGACGGCGACCGAGGCCCGAGCCAGGATCTTTCCGATGTTCCTCAACAGAACCCTCCCCTGTTCGCTGAATGTCCCTGGTACATGGGGACATACCTGAATTTTTGCGCAGTAAAGGCTGACTCAGGGAGAATCCGGATAAAGTAACCTGATTGGCCCTACTGAAGTAAAGGCAGCGACCAAGCGGCCACTTCTGCCGTGTGCGACGCGTACGCGTCGCTTAGCCCGGACGAGGCCCTGCTCGACCTTGTCGGCCTCGGCCCGCGGGCGCTGACCAATCTGCGCGCCGCGCTGCCCTACGCCCCCCCGGCCCCCGCCGCCGAAGGTCTGCGCAGGCCGTCGATTGTCACGGGCAACGCATCGGCCGACGCCGGCGTTCGCGGCTGGCTGGTCGGGCACGTCGCACCACCGGAGAGCGGCCGGCACGCCGACGAGGTGAGGTGAAATGGGGCACACCACGCCGCCGCGCTGGCCCACGACGGGCCGGCCGTGATCGAACTGCGCACCGGTCGCGACCAGATCACCCCGGACCTGTGGATCGCCGGCAGCGCCGTCCCCACCCTCACCGACCTCATCACCGCCGGCGAAGTGCTGGCTTCACCGCCGACGGGTTATACGGACAAGGCGAGGACGCCGAGTACCCCGCGCTGCACGGCCACATCTGGGTGCCGATCGACGACCACAACACCGCCATCTACAAGCGTCGCAGCGGTACAGCCGTTAGCGCTAAGCCAAGATCCGCAGGTCAACGGGCGCCCGCGGGAGAAGTTGCTGCAGCCTCGATCGACGACACGCTCACGCCGAGATGCAAGCGACAGTCCCCGGCTGGCCGTCTGTTCCCCGTTCTGGTGCTGTCACGCGAGGTGCTTCGGCGACGCCCCGTAGTTCGGTGGGTCACGACGAACCGTATCGGGTGTTGAAAACCCGTCAGAGCGGACGCATACCAGTGCATGGAGCCATCCACCGACCCCCAGTGGTGATGGACGCGCCGACCGCCACCAGCCATTCCCACACCGATGGTGAGGCGCTATTCACCCCCGACGGGGCACCGCCGGTTGTTGTACCAGGCTCCACGGATTTCCAGCGTGGACCCGAGTTTCGTCACGCCGGGACCCACGCACCTATAGTCATCGAACCCGCCGATGATGTCGACCTTGATCTCCACCCACGTGCCGTCCGAAGTGCAGTGGTTGTAGTACGCAGTGCCCGTGCGAGGAAAGTATCCGCACGGATCAGCCGCAAAGGCTGGAGAGGCCGCCACCAGCGCAGATGATCCCACCAGGGCCGCAACGAGGCCGACACGCAATAAACGCACAATTCCCCCATAGTGGTCGATTTTGACGACGTGGGAGAGCGTAATTGACCATGGCAACAAGCTGGTGAGCTTTTTCCGAAATTGGTCCATTCGGATCGTGCCAGCAGAGCGGCTGATTGCGGCGTTGAGTAGCAGCGGTACAGCCGTTAGCGCTAAGCCGTGAAGTGCTGGTCAACGTCTTGTGCGGTCGCGGCGTCGGCGGGAGCGTGACAGGTCACGAGGGCGGCTTGGGGTGACCGGCAAACGGATTCAGTCGATGGGGGTTGTCACGATTGGCCTCCCGGCAGCGAGGATTCAGCGACACGGCATGCCTTTCCCGCGCCGCACACCGGCCCCCGGAGGCCTGTGGGGGTGAAGCTCGATCGGCCGGGCCAACCGATCTCCCTCGAGGGCCAGCGACCCATGGCGTAGCCGGTACCGGACGTCCGGTGTACCGAATCCGTTCACCCCATTGCCACGAGCCCGGCACCCGTGTCCTGCACGCTCGCCCAGGTTTGACGAGAGAACGGACGGGACGGACAGATGGCGACGTTTTCCCTGGATCGGCGGCGGTTCCTGACACTGGCCGGTGGCACGGTCGGTGCCGTGGCGCTGGGGGTGGGGCAGCTCGCGGAAGCGGCTGAGCTCGACCCCGCGCCCTTCACCCTGGGCGTGGCCTCCGGTGAGCCCGACCACACCAGCGTGGTGCTGTGGACGCGGCTCGCGCCGGATCCGCTCGACGCGGCGACCGGCGGGATGCCGGCCGAGCCGGTGCGGGTGACGTGGGAGCTGGCGCGCGACGAAGGTTTCCGTCACGTGATCGGGCGCGGGGAGGTCACCGCGGTGCCCGAGTCGGCGCACACCGTGCACGTGCTGGCCACGGACCTCGCGCCGGATCAGTGGTACTGGTACCGCTTCACCGCCGACGGCGTCCGCAGCCGCACCGGCCGCACGCGCACGCTGCCGGCGCCCGGTGCGAAGCCGGACATGATGCGATTCGCTTTCGTTTCGTGCCAATCGTGGGTGGGCGGGCCGTACCCGGCCTACCGGGACCTGGCCGCGCAGGACCTCGACTTCGTCGTGCACCTCGGCGACTACATCTACGAGACCACCAAGGGCGGCCTCGACGAGTTCCGCCGGCTGCACGCGCTGTACAAGACCTCGCCGGACCTGCGTGCGGCACACGCCCGGTTCCCGTTCTTCCTCACCTGGGACGACCACGAGGTGCAGAACAACTACGCCGGCGACGTCGCGGGCGGCGTCGGCGACGGGCGGCCGTTCCTGGAGCGCCGCGCCAACGGTTACCAGGCGTACTACGAGCACCTGCCGATGCGTCCCGAACAGCAGGCCCACGGTCCGGACGCCCTGATGTACCGGAGGATGAGCTTCGGCCGGCTCGCCGAGTTCAGCATCCTCGACACCCGCCAGTACCGCTCCGACCAGGCGCTGGGTGACGGCCGCAAGGAACCGACCGGCGAGGTCTTCGACCCGGCGCGCACGCTCACCGGGCCCGAGCAGGAGCGCTGGCTGCTCGAGGGGCTCGCCGCGTCGAAGGCCACGTGGAACGTGATCGCGCAGCAGACCATCATGGCGCAGTTCGACTACGACCTCGGCCCGGGCAAGATCGTCAACCTGGACCAGTGGGACGGCTACCCGCCGGCCCGTGCGCGCATCCTCGACTTCATCGCCCGCGAGCGCCCCGCCAACCCGGTCGTGCTGAGCGGCGACTGGCACACGCACTGGGTCAACGACCTCAAGACCGACTTCGACGACCCGCAGTCGCGCACCATCGCCACGGAGTTCGTGGGCTCGTCCATCTCGTCGGGCGCGGGCTGGGACGCCGACGTCCGCCTCGGCTTGCCGGCGAACCCGCACGTCAAGTTCTACAACGGCACCTACCGCGGCTACGTGCGCTGCGAGGTCACGCGTGAGACGTGGCGCAGCGACCTGCGGATCATGCTCAACGCGAGCGACGCGGCATCGCCCGCATACACCATCGCGGCCTACGAAGTGCGCGACGGCGTGCCGGGTGCGTACCGGGTCGATGACGGCGACGGCCTGGCCGGTGTGGTCACCGACCGCGCCAACGGCAAGCCGCTGGGCAACGTCGAGGTCGCCGTGTACCGGGAGGACGGCTCGCGGCTCGTCGCCGTCACGACCGACCCCGCCGGCCAGTACGTCGCCTTCGCCCCGCCGGGCACCTACACTTTGCGCGTCAACGGCGTCGGCTACGACCTGGCCTCAGCACCGGCGGCGATCGGCGCGATGGGTGGGGCCACAGTGGACTTCCACCTCACCAGGTCGGTGGCCACGGCGGCGAAGGGCCGCACGGTGCCGGGTCCGCAGTCGCAGGCCACCGCGTCGGACTTCGTGCTGGCCAACGACCTGCTCGCCCTGGCGATCTCCGCCGGCACCACCGACCCGCAGCTGCCCGGTGCGACGCTCGGCAAACCGCTCGACCTCGCCGCCGTCGGCCACCTCGATCAGCTGGACTGGATGAACCTGCCCTACGCCTCGGCGTCGCAGCCTCGCGGCGGCAATGCGTGGCAACAGCTGACCGTGCGGGCCACCGCCGTCGACCTGATCTCGCCGACCGAGATCCGGGTCACCGGCGTCAGCACCGCGGTGGCCGGCATCGGCGTGGTGACCACGTTCGGCGTGCGCACGGGCGAGCCGTGGGTGCGCGCGGAGACGGTGTTCACCAACACCGGCGACGTGGCCCGCACCGTCTGGCTCGGCGACGTCCTCGACCACGACGGCACCGGCCAGCGCAGCGGCATCGCCGGTCACGGCACCATCACCGCCTCCGCGCCTGCCGACTTCACTCCCACGTCCCCCTGGCTCGGCATGACCGGTTCCGACCGCCAGACCTACGGCCTGCTCTACGACGAGCTCGGCTTCACCGTCTACGCGTGCGGCATCTGGGCCATGACCCAGCGGCAGATCACCCTCGCCCCGGGCGCCACCTTCACGCTGGGCCGCCGCATCGCCGCCGTCGACAACGGTGGGGTGGCCGATCCGTTCGCGGTGCTTGCCGGACTCTGATCGGGCGGTTGAGGGTGGGGCACCGGAAGCCCGGTGTCCCACCCTCCTTTGTGGACGAATGGCCGCCGGCGCGGTCCTGACGAAACGATGGGGGGCGGCCGAACAGGTCGCGCTCCACCGGATCTTCGGCGGGGCTGGGCGCGACTTCGGCGGTCCACTGGCGATCCTGCTGGAACTTCCGTGCCGGCGGTGGAGCGCACCGCGAGCAGGCCGGGCGCGGTCCCGGCCGGGTAGACGCGGCGGTGGATCCGCCCGGCGCTCACCCCGCGTATGAGCAGGTCAACGAGGGAGAGGCCAGGGGCGCCGGGCTCGAGCTGGCGGCCATGCCGCCGGACGAGGTCGTCGGGCCTGGGCGGATCGAGCTGCGTCTCGACGGCCGGGCAGTCGGGGTGGCCACGCTTGTCGTGTGCCCTCAGGATCGGACCGGAGTACTCGAACACGTCCAGGTCGATGACGAGCACCGGGGCCGCGGCTACGGGCGGATCCTCGCGCTGGCCGCGTTCTCCCGCGTGGACTGGGCCACCTTTGTGCTGCGGATGTTCTCCTACGACCCGGTTGCGGCAAGCCTGGCCGAGCTGGGCTATCAGAGCGCCCGCGTCGACGGTGTGTTCCGGCAGCGGAGGTTCGCCTCGGAGGAGGAGCAGACCCAGATCCTGGACACGCTCTCGAGTGCGGGTATGGACCCGGAGGGCTTGGAGACCGACGGCTGGCTGTACGCCCACCTGTACATCTCCCGGCCGGCCGGCGCGGCCACGGAGCTCGCCACCGTGATGAACGCCGTGTCGCCTGGTTCAGGCACCAGTCTCGCTGAGTTGGCGGATCCGCCACCGATCCGCCAATGAGCAAGGCCCGGCCTGCACCATGTGCAAACCGGGCCTTTTCGCTGTAGCGGGCACAGGATTTGAACCTGCGACCTCTGGGTTATGAGCCCAGCGAGCTACCGAGCTGCTCCACCCCGCGTCGTGTGTTGAAAGGCTACACGGGGGGCGTGGTGGCGGCGGACCCAGTCGTCCGGGTCGGCCGGACCATGGCACGACAGAGCGCGGCGTGTGGTTGGGAACCGCCTCGCGCGACGCTGACTGGTCGACGCAATCAAGCAGCAGCGCGCGCCACCTCGCGACCCGACTGATCGAAGCGGTCGAACACCCCGCTTCGGGTGGCAGCCGTCTCACCTCGCCCGGCCTAATGGTTCTCTAAAACGATCGTTTCTGAAACTCGCCCGTGACCTCAGCTCTGCCAGAGGAACGCGGCCTCGCCACAGGGCCGGCACGTGAAGAGGTAACCGAGGCCCCCACCGCCGAAGTTCGCGGAGGTGGCGAAGTCGTAGCCCTCCGCCAGCTCGGCTGTGAACGTCATGCGGGTGGCGCACACGGGACAGTCGGGGGTCTCGTCCCCCTGGATCCAGTCAGGCTCGCCGCCCAGCCGTCCGAGGACCGGCTCCTCCGTGTTTTCGCCGGCGGGATGGAGACGCAGAGCCGTCACGGCTCCCAACAGCGGCTCACCGTCGGCTGGGACAGCGGCGGGGGTGAGTTCACCGGTGAACAGGAAGGCGCGGTTGACGCCGGCAGTGGCGTCCCAGTCATCGCACATGCCGGGATCGTTCCGGCAGAAGAACGCCGCAACCACACCGATTTCCAGGGGTAGATGGGCGAGGAACTGCATGGCCCCGCCGCACTCGCGGCACCTCGGCCAGACGAAGTCGTCCGGGACGAGTGGGACTCCGCCGCTGCGTAGCGTGGGCGCGTCGGCAGTGGTTTGCCCGTCGTAGATCAGCAGCACGGACACAGCCTAAAGTCAGCTTCTGAGCGCTATGCCGGTGGGAATCGCCGAGACCAGGACGTCAGGCCATCAGGGCCTCCGGCTCAGCGGTCGTAGTAGCTCGGCGGCGATGGTTCGTGCCGCTGCCGGGCCGGCATGCCTGCGCGCGAGGCGTGCTTGCGCTGATACAGGGCCCGCGCCCCACCAGATCACCGACGCACTTCAGTACCTGTGCCGCCGCCCTGGTTGGACGAACGCCCGCAGCTACCCGCGGCTGCGGAGGTCCAGACCTCGCCTGACCATGTTCCTGCGTGTGGGCAGTTCGCCGCCGAGCCGGCCAGCACACGTGGCCGAGGTCGCGGGAGATCTGCCGGAGCGGGCCTCCCGGTAGCAGGCGCCGAAAAAACAAGTGGTGTGAGGTAACGCCGCTCGCCCAGGTACCGAAGATCGAGTGACCTTGTGCGCACAGTGGGAGAGAAATGACCGTTCGTCCGGAATCCGATCGCGTCCGGCTCTGGGAGCCGGACCCCGCCGTGCCGGCCGGTGCGCTACCGGTGTTCGGCGAGCTCCACGCGGGCGCGCGCCGCCGCGCGGCTACGAGTCTGTTTTTCCCGCTGCCGTTCGTGGTCGGCGGGATTGCCCTGTTCTTCGCCGGGGAGGGTGTCGTCGCGCCGCTGTTCCTCGTCGTGTTCTTCGGCGTCGTCCTGGTCGTGGCCATCGCCGTCCTCACGGCACTCCGGCGGGCGGTGCCGTTCCTCGGGGCCCGGTTCGAACCGGTCGACTGCGCGCCAGACGGGGTGATCGTCGCGGGCGGTGAGGTCGGCGTTCGCCTGCCCGACGGCCGATGGTTGCGCACCAGAATGCCTGCACCGCTGCGGGTGCAGCTGGCCGGCGAGCGCCGGCTGTGGTTACTGCGCGTGGGTGAGCGGGCGATGACCACGTTGCCGGGGTCCGGTGCGCTGGGGGCGGCGCGGATCACCGACGGTCCTCTGCCCGGTGGGCTGGTACTGCCGATCGGCTCCCGCGAGCCGACGTCGCCGCGGCTCGATCCGGTGCTCACAGCCTATCGGCGCTACCTCGCACGTGTGTGTTGGTACGCGGCAGCGGTCTACGGCATCGTCGCGGTCCTCGCGGGCTGGGCGGCGGCGGACCTGCCGGGCGACCAGGCCCTGCAGACGGCCAGAAGCGGGGCGGTGTTCCTCGCGGCGTTTGTCGGTGTTGTCGCTCTGATTGTGATGGTCCGCGCGTACCGGTTCCGCTCTCCGCTCGCGGCTGACACCTGGACCGAGCTGGCCGTGGTGCTCGACCGGCCGGTCCGGATCAACGGCCGTGGTCTCGTCCGCCTCCAGGGCCGGGCCGTCCTGCCCGACGGTCGCATGATCGGCTTCCGAATGCGGAACGTGGCCGTCGGCTTCGGCCTCGCGACGGCCACGACCGGGCAGTTGTGGATCGCCGGGGTGCCGCGTCCCGGCAAGTCCGCCACCGCCGGCATCCCCGGCCATGCGGTCATGGGCACGGTCCGGCTCACCTGAGCAGGCCGTAACACCGTGACCTAGACAGCGGTGACGCCCAGACACGGCCCGAGATCCCAGTACAGGTGTTCCACACCTTCATCCTGCCGCAGCCAGGTTCTCAATCACCTTCCGAGCCGCGCTGTCGGTAGGGCTGGCGCTGGTTAGCGCCAGAAGCGTGGTGCTCGTGCCGGCGGGGCCGCTTATCCCGCCGTTCCTCGGTTGCCGGGGACGGAGAGGTCCTCGCCGGCGGTGATGAGGTCGGCGAGGGTGGGGCCGGCATGCTCGGATGGTAGTGGTCGTACTGACCACTACCTGACTGGCAGGAGAAAGCCCCGGCCCGTCGTCTGGCCCGCAGTTCCGGTTACCACCAGCACACTTGCCAAGGGATTACGACTTGTCCAAGCGCTTCCTCCTGCTCACCGCCACGGCGGTTGCTGCGTTCGGCCTGACCGCATGCGGCACCAACGCGTCGCCCGCCACCCACGCGCCGCCCGTCGCCACGCGCCACGTCCATGCCGAGATCGTGCCCATCACACCGCCGGAGGCCGCACCGGCGCCTGGGGCGGCGGCCACCTACCTGGCGAAGAAGGTCGGGGAACGAGTCGGAATCAACAACAGGGACGGCAGCGAAGCGGTCGACTTCTGGATCACGAAGATCAGCGTGGACCCGAAGTGCGACCCCTCCGGGCGGCCCGCGGCGGGCGGCAGGCACACGGTCGTCCTGGACCTCACCGTGAAGACCTACACCGACAAGGTCGCGGGGCGGCGCTTGAGCCCGTTCAGGGTCCTGCCCGGCATGATCAATCCGTTCTCGTTATCTACCACTGGCACTGTCGGCACGAGACTGATCGAGACGGACAGGTGCGTGACGACGCTGAAAAAGCTGCCGTCGACGTACGTGCCTGGCCACGCCTACGCGGGGCAGATCGCGTTCGCCACGCCATACAACAGCGGCAAGCTCCAGGTGACCCAGAGCTCCGGTTACTTCCAGAACGGCACCCTCGGGTGGGAGTGGTCGTACTGATCACCGCCTGACAGGCAGGAACGCCCCGGATCGTCGTCGCGGCGGCCGGGGCTTCTCGCGTGTTCTCTCAGACGCTGATTCGGCCGCGTCCACGGGGCCGCGGCGCTGGTGATCAGGGTGGGCAGGGACCGGGGTGTCTGCAACTGGCAGTGCAGACACCCGGCCGCTACTTCACACGCCCCCTGATGATCATGCCGTGGTCGAGTGGTTGTGGGGTGCGGAACCGCCAGCACCTCACCAGCACTACCGACCGCCGGTCAACGCAAGAACCGCAGCTGTCCGCGTGGAGCTGGTGATCGAGATGCCGCGACTGATGTCGGCGGCGACGGTACCGGGGCAGCACGTTTGTGGCGACCAGACGAGAACGCCTGCCGGAGGGTGAATCGGTGGGGCTGGATGCCCCCGCTCCCGCCGCGGCACTGGGGAGCCTGGCGGCAGGAGCAGGAGGCAGATGGGCCCGCCCCGCGCTGCCGTGGGAGGGGGCGCAGCGGGGCGAGGTGGCTTGAGGCCGGCGCGGAGGTCGCCTCTCGGCGAGTGGCGCGACCCGGGGCCGAAGAATCGGCGGTCCGGGAAGGCAGTGGGTGGAGCCCGGGGACACCACCGCACCGGCAATCACTGCTGGTAACGCTGCCCAGCCGCGGATATCCCACAGTGAACGTGAGAGGTGCTCGCCCCGGCTCCGCCGTCAACAGGGGTTCTAGGCGGCACGCCGTGGCCCGGCAACCGCTTCCGCGTACACCCGGTCGAGCTGGTGCAGGCGGATGTGCCGGAGCGCTTCGCCGAACGTGGAGGCGTTGTACCAGAACCAGCCACATCCGTCGCACTGGCAGTGCCAGCGGTTGCATAGGCCGCAGTACTTGTTGCTGGCGTGGTGGTGGTTGTTCATGATGTCGCTTCTTCCGGGCTGAACGGGACTCGTTCAGTCTGGCGGGCGGAAGGTGGCCGCGTCGTCACGGCGAGCGGGCATTTCCCGGGCCCGGGTGCCGGGGGCCTGCTCTACCGGCTGGCCGGTATCAGCCGCGGTGTTGCTGGTCTGCTCCGCGAACGGGAAGGCCGCCTCGATCCTCGTGCCGTCCGCGGGCGGCCTGGTCAGGGGCTATTCGGCCGGACCCGGTGACGTCGTGCGGTGGCACGGCGACCAGTTCCAGCCCCGCTCCCCCTGCCTCGCCGGCGTCGCCCTGTTCGTGGCGGGGTCGATGACTGCCCAGGCGTGGTCGGTGTGGCCGTCGGTGCGGCACTGGTGGCAGATGAGCGCGTGCAGGTGCAGCGCCACGATCCACGAGGACGTGCCCAGTCGCGGACGGGGTGCTGGCGCGGGCAGTGCGCGGCGGGCGGATGGTGAGCGTCCCATAGGGGTTCAGCTCGTGTCGCAGCGCAGGCCGCACGGGAAGGTCCCTGTTGCCGAACTCGCCACTTGGTCGCTGAGCCTCGAACCTGAGTGCGAGTCTAACCACGGGGTTTGCGGCCGCGCCGCTGGTCAGCGGGGTTGACGATGGACAGGTGCCCGTGCCGTCACTGCCGTTGCGGCTCGCTGTCGCCGAGCCGGCCGCCGTGCGGCCCGAGGCCGGCCACGGGTACGAACCCAAGCTCGACGGCTGGAGGTGCCTGATCCACGTGCCTGCCAGGGCGGTGCAGTCCCGCACCGGTAGCGACCTGACCGGCCGGTTCCCCGGGGTCCTCGAGGCGGCGGCCACCCTGGGTCGGGTGGTGCTCGACGGCGAGATCGTCGCCTACCGGGAGGGGCGCCTGGACTTCGCGGCGCTGGGCTACGGGCCGGTGCGGCGCCGCGCCGAGGGCGTCACGGTGGTGTTCGTGGCGTTCGACCTGCTCGGCGCCCGCGGGCGTGACCTGCGGACGTCGCCGTACTCGCGCCGGCGGGAACGGCTTGAAGCGGTGATCGGCGCGGGCAACGCCGGCGTGCAGCTGATGCGCTCGACACTCGACGTCGAGCCGGCGCGCGCATGGATCAGCGCGGAGCAGGCCGCCGTCGGCGTCGAGGGAGCCCTCGCGAAGCCGCTGGGCAGCCGGTACCCGCTGCGCGGTGGCCGCGCGGGCTGGGTGAAGGTCCGCCACTTCGACGACGTCGACGCCCCCGTCCTCGGCGTGACCGGCTCCCCCACCCGACCCACAGCGCTGGTCCTCGGCCAGACCGACCGACGCGGGCAGGTGCGGGCGGTGGGACTCTCGACCACGCTGTCGCGGCCGGCGCTCGCGTCCCTCGCGGGCAGGCTCCAGCTCGCGCCCGGCGGCCCCGTGCGAGCCTCAGGGGTCGTGGCCGGCCTGCCCGGCAACGAGGCCTTCACGTACTGGCCGGTCGAACCCGGCGTGGTGGTCGAGGCACGCGCGGACTCCGCATTCGAGCTCGGCCGGTACCGACATCGGCTGACCGTGGTGAGGGCGAAACCCTTCACCACCAGGCCCGGAGCCCCAGGTCTGGGGTCGTCGTCGTGGTCGAGGTGCTCAACCTCGTGCGGCAGGGTGAGGATTGTGGCTGCGCACGACGGGGTGACGCTGGGGGCATGAGTGTGCGTCGCCGGCGGCGCGAGTGCGCATCGTGTTCAGGGTGGTCACCACCCGGCACTCCAGGCAGCGTCAACCCAGCTTGACGAGTCACCCCTACAAAGCATTCGCGTGCACACACATTCACCGAATCAATCGGGGCACTGTCAGATGTGACTGGGATATGAAGAACGCCCCGACCAGCGGTCGGGGCGTTCGATACCCGAAGGCTCAGCTATTGAACTGGCCCTCGACTGCAGCCTCAGCCGAATTGAAGCTGCCCCCCGCCTCCTCGGCCGCAATCACTACCTTCCGCGCCTGCTCAGCTGCCTGCTCGGCCGCCTGCTGCTGGCGCCGCTGCTGCTCGGCTGCCTGTTCCTGTTCTGGTGTCATTGTTCCTCCCCTTATTGATTTCCATTAGGCTCTGTGAGCATATTTGACGATGCTTCTGTTCGCGCGAAGCTATGTCCTTAATGGCCGATTCGCGCCGAAGCTTCGGCCCTAACAACCTCTACTTTTTGCACTTTCGCGAGGAGCGAGGTCAGACGGTGAACTCTTTTCGATCGATCTCCGTTTAAGGCCGCGATCGCCGGGAACCGCGTCGCGCCAGCAGCGTGTCGGGGAAGTAGCGACCCCTGCATGAGGCGACAGACGGGCCAAGGGCGAGTTCGCCTCAAGGGCCCGGAGCACGGGATCAGCCGCCAGGCCGCACACGAGCCCTGGGGACGTCTGGTGGCGCTTGACGAGGGCGGGCACCACAGCGAGCTGACCGCCTCGCTCTACCGCGCACTCGTCGACACCGACGCCTGACCAGGACCTACCCGACCACTTGGCAGGTTCCTCCCGTATCCCGACGGTCCCCCATGTCAGGGGTTCGTCGGTGCCTCACCGCGTTTCAGGGCGGCAATGGTGGCCCGGATTCTCTCTTCTTCCTCGTCAGCGGCTGAGCCCATGCCGGTGACCCGGTCCATGTGGACGACCAGGAGGGCTTCAAGCCGATTCAGCCATTGGGCGTTCGACTCGCCGGGTCTCTGCTGTACCTGGTCAGCCATGCCCTCAGAGTACGGCTTCGCCCTGACCCGCGAAGCCGCTGGGAAGCCGATCTCGGCTACGAAACACCCAGCCTGGGGCACGCCAGCTCGCTGCAGTCCCGTGTCGAACGGCCGCCGCGCACACCTCGGGCGCGCAAAACGCGGCCAGCGCCACGGCGTGTCGCCCCGTGCGCGGCGCTCAGCCCAGCTCGAACAGCACCGCCTGCTCCTGGCGGGCGACGTCCACACCGATGATGCGTCGGCACTTACGGCAGGTGACCTCGTGCGCGGTCGCCTGCAGCTCCCCCGCCGCCCCGAGCCCGGACCAGCCCTGCCGGCAGGCCGGCGCGGGCAGCGTCAGGCCGTTGATCCAGTCCCGCCAGATCACACCATGCACCGTCTCCGACGTGCCGATCCGCAGGTTCATCGCCGCGAACATGCGGTGCTGCGCCGCGGCGAACCCGGGCGGGTCCACCCGGTGCACCGGGAATAACGGGATCGGCTCAGCGCTCACCAGACCAGTATGCGGCGACCACCGACGTTCTCGAGCGGCGCGAGCACCGCGGCCAGGTCATTGGCCATGGGATCGACGCGGCGAGATCACTGGTTTAGAGCGGGCGGGTCGATGTCGAGGATGACGGGTGCGTGGTCGGTGCACTGGCCGACCGCGCCGTGGTCGACGACGTGAACGCTGCGCACGGCTGTGTCGGGCGCGTGGTGGGTGGCGTTGTAAGGGTCGTGGTTGTAGAAGGTCTCCCCGCCGTCGAGCGGCTGCTCCTTCGTCGCGCCGACGCCGTTGAAGTCTCCGCCGATGAACCCGGGTACGTCGTCGCGGTGCATGGCGCGCAGGATCTGCGCGGCGTCCGACCATCCCCAGGCCTGGTCGAACGGGGGCAGCTGCACCGACCCCACGCGCAGTCGTGGGCCGCCGCAGTCGAACACGCAGGTGACCATCGAGTGCCACATCCCGGCGCCGTCACGTTCGAACCGGCCGATGGTGCCGGGCACCGGAGTGATGCCTTCGCCGGCTGCTCGCCCAACACCTGATCGAGCTCGCGCCCGCGGCACACGGCGATCCGGAGAAGACCCTCGCCGAGCTCTTCCGCGGCCCGCTCGCCGGGTTCGGGCCACGCGAGTGGGCCGACACCACGAAGATCTTCGCCGCGATCGCACACCTGCTCACCGGCGAGCCCGCGCCCGCCGACACACTCCTCGACACCGCCACCGAACCCGGCAGCACCCTGCTGCCCCAGCTGATCCGCCTCACCGCGCTCCTGCTGACCAGCATCGACCCCGACCCCCTCCGGTGACCGGCGAACCAGCCGCCAGACGTTGGCACGCGAGTTATCCACAACCCGCGCGAAACACCTGATCACGAGCCGCAACGTGTGCGACGGTCGTGATCATGACTCATACCTTCACCCTGCACCCCTCCCCGAGTGCGAGCCACCGGCACAGGCGCATCCCAACCCGGAAACAGTTTCCTGGCGTCGGCGATGGCGACGTCGTAGTCCGGCTTGGCAGTGGAGATCTCCTGCTTGCAGCCGGGGCACAGAACCGTTGACCGGACTACGAGGCGACACGCCGAAACAGTCCTGCGCCGCGGTCACGCTTAGCCAGTAGTCCTCGCTCCAACGCTGATCGAGCAAGTGGAGTGAAGGTGTTCAACGAGGCAGAGCGGGACGTCACCACGATCCGACTTCCACTATGGGGACGAGTGGTGCCGGGTCGGGGCGCGGTGCCGTGGTGGGTTGTTGACGAGGAAATGGTGCCGATCGAGCCGATACGTCGGTTCCTGGCCGATTTCGCCGCCCGAGACACGAGCGCCGCCTCGCTGAGGTCGTACGCCTACGACCTGTTGCGCTGGTGGAGGTGGCTACGCGCGGTCGAGGTGCAGTGGGACCGAGCGACTCCGGCCGAGGCTCGGGACCTGGTGCTGTGGCTCAAGCACGCCACCAAACCGCGCCGGCACCCGCGGACGACGTCCGCGGAGACTGCAGGGTCGGTCAATCCGGTCACCAGGAAGCGTTACCTCGGTGACCGGTACGAACCGCGCACCATCCGGCATTCCAACGCGGTGGTGCGCAGCTTCTACGAGTTCTGGATCGAGGACCAGGCCGCGGGTCCTTTGATCAACCCGGTTCAGCTCGCCGGCCGCCACAGGACCGGGCGGCCACATGCACACCACAACCCGCTGGAGCCGTTCCGAGCCGACGGGAAGATCCGCTACAACCCAAAGCTGCCAAAGCAACGACCGCGTGAAATCCCCAGCGAACAGTGGTGCGACCTATTCGGCAAACTCCACACGAACCGAGACCGGGCCATCCTGGCAACCGCCGTCAGCAACGGCGCCCGCGCAGCCGAAATCCTCGGGATTCGCAGCGTCGACGTCGACTGGGGCGACCAGCTGGTCCGCGTGACCCGGAAGGGCTCCGGAGCGCAACAGTGGCTCCCGGCTAGCGCCGCGACTGCGCGCGGCCGATCAGATCTCCGAAACCGACCGACCCTGGCTCCTGCAGCACCTCCACGACCTGCGCGCCGCAATGTCGGAGCTCGAAGGTGACCGGCCGCGCACGGTGATCCACGGCGACGCCTGGCAGGGCAACGTCGCGGTCCCCCTCGCGAATACCGCTACGCCGGTCCTGCTGGATCTGGAGCACGTCTCCGTCGGCGACCCAGCGTGGGACTTGATCCCCCTTGGGGTCGACCACACCGACTTCACCAGAGTCTCGGCCACCGCCTATCGCTCGTTCGTCGAGGCCTACGGCGGTTACGACGTGACCGCCGCCCCGGCATTCCGAACCATGGCCGACATCCAAGAACTGCGCTGGGTCGCCTTCGTCCTCGGCAAGACCCGCGAGGCCGCTGCGATCGCCGAGGCACGACACCGCATCGCGTGCCTACGCGGCACGATCCCCCGCCCGTGGACCTGGTCAGCATGGTGACCAGGTCCACGGGCGCGAGCCGCCGGCCAGACCAACCCCCCTCGTCCGGTGTCGAGCCGCAACTCAATCCCGGTGTTCACCGCGGCTGGTTCGTTCTGCTGGGCGCCAGCGTTCGAGCGCGGGGCCTCCGGCCATCGATCGTCGCCGTGCACGGCGTCACCGATGTCGCCGACGCGTTGGAACTGCCCACCGGCGACCTGCCGGCGGTGTGCGCTGTGAACCGCACTGCCGTGCTCGCGCCAGACCCCGCGTGCACGCCCAATTGCGGTGCCGCCGAATGCGGCGCCGCCGGCCCCCGGCATGGGCGGCTGGCCCGTCTGGCCCGGCTGCTGAACAAGGCCGCTCGCCGAGCACGGCGACCGACCAGTGTCGAGCGCGCCCGGCGGGCCGTCCATGCCGTCCGACGGGCGGGCTGCTCGCGCCGGGCCGGGTGGCGTGCCTGGAAGAGTCGGCGGCTGTTCTGGTACGTCGCGCCAAGGGGTGACGTGGTGCCACGGCGCGGCGGCCGACCCCGTGCGGCTGCACGCGTGGCTGGAGACTGACGATCGAGAGCCGGTAGCAGAACCGCCGTCCACGGCGCGGTTCGCGGTGCTGCGCACCATCCCGGTCCGTGACGATGGAGGCGAGACCGATTAGCGACACGAGCGCACCGATCATGTGGATCAAGGGAGAACGGGCCGGGCTCGGCCCGTTCTCCGAAGACCTCGTCGACCAGTACTGGAAGTGGGAACAGGACCCCGGCGTGTTGGTCGGCTACGGCCGCCAGACCCCCGACTCGCTCAACAACCGACGGGAAGGCTTCCAGCACCAGGCCCGCGGCACCGACGACCAGCTCCGCTTCACCGTCTACGACGTCACCACGACGCCGCCGACCCCGGTCGGCACGACAGCGGTGCTGATCGATCACCACGTCCGGACCGGCGAGTTCGTCATCCAGCTCGGTCCGGACTCCCGCAGAAAAGGCCTGGGTATCGAGGCCACCCGGCTGACGCTGGACTACGCGTTCCACATCACCGCGCTACGTTGCGTCTACCTCTCGGTGCTCTCACCGAACAAGGGCGCCATCGCCGCCTACGAGCGCGCCGGGTTCCGGGTAATCGGGGAGAAGCGCAACTCCGGGTACTGGCTCGGAAAGCCCGCGAACGAGACGCTGATGGACGCTGTGCCGGAAGACTTCACCGGCGTGTCTGCGGTGCGGCAGCTCATCGATCCGACTCAGTAGCCCGCGGCGGGCGAGCTGCATGGGTGGGCGGCCAACTTCAGGTGGTGTACGTGTTCCGGGCAGTCAACAGCCAGGCGGGTGATCGCGCCGGCGTCACCAATATCCACATAGGACTCCCGCGTCAGATCCCCTGGCTCGCAGCCAAGGGCGCCGCCGTTGCGGAGCCGGGGTGCCGTAGGTGTGGCGTAGCCGGTGCGGACGCAGGTTCCTGATCCCGGCGGCTTCGCCGACCGTGAGGACGACCTGGGCGATGACGGAGGCGGTCAGCCGCTCGCGCTGTTGTCCTTGCCGAATGCCGCGAGCCGGATCTCGCGCGGCACCGGATTTTTCATCGCGCCCGTGACCGTCTCGACCGGTCCGTGGCATCCGTCGCGGACGATCGGCTGGCCACTGGGCGTCGTCGCGAGCGCCATGGCCTCATACTCATCCACATGGGTCGCAGTGTCAGTGTCCGAAGTAGACTGCACAGATGCGTGGAGTCGTGTGCACGTGGTGGCAAAAGGTCGCGCGCTTGCACTTCTGGAGCCTGATCACCGTTTCCACACGTGGACCTTGTCGCCGCTGAGGAGAGGCGCGTCAGAAGGGCCTTTCACGTGGGGCTCGATCCACACGGGCCGGTGTACTTGCCGGGAGGGATACCACTGCTGACGCCAGTGGCCTCGAACGATCCACCGGTGACGATATTCCTGGGCAGCAGCGGACGACTCGGCGTCTCGAGGTGATGGTGGGCGCCGAAGCTGAATGAGTCGGACCGGGGATGGTTCGTGGCCCGCTCGTTGAAGGCGGCGGCGAGCGGGCCGAGGCACTGACACGTTCGAGAGGTCGGTGACGGGCTGTTGCATGAGCAGCCAGGCAGCCTTGAGCCGCGGTGCGAGGGTGGCCATGAAGTGCGTCGCTTCAGGTGCGTGCCCTTCGTTGTCGCCGAATGCCCAGCCGAATTCGCCGCCGTGCGCGTACACCAGCTTCGGTTCGTTGTTGCCCACCTGCCGGTTCGGCGCAGCGCGGTCGAAGAAGGGCGCTGCTTCGGCCCGGTCTAGGTAGGTCGACGCCAACAGCATGTGCTCGCGTCCCGGCATGGGTGCCCAGCTGACCGCGGATATCCCCAATTCCGTGTCTCCTGCCGGCATCGCGGCGATGGGTCGTTCGAACAGCATGAAGCCCGCCGGCGCGGGCAGGTCCTGAGGCGCGAGCTGGAAGTCGGGAATGGAATGAGCTGCCACCTCGACGAGTTCGACCATCTCGGCTGCGACGTAGAACAGCTCCGCCTCGCGCAGTCGCGTGATCTCGGTCCCGCGAAGGATGCTCTGGTAGGTGGCGGGGTCGGTGCTCGCCTGGAAAGGCAGCCAGTCGTAGCTGCCGAGTGTTGTGTGCTTGAACCACAACTGGGCGGCGGTGGGGCCGTTGATCCAGTCGATGATCTCGGCGCGCACCTCGGGCAGCTCGGATGGGCTGATGTCGGTCACGATGTCGGCCCGGGCGTGGCAGCGCGCTCGTCGTGGTCGCGTTGCAGCCGAAGCACGGTGGCGGTGACCTGCCCGGCATTCGGGGTGGCGCTGGGTGTGTAGCCGGGGAAGTCGGTTGGGGACTGCTTGGTGTGGCCGGCGGGAACGTTGATCCACCACCTGTACGGGTCAGCCGCGGACCCCGAGCCGAGATCCCGCTCCCCCACGGATCTCGCACGATCCTCGGAGACCCGGTTGTAGACCACAGCGAAGCCGCCGATGAGGATGACCACGAGAAACAGCGGCGGCCCTAGCTTCAACCAGGGCCTCCGCTTCTTCGGCTTGGGTGGCTCTGCCTGGAATTGAGGCTGCTGGAACTGAAAGGTGGGGTTCCCGGGCCTCTGCCCCTGGGGCCAGGGGAACCCCGGTCCAGGAGCAGCGGGCATCCCCTGCTGGGGCGGCGGCCCAGGTAGCTGGGGGTAACCGCCCGGCAAGGGTTGTTCCGCCCCGGGTTTGATGGAGACATCGAACACCCGGAGGATTCACGGTCATGGCGGCACCACGGAAGTACCCGCAGGAGTTGCGTGAGCGGGCGACACGGCTGGTGGTCGAGGCCAGACGAGACGCCGCGTCGGCGGGCGGGGCGATCAAACGGATCGCGGACCAGCTCGGCGTGCACCCGGAAGCGTTGCGCACGTGGGTGAAACAGGCCGAGACCGACGACGGCGTCCGCCCGGGCACGACGACGGTGGAGACGGCCAGGGTCGCGGAGCTGGAACGCGAGGTGCGTGAGCTGCGCCGGGCGAACCAGATCCTGAAGTCAGCAGCGTCTTTCTTCGCCGCGGAGCTGGACCGTCCGTCGCGATGAAAGTCGAGTTCGTCGACTCCCAACGGGAGGAACACGGTGTCCAGCCGGTCCTGGAGGCGCTCACGCAGACGCCAGCACAGATCGCGCCGTCGACGTATTACGCGGCCAAATCCCGACCGGAATCGGCTCGCGCGGCCCGGGACCGGGAGCTGACCGAGAAGATCGAGCAGGTGCACGAGGACAACTACGGTGTCTACGGGGCCCGCAAGGTCTGGGCCGAGCTGAACCGCCGGGGCGTGCGGGTGGCCCGGTGCACGGTCGAGCGGCTCATGCGCGAGGCCGGCCTGCGGGGTCTGCTGCGGGATAAGGCCCCGCGCACGACACGGCCGGCAGCGGAGACCAACAGGCCGGCTGACCTGGTGAAACGAGACTTCACAGCGACGCGCTCGAACGAGTTATGGGTGGCGGACATTACGTATGTCCGGACCGCGGCCGGCTGGGTGTATGCGGCGTTCGTGGTGGACGTGTTCTCCCGCATGATCGTCGGCTGGCAGGTTTCTACCTCGCTGTATACGGATCTGGCGCTGGACGCGCTGCAGATGGCGATCTGGCGCCGGCAGGCGACCGGTGCGGATCTGACCGGGCTGGTGCATCACAGCGACCGCGGAGTTCAGTACCGGGCGGTGCGCTACACCCAGCGTCTCGCCGAGGCTGAAGTGGTCGGATCCGTTGGTAGCAAAGGAGATTCCTATGATAACGCGATGGCTGAGGCGTTCAACTCGTTGTATAAGGCCGAACTCGTCCGCAACTGCGGACCGTGGCGCGGGCTCGATGATGTCGAGATCGCGACCGTCGAGTACATCGACTGGTACAACAACCGGCGCCTGCACGGCGAACTCGGGCATGTCCCACCGGCCGAGTACGAGGCGCTACACGCGATGACCCGTCCGGTCACCACAACCCTGAAAACCAGCTAATTCAGTCTCCACGAAACCCGGGGCTTGACAGATTTGTCATGTTGACCTCGCCTTTCATGGATCTGAAACGGAGAAAATTCCTGCACTTCAGCCTTACTCATGGTGCTTGCCAACCCGCGAAGCCCTGCCCTTTTTTCTTTCGGTACAGGTTGAGGACTTGTTGAACGGCTCTACGGAATCTTCTTCAAACGGTCGACGATCGTGTTCGTAACCTTGCCGAAAACCGCGTTGAGTGCGGGCTGCTGGTAGTCTTCACGCTTGAAAGCCCACATTTCGACCACGTGACGGCCGACCTTGAACAGCAGGTGGTCGTTTCCGCCGGTGGGGATCCAGCACACGTCGCCGTCGCCCAGTTTGGCTTTGGTTTCCGGCGAGGGCGGTCCACCTGGACCGTTGGCGTGAGGGTGGCACTGTACATGGTTGGAGTAGATTGCACCGTCGACGTTGTTGTATGTGTCGATCTGAACGGTCAATCCATCCTGGTTGACCAGGTTTCCCGTGTTGGCGTGATTCATGCGGTAGCAGCTGCTCCACACGTATTGCCATGGCCCCTTGCCCGGGTCCTGAGGGTCGGCAGTGAACCGCACCGGTCCGATCGATGAATCTTCGTGTACTCGTGCGGATCCGCTGTCGTTGGTGAACGACAGCGCCCAGTCTTCCGGCTTGTACACGTCACACGCGGTCGGCATGTTCCAGGGAGCCGCGTACTTGTATTTGGACAGGCCCACCTTGTCGGGACCAGCAGCCAGCCTGCCGGCAACCTGATCGACGAGGAACTTGAGGGCATCGGCGGGTTCCTTGGTGATACCGGGGCTGTCCTCGCGGGTGCCGTAGTCGCTGGCGTGCATGGTCAACGTGGCCCAGTACTGGTCACCACCCCAGAAGAAGTACACCTGGTACTCATCCGGGTAGACGAGAGTCCCCATCGTCACATAGATCTGCATGTCGCCGCGAGTCTCGTGACTGACGGTGTGGGACTGGACGCTCTGTTGCGCCTCGGAGTTGGTGGCGAGACGCCAGACGGTATCCCGCTCGCTCGACATGTCGCTGCTCTCGTACTGCTTCTGGTCGATGCTCAGCGAGAGGTTGTACTTGATGTCCTTGCCCGCCAGCAGGCACTCGGACGCGGGTTCCGGCGATTCGTGGCTCGCATCGGGATCGTAGGTGACAGTGCCAGGGGCCGGTGGGCCGTCATCGCCGGTGAACTTCATCTGCTGGAAGGTTTGCTCAGGGTTGATGACGAATCCTGCTTGTTGCATCAGGAACGGGTTCATGATCGCGCAGGCGTCGTAGACGGGCTGGCCGGCGTACGTATTCGCCTTGGCCGGGGCCGTGGTCAGGTTCTGAAGAGCAATCCCCGTCTCCACCTGTTTCGCCTCAGGCGAGGTGGCCGGGTGAGCCTGGCCAACAACCGACGACCTGCACCCGGTTACTGCCAGCACACTCGACACGACGAAGAAGCCCCACACCCCGGCCCTCTTGGAAGCCTTCACCGAAGACCCACTCCCCTTACAGTTCATCAGATGCTGTTAAACGTCGAAATCGCTCGTGACGAGGGCAATCTGCGCGCGTACGCGGTGAGGATCTGCGTGAAGACACGCAGACGCAGCCTCGGGAGCGCTTCTCCCTCGTGTCCCGAGCGCGCGTAGGTCGTCGGCTGCGCGAAGGGCTGCTTGAAGTCGAAGAAGCCTCGCTCGTCGTCCAGCACCATCGCGACACGGCCGGCGTGCGTGCCTGCGTCGATCAGCGCGTCCCACACCCGCGGCCAATCCGGAGCGTCCCCATCTGAGGTGCGCTCCGGAGGAACGCCGGTGACGGTGTCGAGATTGTGCACTTTCGCCCAGCTCAAGACCGATCGTCTCGCGTTCGCCCTCCGGGACCAGGCGGGCCAAAGCCCGCACGGGCGCCCCGAGCGCGCTCACGAGGCGGCCAGCACGGTGCCGGCCCCGGTGATCCGCCGCGGCCGATGCCCGTTCGCCGGATCGGGGAATCGCTACGTCGCTGACCGGGTCGCTGTACCAGCAGAACGGGCCCATAGATTCGATCTTGCCGGATCCCGCCGACAGAATGTGTCAGGAACACGACTTCAGCGTCGCTGTGGTGTGCTTCCAGACCGACTTGTGGCGTGCACATCGCGACGTCCGTTCGATGATCCGCTGGATCTCGTGCGCTAGGTAGGTCCTCTCCCGTCGAAGCGTGCGGAGTCCTGGAACCCCGTGCTGCCCGGCCCCGGCCAGCGCAGTCTGAAGTACGTGGATTCCGTCGTACCCGTGCCGGACCGGTCGGCGTTGTGAGCCATGCTGGCAGCGATGAGGCGATCACCGGTCTGCCGGCAAGGGGGCGCGGGCCGCCATCGCTTCCGTGAGCAGGTCGCCGTGCTGCTCGATGCGGGCGAGGACGGCGTCGGAGGAGAACGCCAGTTGGGTGGCGCGGCGGCAGCCGCGGATCTCGTCCCAGGTGAGGGGGTTGCCACGGTCGGGTGTTGACGGCCGCGCAGGGAGTAGGGCGAGATGGTGGTCTTTCCGGGGTGGTTCTGGCTCCAATCGACGAACACTCGGCCGGCACGAGCGGCTTTCGCCATCGTCGCGGTCACCAGCGCCGGGGTCTCGGTGGCGAACTGCTCGGCCACCGCCTTGGCGTAGGCGGAGGGGGCGTCGGCGCGGCGGGTGCGGATCCCGGCGTATACCTGCAGCCCCTTGGAGCCGACGTGGTCGCCACTGGTGTGAGCCCGTCGGCGATCAGCAGGTCGTGCAGCTGCTCGGCGACCCGACAGCAGGCCACGACCGTGGCTCGCGGGCCCGGGTCCAAGTCAAACACGAGCCGATCCGGGACCCGGCGCTTTCCGTCCCGTGTGACTGTCCACTGTGGGACGTGCAGCTCGAGCGCGGCCAGGTTCGCCGCCCACACCAGTCCCGCGAGTTCGTCGAGGAGCGGGTAGGTGATCGCTTCACGCTCGCCGCGCGACCCGGCGCGCGGCAGCGTCACCGTGCGAACCCAGTCCGGCGCGCCGGCGGTGACGTTCTTCGCGAAGACCTGTGGGCCCGAGCCGACCCCGTCGGGGTAGCGGACGAACGTCACCGGCCGGTCGCGCAGAAGTGGCAGCAAGACCTCGGCCATGCGGCTGTAGTACTCGAGTACCTGGCCCTTGGTGAACCCGTCGGGGTAGAGCGGCTTATCCAGGTTGGACAGTGTCAGCGTCCGTTTCCCGGCGCTCACCGTGACCCGCGTCCCCGGAGTCGCGGCCGGTGCGCGCCGATTACGTCCGCCGGGCGCCGGGCCGGGCAGGATCACCTCGAGCGGTTCCCGATCGTCACGGACGCGGCGCCAGCTCGTGTGCCGCAGCAGCCGGCCATCGGTGAACTGCCGGTACTTGACCTCCCCTACAAGCGGCGGCTCGACCCACACCACCCCGCGCCCGCCCGCGCGCGAGCGGGCTCCGGTGAACGGGCTGGTGTCGCGGTGCAGCCCGTCGAGGCGCTGCTGCAGCTGCGCTCTTTCGCGTTCGCTCCAGCCCGTTCCCACGTCTCCGATGTAGACCAGGTCGCCATGGGCGGCGTCGTAGGCGCCGAGCAGCAACGACCCGAAGCGGCCCCCGTGTCCCGGCCACCACCGCCTCCATGGCCTGTACCGCGGCGTGCTTGAGCCACGCTCGGTCCCGACGGCCCGGCCGGTACGGGGCGTCACGTCTCTTGGCCACCAGACCCTCGTGGCCGATCGCGACAGACTCGGCGAGCAGGTCGTCCGGCGTTTTGCCGTCGTCGGCAAACTCGTCGAACGTCACGCTCGGCGCGGCCTCGACCAGCCCCTCCGCCGGGAACGGCAGCTTCTCCAGCAGCCGTCGCCGCGTCTCGAAGGGCTCGTCCAGCAGCACCGCGCCGTTGAGCCGCAGCAGGTCGAACACCATGTACCGGACCGCACCCGGATGCGTGCGACGATTCTGCAACAGCCCGAACTCCGGCACAGCATCCTGACCGAGCGCGACAATCTCCCCGTCGAACACCGCCGCCAACCCGCTGACCGCCTCCCCCAGCGCGCCGACCAACGTCGGGAACCGCTCGGTGAAGTCGTTACCGTTGCGGCTGGTCAGGACCATCGTTCCGTCGGCGGCCACCCGGGCGGCCGCCCGGTAGCCGTCCCCATTTTGTCTCGAACCGCCACTGCGACCCGCCCGGCAATCGGCCCCCGCCATCCGCTGCCAGCATCGGCTTCACCCACGCCGGCACAAGGGACGGGTCCTCACGTGCCGCGCGCACCATGCAGGACCTCCCGTCCACCGCCGGCGTCCGCCCTCACAACCAATCACTCTGGCCCGGCGGACACGCACCGTCATCGTCACTGACTCGAACAGTAGCCCAAACGGCGCAGTCGTACCTTGTTTATGCAGGTAGGGGATCCTTTAAGGGTTTTTCCTCCCGTGCCGAGGCACGTGGTGGCACGAGCGGCCTAACGGGGCCTGACCCCCTCGAAGACCACCGCCAGCAGGTTCCTCGCCTGATCCTCGGTGCTCGATTCGGTGACGATGGCGATCGCGTTGGCCAACGTGAGCAGGTCGTCGAGGCGGAGATCGATGCGGACGGTCCCGAGCTGCTGTGCGTCCCGCAGCAGGGCCGAGCCGACCTCGCTGACCGCGGTTCGGCAGGTGCTGACGAAGCGGGAGTCCTGGTTGTCTCCGGACGCGAACGCGGCGCCGAGGCCGCTTCGCGTCCGGACGTGGTCGATGTAGGCGCCCAGCCACGACTCCAGCGCATCGCCCGAACGCCCTCTGGACCGAAGATCATCTCCGATGACGCAGAGCTTTTCGACCTCGTCGACGCACACTGCGATGAGCAGGTCACGGCGGTTGGGGAAGTGGCGGTAGAGGGTCGCGTTGCCCACGCCGGCCCGGCGGGCGATCTCGTCCAGTGACGCCTCCGGCCCGCCTGCCGCGAACACGTCCGCGGCAGCGGCCAGCATCGCCCCGTAGTTGCGCCGCGCATCCGCCCGCAGCGGAGGACTGACCAGCCGTGCCAGCTCCGCACGGGCCGAGCCGGCCTCAGCACGTGTCGAGCCGTCCTCTGCACCGGTCGAGCCGGCCTCCGTACCGGCCGGGCCGGCGTTCGGCTGTGACACGGGCGCCACCCTCTGCTCCCTCCGCGTCCCCGCCTTGCTAAGCGGGGACATCCTCGGTTAGCCTACCCTGGATGTAATCGGGGGAGTCCCCGGTTATGGATTACGGGTGCAAGGGAGAGCGGCGGATGTACAAGAAGATCTCGTTCCTCACGAAACGCGACGGGATGACGACGAAGGACTTCATCGACTACTACGAGAACCACCACGTGCCGCTGATCCTCCGCCTGGCGCCGGCACCGGACGTCTACAAGCGGCACTACGTCGTGCGCGGCGACGAGCTGAACCTCCGCGAGGACGACATCGAGTTCGACGTGGTGTGCGAGGTGGCGTTCGCCGACTCCGCGGCGTTCCACCGGTGGCTGGACGCGCTGAGCGCGGCGGGAAGCCAGGTCCCCGACGACGAGGCGAAGTTCCTCGACAGGTCGCGCCACATGTCCTTCACCGACGACGAGCGCGTGACGTCCGCATGAGGCGCATGACGTCCGAATGAGGCGGGAGCGATCCCGCCGGCACACCTCGATCAGTAAGGACCTACCAGCATGACCATCACCGGCACCGTCACGCGCTTCACCCGGGGCGAGACGACCTTCCACACGTACACCGCGCCGGAACTGGGCGGCCGGGTCAACACGCACATCGTCGAGACGCGGACCGAACTCACCCTCATCGACGCTCAGCTCCTCCTGCCCATGGCGCGGGAAGTCGTCGAGGTCGTCAAGGGCCTCGGCAAGCCCCTCGGCCGGATCTTCATCACCCACGGCCACCAGGACCACTACTCCGGCTTGCAGGTGCTGGACGAGGAGTTCCCCGGCACCACGATCTGGGCAGTGGAGTCCGTCCGGAACTACATGACGCAGTGGAGCCAGCAGGTACTGGACGCCCGCCGGGCCGTCGTCGGCGACGTCATCGCCGAGCGGGCCGTCCACCCCGACCGCACCCTCGCGCTCGGCGAGACCATGTTCCCCGGGTTCCGGATCAACGTCGAGGAGGTCACCGAGACCGAGGCGCACTCAAGCGCGCTGATCACCTTCCCCGAAGAGCGCGTGCTGTCGGCCAACGACAACTTCTCCGGCCCCGGATACAACCTGTTCTTCGGTTCCGTGAGGAACGGCAACGCCGAGAACTGGATCGCCCTGCTTGAGAAGATCAAGGCCCGGACCGACATCGACATCGTGCTGAGCGGCCACGGTCCGAACACGGACCCGCGGTCCGGTGCCGAGGTCTGCATCGAATGGCTGCGCACCGCGATCAGGGCCCGTGGCGAGTCCGCCGACGCGGCCGCCTACGCCGCTGCCATGAAGGCCCGCTACCCCGACAACCTCGACCCGATCTGGATCGACTTCGGTGCCGAGATGCTCTACGGAGTGGACGGGGCGCTCAATCCCGCCCACGGGCTGCTTGATCCCTGAGCCCGGTCGAAGCCCCGTGTCGCGCCTGAAGGACGCCGGGCGTGATCCGGCGGAAGACCCCTCGGTCCTGCCGAAGCAAGTTACCGAGGTGCTCGAGCAGTGGCACGAGCTCGGCCTTGTCCGGTACGCCGCCTGAGCCGCAGGCGTGGCCGGACGGACGCGCACGCAACCTTGAATCCAGACCGCACGAGCATGAGCACACCGTGCGGTGTGCGTCAGGGCGACAGCTCGGCGTCCGAGGGTGAGGCCGGCGATCCCGTCGGCAAGTGACGTCGCAGGTGCTGCAGGGTGTCCGCGAGGCTGAAGCTGGCGGGGATGGTGGTTTCGCCGGGAACGCCGAGCTGGTCGCCGGCGACGTACCGGCTGCGCATGTCCTCAGAGGTGAATTCCTGCGCCTGGGGACGGGTGGCGTGGCGGGCGACGGTGTCCTCGAACGGCACGTCGAAGTAGATGACGTGGGTCTGGCCGCGGTGGTCGGCGACTAAGCGGCGCAGCATGGTGCCGTAGCGGTCGGCGTGCAGGATTCCTTCGAGGACGACGTGGAACCCGCTGTCGAGGGCGTGGCGGGCGACGAGGTCGATGAGCCTGATGTTCGCGGCGCCGGGACGGTCGTGCTCGCGCAGCACGTGCCGGCGCAGGAGGTCCTGTTGCACGAGGGCCAGGCCGTGCCCGTAGGCGGAACGCACGGCCTCGGCCACCGTCGTCTTACCCGAGCCCGAGGGGCCGCGCAGCACGAGAAGCGTGGTGTTCTCGTGCCCCGTCGGAGGGCTCACGGGGTGGATCCTTGGTCTGCAGCGCCGCACCGACCTCGACCAGCCAGCTGCGAGCCGGCCCGTCCGGCACCGGCAGCCGCCGTGTCGCACGCCGCCGGGCCGAAGGCAAAAACGGACGTTTTCGCAGCACCCGGCGC
This sequence comes from Amycolatopsis sp. NPDC005232, assembly GCF_040607795.1. Classification (NCBI taxonomy): domain Bacteria; kingdom Bacillati; phylum Actinomycetota; class Actinomycetes; order Pseudonocardiales; family Pseudonocardiaceae; genus Amycolatopsis; species Amycolatopsis sp. NPDC005232. Next base: position 91,033 of record NZ_JBEXHL010000029.1, on the reverse strand, counting down.
GGGGCGACAGTGATGGGTGCTCACGCCTCGCGCTCGGAGGTGGTCTCGACGTCGGGGTTCTCGTCGTGGTGGGCGCCCGTCACCGAGGCCTGCCGGGCGGCGGCCGCGGATCCCTCGTCCAGCGTCGTCGTCCGGCGCCGCGCTGGTGTGCTACGCCTCGTCAAGCCCGAGTCGGCGGGCCAGCGGATCGTCGTCGCTTTGGAAGTAGTCGATTTCGGCAAAAGTCGCGGCGGACTTGCCTTGTGCCTGCCTGATGACGCGCTCAGGGTGGGCGTCGATGGCCTCTAGCGCCTGGACATCACGGCGCACGCGGGCTCGGTGACCGTCCTTGGTGACGAGAACTTCGACCGCCCGGACATCGCAGTCCTTGTTGGTGCAGTACAGCTGGACGCGTCCGGTGTCGGAGGACAGGTCATGGCCGGAGACCGTTGCGGTCTCGGCGCCGCAGAAGTAGCACAACACCTTCGCCTCATTGGGCTGGTGCCGGATCCAAGGCTGAGTACCGCTCTCCCATTCCACCCGGCTGATGATCTCACGGGGGCCTGCGGTGGCCGCGTGTTCGTCAGCGGCAGAAACCGCTGACCCCCACACCACCTCAACATGGAAGGACATCGCCGCCATGGTCCACGTCGCCATCCCTGACCCGACCGACCTGCCCGACCTCGACATCGAGCTGGCTAACGCCATCGCCGACGGCGACGAACAGGCAGTCCGCGCCCTGGTGCCGACGTTCCGGGCACACCGGCTCCAGCTCTGGGGCGACGTCCGTCCAGCCGGACCAGATGAACAAGTAGCCGGGCCGGTCCCGCCCCGATCGGCGAACTGCCAGGCCACGGCCGCGACGGCATCTCGACCGACCGCCACTGATCACCCGTTGACCCACCGCCAAGGGCCGGTGGGCCACAACATCACGGTGTGGCCCACCGGCCCTTTGTCGTTTCAGGCCCCGGATCCTCTGCCTATCGGGGCGATCCGCCGCCGGTGGTCAGCGGACGGTGAACGTGGGTCGCCACTCCACCGCTTGGCCACCGGTGCGCCCGTGGAGCCAATCCCGCAGCGTGGTCTCTGCACGTCACTGCCACTGCTGTGAGGGGCCGCCGGTGCACGTCACGAGCTTCACGCGGCGGTCAGGACCCTCCCCTACGCAGTTGAGGGGGTTCACATAGCTGACGAGTTGGTAGAACGGACCCGTCGTGGGCACCGGCCTCCACAGTGCCGCCTGGTCGGCGGCCAGACACGGCTTCATCGTCAATACGGTGTTGCGCACCGTGAGGCAGAGCCGGGTAGCCACTTGCCGCATCGCCGTCGGATCATCCCCGGGGGTCATGATCCAGAGCTGGTAGTTGCCGTTGTTGCAATCGGTGGCGTAGGGGCCAACGTCGGCCCGGAAATCCAGACAATGGTCTGTGGCCTGATTCCGCCAAGTCCACTCCACCGCTGTAGCACTCGCTGGCGCGGCGCTCAGTCCGAGCGCCAGCACAGCAGCCGCGCACACGGCAGCCAGCTTCTTGACGATCATGAATCCCCCATTCGACTTGGCCTCTCGCATCGAGGCACCGCCGCGCAGTAAACCAGCCAAATCACCCCACAACGCCTGCTTTGCGGGAAGTTCACCCCGACCGCGCAGACCCTGGACCGAACAGCTGCCAGGGCTGTCCGCGCGGCTCTGTGGGCGGCGTCGTGGTTCGTCGACCTGGGTGTTCCGCGCAGGCTGGCCGCGCACCTCTCGAGGGGCCGGCATCCACAGCCGTCGTCATCTCGCCGCAGCTGACGACCAGCGGACGGTGAGCATGGTGGCCGCGCCCAGCGCCTGCCACCGATGCGCCAGCTCGGGCCCGAACAGCAGGTAGTCCCCGGTCTCGCGCAGCACCACGCTCTCCTCGCCGACGTCCACACGGAACGCGCCCCCGGCCACGAGAATCGTGAGCGTGCGCGCTGCCACCGGCGGGCTCCACACGTCCCGCGCCTCGCCAGCAGGGTGGTTGGCCCACTTCACCTCGACCTCGTCGGCGTGCCGGCCGCTCTCATGGGGGGGCGAAATGCCCGACCAGCCAGCCCCGCACACCAGCGTCCGCAGACGCGTTGCCCGTGACGATCCGCGGCCCGGCTCCCGGCTCGCGCGCGCCGGCAGCGACACACCGGGCCAGCCAGGTTTTCACGCATTTACGAGAGATCCCCATCGCGGACGCGATATGCGCCTGCGGCCACCCCGCCCGGTGACGTTGGACGATCAGCAACCTGCCCACGAATGTCCGGGCATTACGGTGAGACACGAGAGCCTCCGACTGGAGTGGGTCCTAGACAAACCACACCCCACCCGGAGGCTCTCCCCACGTCAACCAGGCCGCTCGCCACCAACGTCCTGGCCAAATACACCTAGGACACGTACTGCTTCTCGGCGAGGAACTGCCGCACGGAGTCGGTCAGGCTCAGCTGCCGCGTGGCCTGCCGGTGCGCCGTCCCTGCGCTGTCCGGCGGCACGTCCGGACGCTGGCCGCCCGCACAGGTGGCCCGGGTGGCGGGCACCACGCCCCCGACCAGGTACCGGTCGACGAGATCGGACACACAGTCGTTGTTGCCGTATTGGCCGTGTCCGCCGTCGTCGGTCACGGTGATCAGCGAGTCCCGCAACCGGTCGGCCATCGCGGGACCGCCGGGGTAAGCGGTCTGCGTGTCGCCCTCGGCCTGGATGACCACGCCAGTCGGGTAGCCGGCCCGCTTGAGGTCGGTCACCTTGTCCGTCGGGGTGAAGCTGCGGAAGGTGCAGTTGCTCGGCGCGGCCTTGCGGACGCCGTCCCAGTACGGGTAGTTCTCCCGGGCGTCCTTCATGTCCCGGTAGTAGACCGACAGGTCACGCGGCCAGTCGGCCTCGCACGTGATGGTGTCGTACGTGCCGTTCGTGGCGTAGTCCCCGGGAACCCCGTTCTTCATCAGCTTCACGGCCGTGCCCGCGTCGACGAGGGCGGGAGAACCCAGGGCGAGCTTGCCGTCGGCCGCGTCGGACAGGGCCTTCATCTCCTCGCCCACGCTGTCCCACGCCCCGCGTGCCCGGGACAGGTACCCGAGGACGAAGTAGTCGTAGTCGGTCTGGGTCACCGTGCCGAACCGGGGGTCGGTGATCGGGGCGGTGCCGAGCTTGGCCGCGAGGGCTTCCGAAGTGGCGTGGACCTCGTCGTGCGACTTGCCCAGCCCGTACACGGAGTTGCGCTCGCCCAGCCAGGTGAACAGCTCGTCGACGTTGGCGCGCGCCGCCACCGCCTGCTGCCGCCAGACGTCGCGCCAGACCCAGTCCGGGTTGATCGACGAGTCGAGGACGCTGCGGTTCAGCTTGCCGGGGAACAGGCTGCCGTACACCGCCCCCAGGTAGGTCCCGTACGAGACGCCGAGGTAGTTGATCTTCTTCTCGCCGAGCACACCGCGGATCACGTCCATGTCGCGCGCGGTGTTCGGGGTGTTGACGAAGGGCCGCAACCCGTCGTCGTCCTGCCGGCAGCCGGCTTCGGCTGTACGCGCCTGCTGGGTGTAGAGCGCGAACTGGTCGTCCGTCGGTCGCGAAGGCAGAGTCACCGCGTTCGGGTCGGCCTCGCAGAACACCTCTGCGGAGCCGCCGCCGGTACCCCGCGGGTTGAAGCCGATCATGTCGAAGTCCTGCGCGATCGGGCGGTCGCTGTAGGTCATCGGGAGGTCTTGTCCCCAATCGCCTGGGCCGCCCGGGTTGACCAGCAGCACGCCCTGGCGGTGCGCGGGATCCTTTGCAGGCAGTTTGCTGATCGCCAGGGGGATCCGGCGTCCGGCGGGGTGCCGGTAGTCCATCGGGACCTCGATGGTGGCGCACAGGAGCCCCGGGGTCGGCGGGCCGCCCAACTCACACGGCGCCCACTGGGGTTTCTGGTCGTAGAAGGCGGACAGGTCGGTGGCTCCGGCTGTGGCGGCCGGCGCGGCGAGCACCCCCATGGTGCTCATCAGGACCGCCGCGCTCAGCCATCTGGACGCTCGCACACAAGCTCCCTCCGTGCCGGCGAGCTCTTCGCCGATTTTTGTCGTCGAAGGGGAATTGCTTGCCGGTGCCGGAAGTGTTCACGCCGCTACAGAACTCGAGCGAGAGCAGTTACGAAGCCGTCGGTGACTTCGCGTGAAACGACGCGACCGACGGTTCGGCCTCGACTTCCACGACAACCTCAGGCTGCACCGGCATGTACTGCGTCATCCCACGGCGCCGAACCCGCCGGCTGAGGTGAACGCCGCAGGCTCGCCGGTGACGGTTCTGGCTCAAACTCCGGATTCATGTTGTGGAAGGTCCTGGCCACCGCTTGTCCGCGTCGATCGGAGGCTCGCCCGGCTCGACCTCGACCAACTGGTGGGTGTCCAGCAATTCCTGGATCGACTTCTCCAGCACGAACGCCTGCCCACCACCCGGCTGGTCGAACCACGGAACTGCGGCACCGGTGAGCACATTCAACCGATTCGTCGCGCGGTACACGTGGTACGGGCGGTCCGCCCATTCTGGTGGCAGCGAACGTTTCTCGAACATCGTGCCGGCGGCGTAGGTCACGTTGCCGCTCGGGTCGCCGAAGCGGTCCAACCTAGTGCCGGGCGCCAAGATGCGCCACCTCTTGTCTTCGAATAGCGTGAGCGGCGGATCAATCGGTCGCGGCTGAGTTTCCGGCCCCGGGACCGTCTCCCTGTCGTTCCGCTGGTGGTGACCAGAGCCGGTGTGGTTCAGGGGAAACATCAGCTCGAGGTCCGCAGCGCTGTCGGTCGAATTCGCCGTGTCGTCGTCGGATTCGTCACGCCGGTCAACCTCGGCCGTGTGCAGGGCGATGTGCTCGATTTCGGCGCTCGGCGTGGGTTCGTCGGCGTCGATGTCCGGCGCAAGGTTGTCGACGACGCGGTCCTCGACGGCGTTTTTTCTGGCGTGCCGCTGGTGCTCATAGGCCGCTTCCCAGAGCGCGTCGACCTTAGCCACGACGTCCGGACCATGGCGAATGCGCCCGAGGGCGACGAAGGCCTCAACGATGTTGATCATGATTGGGCGATTGGGCAGCTCGGGTTTGCTCAGAATGTGATGGACCCGCGTGTGCGAGGGCTTACTCCACTCGCCGGGATTGGCCTCGGCGCGCGCCTTCAACCAGTCGGCGATCTCTTTGGTGCTGCGATGGCCAGAGAACTCGTGCAGCCGGTGCAGCTCGTCGTTCAGCTCCCGCAGTGGCCCGTCTGGCAACTCGGGCTGCCGCCATCTCGGCATCGCGCTCTCCCCAGATGCTCATCACTCAGCAGCGAATGGCACTCACTATAAACAGATGTAAACGATCAAGCTCTCAGTTCGTTTGGCTCGCAGGCACCCGGGCACCAAACATCGGACAAAAGTCGTCTATCGGGGCGTTGCTCGCCATAAACTGACATCAAATATCGCTCTGACCTGCGTAAACATTGATAGATCGGTTCGCGTCGATCACGACGCGAAGAGGCGTTTTCGGTAGGTCGGAGGCAGCAGGGATGACCTGGGTGTGGATCGGGCCCGTGGTCGCGGCGGTGGCGACCGCGGTGACGCGGTGTGTGGTGGCGAAGATCCGCGCGGCGAGCCAGCGGCGTGTCCTTGAGGTCACCCTCAAGGACACGAGCCCGCAGGAGCGGGTGGCGATCCTGCAGGCGCTGCACGACTGGGCGAAGTCCGAGTAGGCGTGGCCCGCCCGCACGGGAGCCTCGGTTCACCTGGCCCTGTGCCAGGCGGCCACGGCTGGTGCATCCCGGCGATTCCTTCGGCCGGATCGTGGCGTGGCTGTGGAGCCACGATCGGGACGAGACCATGCTCAGCATGAGCACCTACGCGGACCTGAGCACCACAGCGCTCGACCGTCTCATCACCGAGGCCGGCCGCGGCTGGCCCCACGCGCTGGCCTGGATGGACGCCCTCGCCGACACCACCGTCCCCGGCGTCGTCGACTTCCCCGTCCGCGCGAAGCCGGAGTAGCCGGCGCGCTGACGCGCTCCGGCGTTGGTCGCCACCGCCGGGCTCCGAACGGCCGAGGCTGGTGTTTGCGTGCGGGAAGCTCGACGGTGACACGTCGTGAAGTCGAGTTGGAGCCGCTGCTGCGGCAGTGACGGCGGTGGCTACAGGGACAAAATCAATGGGCCTGCGGATAGCCGATTTCGGAGATGTCTTGGGCCAGGTCTGCCAGGGTGACCTCTACATTCAACGCCGACACGAGTTCCTGGGTCAGCGGCCGCGAGGCATACAGGGCACTCACCGCTTCGAGATCCACAGAGACCTCGTAGTAGTCCTCGGCGAAGCTCTGGAACGCTTCAGGTGATCGGTCGACCAGTAGTTGGAACAGACCGGTCGCCCCATCAGGGTCAGCACGGTTCGAGGGAAAGTCGATCGTGCCGTGGCGCCACCGATCGTCCTTCGCCTCCCGCCACAAGCAGGCCGTCACGACGGGCACGCCGTCCTCGTCGGTGAACGCCGGCTCCTCGACGAAGGGCTTGAAGACCTCGGGAACGCCGTCGATCACTCCCGGCCAGGGCTCGCCATCGTGGCCATATGGGCTCATCGGCGATTCGTGGCCGAAGCCGCGAACATAGACCCCGGCCGCCGAGAACACGATGGAGTACTCGTCTCCTGACCCGTTGCGCATCGAGGCCATCTCCTCGCCTTCCGCCCAAGTGGCGTTGAAGGAGTAGTACCGACTCTCCCAGTCCGGGCTCAGAATCGCGTTGAGCATCGCAAGCGAGCGGCACAGGTCCCGCAGGTCGGCGATGGCGGGAAGCTGGCGGGCTACGTCATAGACAGTCACGGGTTCATCCAACCGGGCCCCTCTGACATCGGCCCCGCCCACGCCGGCCGGGCAGCGCTGGCGCGAGTGGTGAGCCCAGTGCGCGCCGGCGGCGTGCGGTGGTGGTAGTGGTGCAGACCGTGGGTCAGCCGACGACCTTGTGGAGGAACACGATCGACCCGCCTGTGGCGGTGAGGCCTGCCAGGATGGCGGCGGGGATGTTCGTGCCGGCGAAGAAGGTCAAGGTGCCGACAGCGCCGCCGCATATGAAGGCGAGCAGCAGGATCACGGCGGTGCGGCCGAGGCGGTCCACACGGTCTCCCACGGCCGACCCTTCCTGTCGGACGAACTGGTCACGACCGTCCTCGACAACCACCTGCTGCCGCGACCGCTCGACATCGCCCTGCACGAGTACAGCCGAAGCACCGACACGACTTCGGCCGAGTACGGCGACCTCCACGCGGCCGTCATCGAGACCTTGCGCGCGCTGGCCAGGACACGGGACACCTCGCCCACCCGGGCAACAGACACACTGCGCCGCCCCAGCGGCGGAGTCGCCACCCTCACCGGCAGCCCTGAACCGGCACCGAACCGACTGGAGTACGAGCACGGGAGGCGCTGGGATCGCCATCCTGAGCTCAGCGCCGATCCTCTGCCGGGCGGGTCCGCGGTGGCGGAACCCCGATTCCCCACGTTCACCGAAGCGGGCCACCTGCTGGGCGCACTCGCCGCGCCCATCCGGATGGCAATCGTGCTGCAGCTGCGCGAAGCCGAGCGGTCCGTCCACGAGCTGGTAGACGCTCTCGACATCGCGCAGCCACTGATCAGCCAGCACCTGCGGGTCCTCAAGACCGCCGGGGTGGTGCAGGGCGAACGCCGCGGCCGCGAGGTCGTCTACCGGCTCATCGACGACCACCTCGCCCACATCGTCGCTAACGCTGTAGACCACGTTTCCGAACATCCTGGCCGCAGCGAAGAACCCGACGAACTGCGAGCCAGATATCTCCGCCGGCGCGGGTGACAACCCGCACCGGCGGCCGGGTTGACCGTTGACCGTTCCGGCGGGAAACGGGCCCACCGCGCCGGCTGCCAATGTTGTCGGTGGCTCTGGCTACGATGCGGCGCCGGCCGGACGGAGATCGTGAGGGACTCGCGGCCATGGGGGGTGGGTGTGAGATGGTCCCCCGCATCGGGGCCGGGGACTGGATTGAATCCGTGTCCCCGCCCCCCAACCAATCGACGCCTGGTTTACGGCTCGAAGTGGACGTCGAAGGTGATGTCGTCGGGGTTGAGGTCGAGGCTGACGGCGATGGATTCGCGGGCCACGCGACATGCTTTGCGGATGTGGCGTGTCTGGGTGAGCCCGTCGATCTCGGGGGTATGCACCATCCACCATCTGGCCTTGCGGGTAACGGTGATTTGGTAGCTATTCACTGCCGGGCCTCCTCGTTCGCTCGCCGCATCAGCAGTGAACTTCGTACTCGATCTCCGCCTTCGCCGCGTCGCTGTCGGATGCCGTGTCGTCGTAGTAGGCAGTGAGCCGGAGGCCTTGGCACTCGACGGCCGAGTACGTCCCATCTGGGCCGCTGCTCTTGCGTTCGTCGTCGTCACAGCCTGCGGCGGCCATCACAGCGACAGCCAGGAGCGCGATCAGTGCTGGTCGGCGCGAGGTTGGGCGCGTTTTCACGATCGGAAGTCGCCTCAACACGGGTAGACGTTTCGACGCGACAGGCGGTTACGCCCTCTACCAGTACCAAGGCACCGGCGTGTATGCCGGCCGCGGACCGATCCGGCCACGCAACGGCCAGTTCCTGGTGTTCAAGCCGAAGGACATGGGCCCGTCCTCGCCGACGGCCGCGGCTCCCGCGGCGGCTACGTGTTCGCGAAGCAGGTCAAAGGCCCCCCGGGAACCCGTTCCTGCTCCGCGCCCTCGAGTCGAACTCGCCCTGGCCCGTCCGCCGGCTCATGTACGACGCGGCCGCCGCCACTGACACTTACCCAGCGCAATTGAATGATTACAGCGTGCTTGAGATGCCTTCCGAAAAAGCGTTGGAAGCTTTCCGCAAAAGTTAGCCAGTACCTGGCAGTTAGGCTTTCTCCCGAGGCCTCCGGAGTTGCCCCAGATGCGATCCATCGGCAGCTCCGCCAGCCGGACGCGGCTTGGACGTACTAACGACTCGCACGCACCGCGTGCGTGACATGACGGGAGACCAGATGCCCGAAGGAGGGGCTCACGAAAGCGACTGCTTCTGCGGTCGGATGCGGCGCCTGGGGAGGAGCGCGACAGTTCGCGCTATCGCGCTCCTTAGCGCCCTGACGCTGTGCCTGCACGAGCTGAACCAACTCAAGGGCTAAGGGTTGCGGACCCCTGAGGGGGGTTGGGCCGGAAGTCCGGCCGCCCTCGCTCTTCGACTTCCGAGGCGAGCCCGGCGGCGACCGGAGTATTACACGCCTACCGCCTCCCCTCAGCGGGGCAGGCACTTCTCCGGCCCCGGGGAGTGTCCCGTGATGAGCCACTGTCCTTTGTCGACCTGCGTCAGCTGGAAGACCCCGAGCGCCGGACCGCCCTCGACGTCGAACATGCAAGAGTCGATGGTCACGACACCGGCCGGTGCCGGCCCAGACACATAGGAGGGCAAGGACTCGGCGTAGTCGTTCAGACTCGTGACCTGCTCGTGCAGCGCTTCGACCGCAGCGCGACAGTCCGCCTGGCCGACATCCTGGGCGAACTTGTCCTGGACGTCCTCGCGGAACCGGCCGCAGGCGTCGTCGACGGAGCCCTGCGCGATGTTTTGGTACACGGACCGGACGGCCTCGTTGGGGTTCACCGAGAAGATGTGTTTCGTGTGGAATGGCTGCACAGGCGTGGTCTGGGCAGCTGACGTCGGGGAGGGGCTGGGGAACACGCGGGACTCGAAGTGGCGTACCGCATCAGCGGTGCCGCTGTCATTGCCGGCAGTGAAGCTCACTGCGGCGGTGATGCTCAGGGCCGCCAAGACCACGACCGCGCCGACGACGATTCCACCGGTCCCGTTACGCAGTTGCCGTTTGTCCCCCATAGCCCTGTCTTCCCCCTCATTGAGCGGCGACACGCAACACGGAACGCACGGAGCGCGAGGCTAGCGCGCGGGGGCTCGAATGTGGTCATCGGAGCCGACCTCGTGTCCGCCTCACCGCGCTCCTGCTGACCGCCATCGACGCGGACCCCATGAGGTGACTGACCCAGTGAGCTACGCCGCTCGAGATGCGCGAGGCGCTTATCGCGGACCGCTCACCGACAACCAGCCGTGAGTTGGCTGGCTTGCCGTGCCGCAGCGGAGGTCACCGGTGGACGCAGGTGTCGACGTCGGCGGTGGATTCCTGGTCATGGTGACCGGAAAAAGCGTTGAGTTCTCCCGGGGGTGGTCGGCGTGCACGGCGGGGTAGGCCGTCGGCGCGCGTGACGATCGAACCTTTGTTCGTATGACTGAGGCGTCTGGCGGCGGCTACAGACCCGAATGGGTGAAGCTTTGTCAGCTTTGGCCGTGCCGGAGCCCTTACAGACCGAGCGAGTTCCCCAAGAAGGAGGCCGGCTGGTGGTTGGCTGGACAGACAAGATCATCGGTATCACTGAGAACACTCGCACGGAGGTGGAGCGCCGCAAGACCTACGTGCAGGTACTCGATCACCTGCCCGAAGGCGGTGTCGTCGACGACCTTCGTGCGGATGGATCGCACCTGAAGATCTATATCCAGCCAGACGTGCGGAGCGCGGAGGCTCAGTGAAGATCGACGATTCCAGCAGCAAGGGCGCGCTCGAACAGCGGGCCCTCGCACTGCGCAGGCACTACTACACGCGGCTGGCCAGCTACGCGGTCACGCTAGGCGGTTCGGTGCACGAGGCTCGCGCGGCCGCCGACGACGCTGTGATGGAACTGGCGATCCGCGAACGGCGCAGCGACCTTGATTCGGTCATCGACGAGGAGAACTGGCTGTTCGCCGTCGTGCGCAACGCAATCCGGAAGACCAAGAGCCCCCGCAGCGCCTATGCCTTGGCCGATGCGCTGGAGATCGCCGACCACCTTGAGCAGGTGGCCTGGTTATCACCTGAGGGGCATCTCGAGGTAATGGAGGTTATGCGCGCGCTGCAGGCCATGGACGACAAGTACAAGGTCCCCATGCTGCTGGCCGCTCAGGGCATTCCGATGCACGAGGTCGCCAACAGCCTCAAGATCTCGCTCCACGCGGCGACTAAACGGGTCTCCCGTGGCAGGGCGCTGCTGAGGAAACGGACCGGCTACGCGCGGCCGGAACGCACGCTGAGCAGGATCGAGGAGGGCAGGCCGGAATGATCGACCCCACGCAGGACGCCGACAACATCGAGCTGGACCGGCGTCTGGACAACCTCAACCACCACCTCATCGAGATGTTCGCGGCCGACCTCGACGACCCGCAGTGCGTCGAAGCCTTCCGGTTCGGACTTGCCCTCCGCGCGGGCACCTTCTCCACCGATGCCAGCGCTGCCTCTCATCGAGCGGTGGCGCAAGCTGGTCTGGTTCACGCCCGGCGGGCTGCCAAGGGCGAGCGAGCGAAGTGTGGACGATCCGTGCTCAATTGGCTGCGTTACTGGCCAAACGCTGTGTTGGTGCTGCTGACCATCTGCGCCGTTGGCATCGTGGTCGTGCTGATCAAGGGTGCTGCCGTGCTGGTCATCCTGCCAGCGGTGGCACCGCTCTTCGCCGCGGTGCAAGTTTTTTCCCGCCTTTGCCGCGTGATCGCCCAGCACAAGCCCAAGCGCCAGCAGCGGATCCACGTCAAGATTGAGCACGAGGACCGACGCACCAGGACTTAGGATGCGAGGTTTGGTTCTGGTCTTGGCAGCAGACCTTGCTGGGCTTCGGCACCCGCAAGTGCTGCCATGGCTACCGAAAGGTGGCTTCGGGACCCACTGAATCCAGCCGTCCGCGTGGCCTGGACCCTTTGGCCCAGGCCACGCGGACGTATCCAGGAGCTTCGGTTCAGGGGTCTGTGGTCCAGATCAATTGCCGGATCCGGCCCGCACGCGCACTCCCCCGCATCCACCCCTCCCCGCGTGGGCCGGAGCTTCCAACCACACGACGCGGCTGCGGGCCGTCCGGGCCTGTGGCCGGGCACTCGCAGGAAAGAGGGACACCGTAGTTCGACGGCTCGGCGTGCCGGGTCGCTCCGCTCGCCGGCCGGCTCCCCGCGCGGACTCAGGCTTCCAACAGGCCGCACCCCTCAGCGTTTCGAAGCTTCTATCCCCAGCGGCAGCCCGCCGTGCGTCACCGCCGGGGCGCCTACCGTGCCGCCGTGCCGTCGCTGTTCGACGGCAGGTGGCGGTACCGGCGCCAGTACGAGAACGCGGCGGCGGCCAGCGTCGCGAGCGCCAGGACGATGTAGCCGACCCGCAGCGGGAACCACGGCGGCACGGACGGCCAGGTTGTGGCGAAGTCGATCCAGGCGAGGAGCGTGAACACCGCGGGTTGCGCGAAGAGCAGGGGACTGGGCGCGCAAGGCCGCGTCGACGCCGAGCGATGTCTCGTCCTCGGCGATCACGGGGGCACGCAGCGCCGGAACGAGGACCAGCGCCACGCTGCTGGGCGAGCACCAATGCCGCCGCCCAGCCCGCGCCGGCCTCCGGGCTGGAGAGGAACCTTGCGGCGCACAGCACCGCGCCGCCGCCGAACGTGATCACCACCGACGCCAGGTACCACCAGCCCACCTGGGCGGCCGCTGCCCGCAACGACGGCGGGGATCCTGCGGGTGCCAGCCGGGCGGCGATGCGTTCGCGCGGGCGGACCCGGGCCCACTGCAGCACCGGAAAGGCGGCGTAGACCGCGCCGACCACCACGAACCGGGCCGGCACCGGAACCGGTGGCAGGATGACGACGACCCAGACCGTGCCCAGGAGCAGGCCGTAAAAGGGGTACGACCGTCGGGCCTGCAAACGGGACCCGATGCGCAGCGCCAGCAGCCGCGTCAGCCGGTTCACCGCGACGCGGCGCCGCGCCAGCCACGGCCGCGCCGCCTGTACTTCGGCGACCGTCGGCTGCTCCGGCGTCACCGGTCTGGTCGGTCCTTCTGCCACCGTCGAACCTCCACTGTCTCGCCGTACACGCCCGGAGCGCCAAAAAGGTTTACCGGGTGGGTCGCGACCACCGGGGGTGCCCGGGAGGATGTCCCTCCACGCGCGACGGGAGGGTCCATGATGGCGAGGGTGCTGGCGGGGTTGGTGTCGGACGGCGCCGCGGACGCCTACGACCGGTTGCACGCCGCGGGAGCACTCCCGGCGGGCACCGGGCCGGGCGAATTCGACCTCGAAGGGCATCCGGGCCGCGAGCTGTTCGACGCGGGCCTGGTGACCATGGCCGGTTCCGGCGACCGGCAACGGTTCGTGCGTGTGGTCCACCCGGCGATCGCGCTGCGGCGGCTGCTCGACCGCCAGCACCGGCAGCTGGCCGCCCTCCAGGGCGGCCTCGCCGACTCGTGGGAACGGTTCGCCACCCTCGTCGCGCCCAGCACCGGCCTGACCCCGGGCGAACTGGACGGCGAGGGCGTGGAGGCCGTGCGGGACCCCGGCGAGATGGCACGCCTTGCCGCCGGGCTCTACCGGTCACCGCGGCGGCTGCTGCGCGCGACGTTCAACGCCCGCTCCGGCCACAACCCGACTACCGAGGGCCTGCTCCTGCCACCGCCGGATGCGATCGCCGCAGGCGTCGAGTTCCGCATGCTTTACGACACCGACCACGCCTCCGACGCGTGGGGCTCGCACGGCATCGAGGAGTCGGTGCTGGCCGGGGAGCAGGCCCGGATCCGCCGGTCGGTGCCGGTGAAGATGATGCACGTCGACGACAGCGTCGCACTGGTGACGATCGACCGCACCGGCGCCGACGGCGCGCTGCACATCCGCTCCCCCGCCCTGCTCGCGGTGCTCGCCGAGTGGTTCGACGCGCTGTGGGCCGCGCCCGACACCAGCGCCATCGGCGAGGCCGCCCCCGCCGAGCTGACGCCCGCGCGGCACAAGGTCCTGCGCCTGCTGGCCGCGGGCCTGACCGACGAGTCCATCGCGCGCCAGACCGGCACCGCGGTCCGCACGGTCCGTCGCCACGTGGGCGCGATCCTGGAGATCCTCGGCGTCGACAGCCGCTTCGCCGCCGGGGTCGCCGCGGTCCGCCGGGGCTGGCTGGGGTGACCGAAACCGGACATTGTCCGGAATGGACCTGGTGACACCTCACGCCGGGACGTCACACTCTCTGCCGTCCGAGGAGAGCGACTGGAGGGGGAGCAATGCTGCGGATAACGGGGAGGGCCGTCACGCTGGCCGGGACGCTGGCGCTGTTCGCCGGGCTGGCAGTGAGCCCGGCGAACGCCGCCACTAACCCCTACACCCCGGAGGAGGTGTGCGGGGCGGGCTACCAGGTGATCGACTCGAGGCCGGCGACGTGGAACGGCAAGGCCTACGCGGGTGTGTACCTGCTGTACAAATCGGGCGGCTACAACTGCGTCGCCACGATCAAGTGGACCGCGATCGGGACCCCGACCGACACCATGGCCGGGCTCTACCGCGACTCCGAGGATTCCAGCCGGAACCTCATCGACCAGGGCGACTACAAGTACTACGCCGCGGTGAGCGGGTATGCGCCGGACTGCATCAGCTACGCGGGCTGGTCCGGCGCCGCAGTCGCGACGAGTGGATGGGGATGGTGTTCGTGAGCGGCGCGCTCTGCTCGCGTTCGACAGCCGTCCAGGGACGCTGAGGTGGTCACACGACCGGCACGACGCCGCCGGTGAGGCCACCCGGCTCGGATGGTGCGTTCAAGCACGCCGGTGCCCTCCTCCCTGCACGGCGTCGCTGACATGATCCACGCATAAGCTACGACTTGGCGGTGTGGGAGGGCGACCGTCCGTCCGGGGACCAGGCGGCCGGTGATGTATTTCGTTCGCTGTACGAGCGCCACATCGAGTCCGACGGTCACGAACCACCGTCGGACCGAATCCGTGCTTTCGCTTTGGCTCTGCTCGATCGCTACCCAGATATCAGCGAGCAAGACGGCGAAGACAGCCCTTGGTCGACCTCGCCGCTGCTGACCTAGGCGGTCGGACCGTTGATGTACTTCCCGATGGTGTGGAGCAGGAGCGAGGAGGTCTCTGCCTGGGCCGCGCGACTTGCCGCGGACCACGGACTGGTCTGCTACGACCCTCAGCTCGACCAGCTCCGACCGTAGCGTTGTGCAAATGGTCGGCCTTCTCGCCGTTCTTGACGCTGTCGCCGGATCGCCCGGACCGAGCAAAGCGACGCCGCTGACACCGGTCTGCCTGCCCGTCAGGTTCAACCGCTGCTGGACCGCGCCTGGGCAGCGCTCTCCGCCGGGAACGCTCTCCGCTGAGCCATGAAACCAGCGGTTAGGCTGCCAAGCTCTCCGTCGACGCCCTTGGTCGCTTCGTAACGGGCGATCGTCTCGCCCAGGTAATACGCGGGATCACCCTCGTCGTTGCGCGATACGGCGTGAACGCCGAAGCCGAGCTTCGCGTCGGACGGCAGGATCCCCGCACAGGGAGTGGCGATCGAGAACGAGCTGTTCCCCCCGCGGGTCACGGAATTCGGCGCCTCGCCCGTCGGGAAGCCCAGCCGCTTCAACTCGCCGGCCGTGAGCAGCGCGCCGAGCAAGGGTTGCTCGGCGGCCGGGGCCAACCGAACGGCGACGACGTGCGAGCAGCCGGTCAGCAGTACGAGCGTGGCGACGACGAGCACCGTCCGGCGCACGTGATCCTCCCCTGGGTCCGGACTCAAGATCGCCCGACCGGGGGCCTGCGTTACGCCGAAGGCAAGACGGGCACGGACCCCACCATCCGTGCCACCCGGTACGCGCTTGCGCCAGGTCAGTGCCGTGCGGGCGCGAACGCCACCCCGTGCACCCGTTCCACCGACTTCATCCACAGTGGATCTACCGGATCGGCCGGGAAGCCCAGCCGCGGCCCGATCTTGCTCCACGCCCGCGGATTCCGGTCCCGGTAGCCTTTCAGCACCTCGTCGAGCGCAGTGTTGTCCAGGAACCGGGCCTCCGGCGCCGGCCACCGATACTTCCCGCACCGCACCTCGATCGGCGGGGCAGCCTCGACGTTCCGGTCCCACTGCGGCACCCCACCCCACGCCGCGATGACCGTCAACTCCGCCGGGTTCTGGCGATGCCGGACGACCTCGACCACGACTTCACGTTTCGTCCCGGACTTGCGCCTCCGGTGCGCGAGGTGCAGCAGCCGGTGCCCGAACAGCCGGCCGTACCCGCCGCGATACAACGGAATCGGCGTCCTGAGCAACCACCGCGGCACCCCCGTCTGCGGACGATCGGTCACCGGCATGTCCACCTCCAGGGCTCGGTTCTTCGCGGCCCAGACCATACTGACGCCCTGACCTGGTATCCGCGCCGTGTTCTCCGGGTTTGGTGAGCCTTGTGCCGGTCCACAACCTCATTACACCGAACGCCTCAGCCTGATCCCCATCGGCCCGGAGCTCGCCGACGAGCTCTTCCGGCTCCACCAGGATCCCGGCATCACCCACTGGTACGGCCCGTGGACCGTCGACGACGCGTGCGAGAGGGTCGCTGCGATGGGGCGGGCCTGGCAGGTCGACGGCGTGCACAAGTGGCTGGCCTACGACCGCGCCACCGACACCCTCGTGGGGCGCGGCGGCCTCTCCTACACCGCCGAACACCGGCTCGAAATCGGCTGGGCTGTGCGCGAATCGTTGTGGGGGCGGGGTTATGCCACGGAAATCGGCCGAGCCGGACTGGATTTCGCGTTCGGCGAGCTGGGCGCGAGCGAGGTCATCTCCTTCACGGAAACCCACAACCGCCGCTCCCGCGCCGTCATGGAGCGGCTGGGTTCCGGTACGACCGGGACATCACGCACCGCGGTGAGCCGTTCGTGCTCTACGTCAAGCGAGCCCACCAGTAGCCGAGCCCGGTACTGCCGCGGCCGTCGAGAAGCACCACGATTGCGCCGTCGCGCACCCGCCGCGCCAGCCGCCACCACCTGCATGCAGCACTAAATCCGCACGTCGGCCGGCAATAACCACGTCACAGGCCATCTCAAGCCGCGGGACGCGTGATTGACACACCTGCATCCTGCATGCAGGATATCCGCAACCCAGCGCGACAACCAATGGAGGTTGCCATGACCGTGCGCGCCCCCGCGGGGGAGACCGAGCTCGAGGCCACGCAGCGGCGGAAGGCGATCACCGCCGCCTGCATCGGCAACTTCATCGAGTACTACGACTTCGTCGTGTACGGCTACTTCGCCAGCGTCATCGCGAAGTTGTTCTTCCCCAGCAGCAACGCGGCGGCCAGCCTGCTGCTCACGTTCGCCGCCTTCGCGGTGAGCTACGCGGCGCGCCCGTTGGGCGCGTTGATCTTCTCCCACCTCGGCGACAAACACGGCCGCCGGACGCCGCTTGCGGTCTCGGTGATCCTGATCGCCGTGTCGACGACCGTGATCGGGCTGCTGCCCACGTACGCGCAGATCGGCGTGGCCGCGCCGCTGGTCCTGACGTTCGCGCGGATGGTGCAGGGCATCTCCGTCGGCGGCGAGTACGGCGGCGCGACCAGCTTCATCTCCGAGTACTCGGCCCGCCGCAATCGCGGCTACTACACCGGCTGGCAGACATTCACGATCGGGCTCGCCCTGTTCACCGGCGGCGCCGTCGCGACGATCCTCAGCGCGAGCCTGTCCGACGCGGCACTGAGTTCGTGGGGCTGGCGCCTGCCGTTCCTGGTGGGCGTGCCGCTCGGGCTCGTCGGCCTCTACCTGCGGTTGCGGCTCGACGAGACGCCGCACTTCACCGCCGCGCGAGCGAACGCCGACGTCGTGCGCGCGCCCGTGCTCGCGGGCATCAAGCAGGAGTGGCGCTCGCTGGTGATCGGTATGGGCGTGGTCGTCACGCCCGCGATCTGCGTGTACGTCCTGTTCGTCTACACACCCACCTACCTCGGCCAGGTCCTGGGCCACAGCCGGTTCGAAGCCCAGGCCGCGAACCTCGTCGCGCTCGCCTTCTACTGCGCGCTCATCCCCTTCTTCGCCCGGCTGAGCGACCGCGTCGGCCGCAAGCCGCTGATGGTCGCCGGTACCGTCGCGCTCTTGGCAGTGACGTACCCGGCGTTCCTGATGCTCGGCAGCGGCGACATCCTTGTCGTCGTGCTCGGGTTGTGCCTGCTGGGCCTGGCGTTCGCGCCGCATTCCGCGGTGATGCTGGCGGTGGTCGCCGAACTGTTCCCCACCACCGTCCGCTACACCGGGCTCTCGCTGTCCCTCAACATCCCGGTGACGCTGCTCGGCGGTACCGCGCCGCTCCTCGCGACGGCCCTGATCTCGTGGTCCGGCACCGCCGCCGCACCCGCGTTCTTCGTGATCGGCGGGGCGGTCGTCTCGCTCGTCGCCGCGTTGGCGGCCCCCGAGACCGCCCATTCCGATCTCCGCACCGCCTAGCAGAAAGGTTCTCCATGCGACTGCTCAACGTGGCCGGCCGCGCCGTGCTCGAAACCCCGGACGGCCGGACGGACGTCGCCAAGGCCAGCGCGGGCCGGTTCGGCCCCGATCCCCAGTCCCTGTACGGGAGATGGGCGGAGTTCCGCGCGTGGACGGACACCGCGCAGCCGACCGGTGACCAGCCCGGCGGCCCGCTCCTCTCGCCGGTTCCACGCCCGCCGCAGGTGTTCGCGGTCGGGTTGAACTACGTGAGCCACGCCGAGGAGACGGGGCTGGCCGCGGCGACCGGGCGACCGTTGACGTTCACGAAGTTCCCCAGCAGCATCGCGGGCCCCGACGGTGAGCTCGCGCTCTCGGGCGACGAGGTCGACTGGGAGGTCGAACTGGTCGCGGTGATCGGCTCGCCGGCGCACCACGTGTCCCCCGACCAGGCGTGGGACCACATCGCGGGACTCACCGCCGGCCAGGACTTCTCCGACCGCGCCGTGCAGATGGAGGGCGCGCCGCCGCAGTTCTCGCTGGGCAAGTCGTTCCCCGGCTACGGCCCGCTCGGGCCCGCGCTCGTCACGCCCGACGAACTCCTCGACCGTGACGACCTGCTGCTCACGTGCCGGGTCAACGACGATACGGTGCAGGAAGGCCGCACCAGCTTGATGATCCACTCGGTCGCGAAGCTGGTGTCCGAACTGTCGCGGATCTGCCCGCTCGGCCCCGGCGACGTGATCTTCACCGGCACCCCGGACGGCGTGGGCATGGGCCGCAAACCGCCGCGGTACCTCAAGCCCGGCGACACGGTGGTGACGACGATCGAGGGCATCGGGACGATGACCCACCGGTGCGTCGGGGGGACGGCATGACCACGCGACGGGTGCCTCGCTGGGCCGAGCTCGCGCCCCTCTTGCGGCCGAAGCCCGTGGTGCTCAACGGATCCCGGCGCCGGCTCGGTGGCGCGGCGACGGTCGACGACCTGCGGCGCGTCGCCCGGCGGCGCACGCCGCGCGCGGTGTTCGACTACACCGACGGCGGTGCCGGATCCGAGTTGTCCATGGCGCGCAACCGGGCGGCGTTCGACCGCGTGGAGTTCCGGCCCGGCGTGCTGCGTGACGTGTCCGAGGTGGACACTTCGGCGACGATCCTGGGTTCTTCCGCGGCGTTGCCACTCGCGTTGGCGCCGACCGGGTTCACGCGCATGATGCACCACGAGGGTGAGCTCGCCGTCGCCCGCGCCGCAGCGGCAGCCAGTGTGCCGTATGCCTTGTCCACCATGGGGACGACGTCGGCGACCGACCTGGCGGCCGCCGTGCCGCAGGTGCGCCGGTGGTTCCAGCTGTACCTGTGGCGCGACCGCGAACGCAGCCGGGAACTGGTGCGCGCCGCAGAAGCAGCCGGGTACGAAGCTCTCGTGCTGACCGTCGACACCCCCGTCGCCGGGACTCGGTTGCGTGATGTCCACAACGGAATGACGATCCCGCCTTCCTTGACGGCGCGGACGTTCCTCGACGGCGCGCTGCGCCCCCATTGGTGGTTCAACCTGCTGACGACGGAACCGCTGCAGTTCGCGTCGTTCAGCAACTGGGAGGGCACCGTCGCGGACCTGGCGAACCACATGTTCGACCCGTCGGCCACGATCGCCGACGTCGCCTGGCTGCGCGAAACGTGGCCGGGCAAGCTGATCGTGAAGGGCGTGCAGCAGGCCGACGACGCGATCGCCGCGGTCGATGCCGGCGCCGACGCCGTCGTCGTCAGCAACCATGGCGGCCGGCAGCTCGACCGCGCCCCGGTGCCGCTTGAGGAACTGCCGTCGGTCCTGGCGGCCGTCGGCGACCGCGCCGAGGTCTACCTCGACGGCGGCATCCGGTCCGGCGCCGACGTGGTCGCGGCGGTGGGCCTCGGCGCCACCGCGGTCCTCATCGGCCGCGCCTACCTCTACGGCCTCATGGCCGGCGGCGAACCCGGCGTCCGGCGGGTGCTGGACCTCCTCACGGCCGAAGCGCGGCAGACGATGCAGCTGCTGGGAGTCGCCTCGGTGAAGGAACTGACGCCGGACCGCGTCCGGTTGCGCTGAGCTCGAGCCGGCGGTGCGCTCCCCAGACCCGGGGGTTCGCACCGCCGGCTCGTTGGCCGGTGGCTCAAGCGGAGCGGGACTCCTCACGATCACGTCGCCGCCATTCGCGACGGACGCGTTCGGCCAAGTTGTCCAGGTGGATCGTCGCGGCACGGCCTGCAGCTTCGCCGTCGCGGGCGGAGAGGGCGGCGAGGATGTGGGCGTGTTCGGGCACGGCCTGGACCTGGTTGGAGCTCCACGCGGTCGAGTAGGTGGCGAGGATGACCCGCGCCTGCACGCGTTCCAGGTGTTCGACGAGGCACGCGTTGTCGCAGTGCGCCTGGACTTCCTGGTGGAACTGGAAATCCGCCTTCTGCGCCGCGCGAGTGTCTCCGCGTTCCACGGCGGCCTCGAACTCGGTGTGGATTTCGCCGAGAGCGGCGACGTCGGCGTCTGCGAGCTGCGGGGCGGCCAGCCGTGCGGCCAGGCCCTCGAGCGGGGCGCGGACGGCGAGCGCGTCGAGCAGGTCGCCGCGGCCGGGCGTCGGCACGAGAGCGCCGCCGGCGGTGAG
Organism: Amycolatopsis sp. NPDC005232; assembly: GCF_040607795.1. NCBI lineage: Bacteria > Bacillati > Actinomycetota > Actinomycetes > Pseudonocardiales > Pseudonocardiaceae > Amycolatopsis > Amycolatopsis sp. NPDC005232. The sequence goes on along the minus strand of NZ_JBEXHL010000029.1, from coordinate 70,165 downwards.
GATCATCAGGCCGTCGGTGGCGAGGCGCTCGATCGCCGCGCGCACCGGACTGCGGCTCATCCCCATCTCGGCGGCGAGCGACACCACGCTCACGCGCCGGCCCGACGGGAACCCGCCCTCCAGGATGCCGTCGCGCAGCTGCTGGTAGGCCAGCTCCGTCAGCGACTTCGGCCTCGGCACGCGTTCGACCACGTCCACCCTCCCTGTTCCTTGCATGCAGCATACGCCGCCGGCTCACGTCAGGATCCCGGCTCCCGCGAACCCGCCGTCGACGGCGAACACGCTGCCGGTGACGTACGCGGCTTCGGGCGAACACAGGTACGCGACAGCGCTCGCCACGTCTTCCGCACGGCCGTAGCGCCGCATCGGCACGACCTGCTCCCACGCCTGGCGGACGTCCGGGCTGTGCTGCGTGGCCGCCAGCGGCGTCTCGATCGGGCCCGGCGCCACGACGTTCACGCGGATCCCGTGCGCCGCGAGCTCGACGGCCATCACCTGGCTCAGCGTCACCACGCCGCCCTTCGCCGCGCCATACGCGGCGCGTCCCGCGTTGCCGCGCACGCCCGAAGCGCTGCCGATGTTCACGATCACGCCCCCGCCCCGCGCAGCCATCACCCGGGCGCACGCGCGGCCGACCAGGAACGTGCCGCGGAGATTGGTGCCCACCACTAGGTCGAACAACTCGGCCGACGTCTCGAGGAACGGCGCCACCCGCCCGATTCCCGCGGCGTGCACGAGACAGTCGATGCCGCCGTGCGTGCGCACGACGGCATCGACGAGCGCGTCCACTTCGGATTCGTCGGTGACGTCGACCCGCTCGTGGTGGATACCAGGGCGCGGCGGCACGAGGTCGGCGGCCACGACCGTCATCCCGTCGGCGGTGAGCCGTTCGGCCACCGCGGCGCCGATCCCGGACGCGCCACCCGTGACGATCGCGACGGTCATCTCACGTCCTCCTCACGCGACGGTGCTGCCACCGTCGACGACGTACTCCGCACCGTTGAGGTGGCGCGCATCCGGCGAGACGAGGTGGGCGACAGCCGCCGCGACGTCTTCGACCCGGCCATACGGCACAGTCGCGGCGCGTGCCACCTCAGCGCCGGCCAGTGCGTGCGTGCCGTCGTTGATGGCACGGATCATGCGGGTTTCGATGGGTCCGGGCAGCACCGCGTTGACGCGGACGCCGGTGCCCGCGACCTCCAGCGCCGCCACCTTCGTGAGCCCGACGACGGCGTGTTTGCTCGCCACGTAGCCCGCGAGGTTCGCGCGGCCGCGGATACCGGACGTCGACGCGACGTTGACGATCACGCCGGAACCCCGCTCCATCAAGTGGGGCAAGGCGGCGCGCAGGCCGAGGAAGACACTGTGGACGTTCGTGCGCATGACGCCTTCGAACACGTCCTCGGGGTAGTCGCCGAGCGGCCGCACGGCGCCCTCGATGCCGGCGTTGTTGACCAGCGCGCCGAGCCCGTGCCGGTCGACGACGTCGCGGACGAGAGCCTCGACCTGCTCGCGGTCGGTCGTGTCCACTTGGCGCGCCTCACCCCCGATCTCGGTAGCGACGCGGGCGGCGACGTCGCCGGCGCGGTCCACGACGACGACCGTCCAGCCGTCACGGGCGAGGCGCCGGCCGACCGCGGCTCCGATCTCGCCGGCGCCGCCCGTGACGATGGCCGCGGTCACGGGATGCGGCGCTCGATCAGCCGCCGGTCTTCGACGGCGAACCCGCCGCCGTAGACCGGGGTTTTCATCGACTGCGCGCTGAGGACCTCCGGTTCCAGCTCCGTCAGCGGGTCGAACCGCGACGGCAGCAGCTTCAGGTCGACACGTCCCCGGATCGGCTCGGAGTTCTCGATCGGGGTGCGGCGGTAGACGACGTCGGCGTAGGAAACCCCGACGCCGGACGGGTCGGGCAGGCGTCTGACGTGCAGCTCTCCGCCGGGCTGCTCCTCGTCGTCGGTGAGCCGCACGAGCGGCGCGGCCGGATCGGGCGTGAACGCGAACGCGGCCAGCGGGATCGAGCGGCGTGTGACGGACCCGGTGACGCTGCCGTCCTCGGCCTCGAAGAACTCGAAGTCACAGTCCTTCTTGGTGTACCCGAACAGCTCCCGCCCGGCGGCGAGGCCCATCGGGTCGCTGCAGTACATGTAGAGGTGAGTCTGGGTGTAGAGGTCGCGGTAGCGCACCGGGACGGTCACCATCAGGTCGAACATCCGCCCCCGGTGCAGCGACAGTGTGTGCCCGGGCGAGAGCATGAACCGGAACGCTACGCGGTCGTTGACCACTTCGAACCCGGTATCCGCGAGCAGCTTCGCGACCTTCCCGCGGTCGACGCGCGTGACCACCTCGACGGTGTGGATCCCCGTCTCCCACTCCAGCGGATACGCCGGCGAGTAAGGCGGGTTCACGCCGCCACCGGGATGCATGTCGAACCGACCGAACATCGATGTGCCTCCTCGTCGAAACAATTCGGGTCATCCTGCATGCAGCATGCATCAAGTGTCAAGACGAGTGGTTTGTGATTGTTGCTGCTCAGTAGTGGATGGCCAGCGTTCCGCCGCGACAGCTCACTGCATGCAGGTCAGTCGGCGAACTCGGAGCGGAAGTACGAGACACGGGTGTCGGCGAAGGGCAGAGTGTCGGTGGGTTCGGCCGCGTGGTGGCGGGCCTTCTTCACCTGAGCGAGGGTCAGCGGATAGCTGGCCGGGATGGAGATGTCGTCGAGGCCCGGGAACTTTCTCAGCTCTTCGCGGTCGATCGGCACGGGTGCGACGAGACTTGTGGAGCGGGTCATCAGTGCGGCCGCGGTGGCCGTGGATCGCGAGCTGGACCCGGCGTCGGCAGCGGTCCAGCGCGTCGCCGGCCAGCCGGACCACGTGGAAGGGATCCATCACAGCCGTCGCGTCGGGAACCCCTCGGCTGCGGCGGTCTTGAAGCCGGTGAACCCGTCCATCGCCACCACCTCTACGGCGTCACGCCAACCGCCGTCGTGTTCGGCCAGCCAGGTCTTGAAGGCCTGTTTGGAACGTCCCTCGACCATGTCCAGCAGCCGTGCCGGACCGGTGCTCTCGCGTACCGGGGTGAGGTCGATGATCACGGTGACGTACTGACCCGCGTGACCAGTGGCGTGCGCTCCACTTCTCCCAGAGCAACCCGGAGGGGCCAGGACAAGGCGACGTCGCATGGCTGCTGCGACGAGTCGCCGACACAGTCGAAGACCTCGGCGACGTCCAAGTCCACGACATCACCTTCACCTCGGAAGTCACCAGCGGCGAGGACAACCTCACCATGACCGTGTACTACGACCGCGAGCCTCGGCGGCGATAACCGCCGACCCGGCCACTCCGTCGGCCGGGTCGGCGCCCCGCTCCGGCGCTGCCGCCCGCGGCACCCCTGCAGTCGTCTATCACGTGTTCCGGTACATGGACGAGTGCTCCGTCTCTATCCAAGTCACCGACGAGCAAATGCTCACCTCCGACATCCAAGGCAGGAACCTGCGCGCCAGCTACTGGGACAACGACCGCTGCGGCGGACTCGCGAAAATAGCCGAATTCGTTTTCGGCAACCTCCGGCAAATCTGAGACGCCCAGCAGCAAGACGTCGTCCCTATTGAGAAGGCTGCGCACTCCGCCACGGGCGCGGCCGTTCGAGTGCAGATCGGCTGGTCTCGCGTCATGGGGTGCAGGACGGTCGCGTTCCCGCCTTGCCCGGTGATGATCGACGGCGAGGAGCAGTATGGCTGGCGTTGCCAAGATCGCGACACGTCGCTGCGCTGGCAGCGAGAGGTCACGGAGGAGACGATCCGGCTCTATGGGGTAATTGAGTGTCCGAGGGGGGACTTGAACCCCCTCGCATGGGAGATCTCCCAAGTTTCGGGAGATCATGCCATAAGTGTAGCGCAGAGTCACCGGCGGTAGCCTGCGCCGCCCAGGCCTTGGACTCCGCGCCAGTACCCTCACGCAAGCTGCCTTTGTCCGCTGCCGTTGCCGTTAGCGTTGCCGTCAAGCGCCCGCGAGGCCCTGCCGGACCGTGCCGGCTGGGCTTCAGATTTGCATTGGCGCACACATGACCGCCGAGAAATCGCGTGGACCAACCCACCAGAGCCGGACCCGCGGATCGCCACTATTCACGGGTTCTTTTATCACCTACGCGAATGCATGAAGCCACGGAAGATAGATCTTCGCTCACCCACACCATGTAACCGAATCCGAAGCTTCGGAGCATGATAAGTGCCAGGGCTTCACCTTCGTAACTAGACAACTCCTCGACAACCCTCCGGAGCTCGTCGGCCATCCCAGTGTCTAGCGCCGACGCAGTCTCCTGCCTGGCGCTGTACAGATCAATCCAGTAGACCTTCGCCTCGAGGTCCCCCGTGAGCGCTTTCGTACTCGGGAAGGAGTACACCGCCGACCACGTCTGCGAATTCTTCGTTTAAGAGGAGTGCGAGGCGATCACCGTCGTCGTCCACGGCCTCTGGGATCAGCGGACGCGGGACGTCAGGGCAGCCTCGATCTCCACCGTGATCTGCACCTTCTCGGAAAGGGCGACGCCACCCCCAGGGATGGGGCTGTTGAAAGAGACATCAAAATCTGATCGATTGAGCTCGGTGGTCGCGCTGAATCCGGCACGCGCGCCCGCCATGGGGTCCTTCCGGTGAGCGTCGGGCGCGAACCCGTCTACCTCCAGCTTGAACGTGACGGGGCGAGTCACGGCCTTGATTGTCAACTCGCCGTCAAGGAAGAAATCCTCGCCGTCGCGACGGACGGCGGTCGAACGGAATGTCGAAGTCGGGTACTTCTCGACCTCGAAGAAGTCAGCGGACCTGATGTGCTCGTCACGCTGCCGGTTGTTGGTGTTGATCAACGTCATGTCGATGGCCGCGGTCACGCTGGAATCCAGGGGATCCACCCCGGTGACGATCTCGCCCTCAAGAGACCCAAAACCGCCGCGCACCTTACTTACCATCAGATGCCTGATAATGAACGAGACGGTAGAGTGTACCGGGTCGATAGCCCAGGCGCCTGCCACGTATCCCGGAATCTCGACAACTTCAGCCATAAAACAGACTCCTAATAAGTAAGGCTCATACTTCTATTCTTCTACGTCCCGTTGGAAGAACTTCACTCTGCACTGCGAGCCGCAGGAGGCGCAAGTAGGCACTTTTTCGTTCCCCGATTACCTGGAGGGAACCATGGGCCGAACAGGGAGGGTCTAACGCGGGCGTGGGTGTTCGCGGGCGTGGGTGCACCCGCGAACACCCATTCGAAAAACGACACCCTCCGGCCCCGGCACGGTTCAGCGATGGCCGGGCGATTGAGGGAAACGCTGGGCAAATCGTTGAATGTAAAAGCATCGGAAGCGCACCGATTCTGAATTTAAGTCAACACCCGACCGGAAGACATGTTCAATATTCTCGTCAAGTGAATCCAGCAGTAGAAAACGAAAGGAGGGAGGGATCATCTCAACCGCGGATGACTCAAGAGTTTCTCCTTAGCGTGAAAGAAATCGACGGCGTCAATTCGCTCGACTGCGCGTCGACTGGAGAAAGGTCGGCGCCGGCCGCTCAATAGGCTGCGCCATCCCGAGCTCGTGCTCCACCTTGTGGATCACCGCACCGGAACAGGGGACGCGCTCATCGCTTAGGTCTGCAAGGACGTCAAGGGCTAGCGATCCCCACCGTACTATAGCCGGGCTCAGCGAACATCGTCTGCAGCCGGCGGCGCCGGCCTCGACAGCACCCGCCCGGACGTGCTCGCGTTCACCGGCTTTCCCAGAACGATTTCCACGAACCGTGGAGTGGCAACTGCACAAGGTCTTCAGCGAGCTCGACATCAGTTCCGCGCGGCTCTGAGGAGCACCTGCTCCTGGCCCCCGCACGGGTCGCGTGATCTCGACAGCTCGTTTTGTCTCCCGGACGACGACGACCGCCTCGCGCGGCTGGTGGTGCCACTACTAGCGGCGATGCTGTCTTCGCAGCCCGTCATGCGTAATGGATCGTTGGGTGCATGGCAAGGCAAAGAGCACGAGCGGATTTCGATGAACAGAGGAGGGGCCCGAGTGCAATGTGTTGCCGCGACCGCGCCCGCGGCGGAGCGTGAACCTTCGGTCGGCTTCGATGCCTGGCGGCACGCGGTATCGTCGGCGTTCGTGCCGGGCGACGCGCGCGTCGACGTCGCGGGCGGCTTCGCCGGTCGGCTGAGCGCCCACCGGTTCGGCGACGTGTCGCTCGCGTGCGTGGCCGGCTCCCCCGTGACGGTCAGCCGGACGCCCCGCATGATCCGTCGTGAGGACCGCGGCCTGGTCAAGATGAGCATGCAGGTCCACGGGCACGGCCTCGTCGCCCAGGACGGGCGCGAGGCCGTTCTGGCACCTGGCGACATGGTTCTCAACGACGCGTCGCGGCCCTACACCCTGCGCTTCATCGACGACTTCCTGGTGCTGGTCGTGATGCTGCCCCGCGACTCGCTGAACACCCGGACATTCGAGTTCAGCCGACTCACCGCGCGCACGATCTCCGGTCGGAGCGGCACCGGTGCGGTCCTGGCGTCGATGACCACCTCGCTCGTCGGCCAATCGGCGGCGGGTGAACTCGAGCCGTCGGTCTATCTGGCCGACGCTGTCGTGAACCTCGTCGATGCGATCTGTGCCGAGACGGCAGGTTCGCCTCGCCCGCCGGCCAATGCGCACCGGACGGCCATGCTGTTTCGGGTGCAACGCTTCATCGACAACCATCTCGGCGAGAGTGACCTGTCCACGGCCCGCGTCGCCGCGGAGCACCACGTGTCGGTGCGCTACGTACAGAAGTTGTTCGAGAGCACGGGTACGACCGTCAGGGAGTGGATCCGGATGCGCCGCATCGACCGATGCCGGCACGACCTGCTCGACGAGCGACTCAGCTCCGTCCCGGTCGGCGCGATCGGCTCGAGGTGGGGCTTCACGGACCCGGCGCACTTCTCGAGAGTGATCAGACAGCATCTCGGATTGCCACCGTCGGAGCTTCGGCTGGCAGGCGAGGTCGGCCGACCGCCGGCATTCCGCCGGGCGTGAGAGTGTAGAGCGATGAGTTCCGCCCGCGGACCCGGTCAACTTTCCGCCCTTTCTCCGAAGGGACCTGACGAGGAGCAATCGGCGCACGTCATCGTCAGCGATTCATGAGCATCGACGGTGTCGTGCAGGTGCCCGGCCGGCAGCACGAGGACACCGCCCGCGGGGTCGACGGCGGCTGGGCGGTACCTGCGAATCTGGTGTCAGAGACCCGTCCACGATGTCTCGAAGTGTCGAGCAGGCGGTTGCGCCGCGCGTGCGCCGCCCGCTCTACGTCGGCGAAGGCGCCGGCAAGGGCCAGGGCCAGGGCCAGGGCCAGGGCCAGGGCGATGGTGAGCCCGAGCGGGAGAGCGATCGGAGAGGTGAAGGTCCCGAAGATCGGGGCGATTCGGCCCGGATGGTGAGGAACTCGAGGGCTTGAGGGACGGCCGGGACGAGGTTGATGGCCAGGGTCGCGATCGGCAGGCACCCGATGCGCTGGCTCAGCCGGGGATGGTCCTCGAGGGTGCCAGCCACGGGCGCGAGACGCGGTTCCGCGCCGTCGTCACCGACCAGGTGGATGCGCTGCATTCCGTGCAGACCGACGGAGAGCTCGATCACCCCGCCGGGGACGTGAAAGGAGCCCGGCACGTCGATCGTCGCCTGCTCCCATCCGTCCACGTAGAGCGCGGCACGCGCGTCCTCGCGGCTGGCGTCGATCTCAACGGTGTGGTCGAGCAGATCACCCGGGGGCCGGGAAGCTTGATGGTGTAGAGGGATCGGTGTAGTGCGTCGCGACGCCGGACGGGTCGCCGCCAGTGTCCTTCCCCGGTCCCGGTCATCACACTGCACCACGGCCGGAAAGCTCGTGCACGGGCGTTCCGTGCTTGTGGACAGTAGAGTCCACGATTCCGCCTCGGCGCTACTGGTACATGGGCGCAGTGAGGACGGGTCGTCGATGACCGGCGGTCGACCGTTCGACGCGGTGTTGTGTCACGGCGTATTGATGTATCTGTCCGATCCGGCACCGAGGGTCGAAGCTCTGTGCGCCTGCGCCGCCCCGAACGGGCGTGGTGTCGGTGCTCGCGCTCAATGCTGCGACGCAGGCCGTCCGCCCCGCTCTGGACGCCGTTGGCAGGACGAGCGGGCAGCCTTCGACGCCCATGGCGAACGCGGTGTGCTCGGGCTGGAGATGCGCGCCGACACGCTCGACGATCTGTCCCGAATGCTCACGGAGCCAGGCGTGGTACGGCGTCTTGCTGTTCACCGACTGGATGTCACTCGACGCGACCGATGGCAGCTGACCCGGATCGCCGACGCGGAACTCGAAGCGAGCCGCCACAATCCCTACCTAGGCCTCAGTCGGGCGATTCATCTGCTCGACCGCAAATCCGCGCACATCCGGCGGTGTTCGGTGACCGGGTCGGGCAGTACGTGTTCATAAGCTCCGTCTCGGTGTACACCCGGCCGGTGCCGCAGTTGCTAGTCACCGAGTCGACGCCACGCCGGAAACCGGTCGACCGCTACGCCCGGGACAAGGTCGCCTGCGAGGTGTTGCTGGAGGAGGCGTTCCGCGTCAGCGGTTTCCCGCTCACGATCGTCCGGCCGGGACACACCTAGCCGAATTGGGATGACCATCGTCTCCCCGGCCGTATCGCCCCGTCTCTGTTCGTGTGTATGAGATCAAGGAGAAACTGTCGGTGAAAATCGGAATCGGACTTCCGAACCAGGTCCGCAACCTCGACCCAGCCAGCATCCCGCAGTGGGCGGCCAGGGCTGGGGAGGCCGGGTTCTCCACGCTCGGCACCGTCGGCCGGTACGCCTACCCGGTGTGAGCGACACCGTCGCGCTCGCATCCACCGCCGGCGCGACGAGCCGGATCGGGCTGCTCAGCCACGTCCTGCTCGCCCCGACCTGGCCCGCGCACGGTCGTGGTGGTCGATCAGCTCCTGCGCGCACTGGGCGAAGGACGCTGCGGGCGCGAACCCCGGCACCAGAGTGCGCAGCTTGCCGGTGTCGAAGCACACGGAGTGCCAGAAGTCGTCCTCCAGGATGTCCCGCCAGGGCGGCAGGACCTCGGCGATGGACTCGCTCGACCGGTGCCGCAGCACCGGCTTCCGCACGCCGGCGGCATTGGCCAGGATGAGGCGGATCTGGTCCCAGGTCAGGATGTTGCCGGAGTCCACGTTCACGCTCTCGCCGACCGCGTGCCCGTTGCCCAGCAGCGGCACGAACGCCCGTGCGAAGTCCCGCGTGTGCATCAGCGTCCACAGCGAGGTGCCGTCCTCGTGCACCACCACGGGTCTGCCGGGGCGCATCCGGTCGATCGCGGTCCAGCCGGCGAGCAGCTGGACCCTGGTCCGGTCGTAAAGCCGTCATCGACCGCCACGAACCCATTCCGTTGCCCGACCGCGACCACGTGCAGGTCGTCGAGACGCTTATCAGCGCAGGAGTCCTTGCCCACGGGTCGGTGACCCGAGCGAGGTCGCCGACCGGCTCATCGCCCTCCACCGCGTACTCGGTTACAGCCGGCAGATCCCGTAGCTGGACACCGCGGGGGGGGATCCCCCAGCAGGAAGTGCTGCGCTCCATCAAGCTCCTGGGCACCGAGGTCGCCCCGAAGGTACGAGCCCGTACCGCAGCCACCGCGCTCGGCGCGCCTCAACTGCCAGCGGACCGGCTCACCCTAGCCACAGCCACGCTCAAGCACAGTCAGGCCAGGTCGTCACAGCGCTGCGATACCGCCCTCAACTTCCAGCCATCGGGCCGACGGTAGATCCCGGCGGCGATCACACAACGCTCGGCGGTGAGCCCGTCGAACGTGCGGCCGAACGTGCTGGCACAGCAGCACCCTCTACGTTTCAACACGTCGCGTCGCCGAATCCCGGCGAAACGCCGGGCTAGCCACCGGCACGGACCCTCTGTTGCCCGGCCAAGCGCCCGATTGCGCCAGCGGAAGTCCCCGGTCACCTCCTTGGGACGCGGGGCCAGAGCACCCTGGAGCTACGGCACTGTGAGGTGTACTGATGATCTTGGACAGTTTGACGATCTAGAGTGAGTGGGCCAATGCAACGTCGTAGCCGGTCGAGCCCGCATTCAAGTTCGATACCGGCACCGGCGATCTTGCGTGTGAGGACGCGGAGCCTTGTTGCTGCCTCGATGCGACTGCCGCGATCACAGCGCCACTGAGGATGTGCCTTTGCCGTGCCTCCCACGTCTGTGTCCCTGGTCGCGTTCCCCAGGGATGTGACCAGGGTCTTCCACGGGCGCGGTCGGCGCTTGTGTGAACAAGGGTCAACCGCGTTGCCGGGGCTGGATGGGCGGCGGCTGAAGAACTGAGAGCGAAGTTCGACCCGCTCCGTGATCAGGAGGTGCTGAGTGTGGAGGACCGGGCGGAGATCCGAAGGCTGCACCGGGCTGAACTGGCTCAAGCAGTTCCGAGAGCTGGCAACCCGCTACGCGGCATGAGCCGCCCACGACCAAGCCGAGAGCCTGATCCCCGCCACTGTCCTGAGGCTCCGGGGACATCCACAGGCACGGCCTGGTGGGGGAGGCGTGAGTGGTGACGCGCAACATCGCCATGATCGGCGACTTTTTCAGGGTCCGGCGCGGACAGCTGGTGCGCGCCGAACTAGGCCTGCCCCCGGCCGGGCGGAGAAGGACATCGGGGCTGCGCCGCGAGGAGGTCTCCCACCTGTCGGGGGTGAGCATCACCTGGTACACCTGGCTCGAACAGGGCCGCGACATCACACCCTCTCGGCAGGTGCTCGATGCGCTCGCGCGGACCATGCGACTGTCCGCCGCCGAGCATACGTACGTCCTGTCGCTGGCCGGGTATGCCGCCCCCCAACTCGCTGCCGAGCCGATCCACCACGCCGTCCCGGCCCACGTGCAGCAGTTTCTCGACGCGCTCGCTGGCTACCCGGCGTACGCGATCACCTCGGATTGGTGGATATCTGCATGGAACACCGCCTGCTTGGCGCTGTACCCGGACGTGGCGACCGTCGCGGCGGCGGACCGGAACCTGCTGTGGCTGCTGTTCACCGACCCGTACCTGCGCGAGCTGCTGCCCGACTGGGAATTCATCAGCCGCCACAACGTCGCCGCATTCCGGGCCGAGGCCGGATCCCGGCTCGCCGACCCGCCCTTCTCCCACCTCGTCGGACGACTCCTCAATGCCAGCGAAACGTTCCGCGCCGCCTGGGAAAGCCACGGCATCGAAGCACTGACCTCCCGGGAGCGCTTGTTCCGCCACCCCGTCATCGGCGACCTGCACCTGGAACAACACAGCCTGGTTCCCTCAGGTCATTCCGACCTGCACCTGGTGATCTACACACCCGTACGGACCAAAAACGCCCCCGCGCGGTTGCGTCAGCTGGTCGACACCCGAGCAACCACCACCTCGCCGAGATGATAAGCGTGTCTCTCTGAATAAAAGACGGGAGCCGACGCAAGGGGTCTGATGGGCCGCTTCTTCACTTCGTGGCAGCACCGCGGTTGGAGGGCCGGGCTACACCGGAAAGGCAACCGACCCTTCTGGGTCGGGGAGTGCCTGTCGGAGCTCTTTTCGGGAGCTTATGTCGAGCTTGGTGAACACTTTGCGTAGGTGCCACTCCACGGTGCGGGGGCTGAGGAACAGCTGGGCGCCGATCTCGGGGTTGGTGTGTCCGGCGCGGGCAAGCCGGGCGATCTGCGCTTCTTGTGCGGTGAGTGCGATTACCGTGTCGGCCGCGGGTTTGTGTACCGTCTCGCCGGTCGCGAGGAGCTCGCGGCGAGCGCGCTCGGCGAACGCCCCGGCACCGAAGCGGCTGAACGCGGCGTGGGCGCGATGAAGTTGCTCGCGGGCGTCCAGAATCCGGTTCTCCCGGCGCAGCCATTCGCCGTAGATCAGGTGGGCTCGCGCCAGATGCATCGCGACGCGGGTGCGAGCCAGCCGGTCGATGGCCTCCTGGTACAAGTCCTCGGCGGCCGGCCCCTCGCTGAGCATGGCCCTGGAGCAGGCCTCGATCCCGAGGGCCCAGTCGGTGCCGCTGGCTTGGGTGCGTTCGCCGAGCAGTCGCAGGGCGTCGGCGGCAATGTCGGGGCGGCCGCTGCGTGCAGCCGCCTCGACCAACTCGACCAGCGCCCACCCGAACAGGCTCAGATCGTCATGAGCGCATGCGCGTTGGGCGGCGTCTAGCGCAGCCGCGTAGTGGCCGAGACCGTTGTTCAGCACCGCGGTCGCGTAGTCCGCCAACGTGATGGCGATGCCCTCACCCCTGGCGGTCGCGTTCTGAACCGAGGCCTCGCTCAGTGCCACCGCCTCGGCCTGCCGGCCGCACCAGGCTGCGAGCATCAGCGAGAGAAGGTGAGGCGCGTTCCCAACAACGTGGGTGATCGCCTCCGCCTCGTCGATCAGTTCCGACGCGGGGGCGAGCTCGCCGGCGCGCATGTGCACGTTGACACGGTGGGCGAGCACGATGTCAAGGACGGTGAGTGCGCCGGCATCGCGCGCGAGCCGGACTGCGCGGGTGGCCAGCTGATGACAGGCCTCGTCGTCCCACAGGTCCGTTGCGATGCGGCAGGCAAGCGAATACCAGCGCAGGTCGTCCTCATCGCGGCCATCCCCGTCGCGGAACGCCTGCAGCGCTCGCCGGAGCAGCGGAACGGCTGCTGCATAGCCTTCGGTGAACCGCATCGCCAGGCCGTCTAGGAGTGGGTCGACGGGTCGGGGCAGCTGCGCTGCCGGGGGCGCCCTGCGGGCGGCCTCGGCCACGGAGGCCACCCCGCCGCCGAGGCGGCCGGCGGCAATCGCGGCTTCGAGTGCTTGGAGGTACGTCTCGCGGGCAAGCCGCGGGTCGAGCGGTCCGAGGCGTTCAGCAGCGGCGAGCAGCAGGAGGGGAGGGTCGCTGCCGCGTGTTCGCGCAAACGCGATTTGGGCCCGCAGCAGGTCCACCCTGGCGCGCTGAAGCTCCTCGAGTGGGCCCAGCTCCGCCGTCGTGAGCAGTCCTAACGCCGCGTCGGGCGCCCCGGTCTGGTACTTGGCCTGCGCTGCGGCCAGCGCCCGCTCCCCCCGCCGGGTCGGATCGGGCGTGAGCTCGGTCGCCCGCTCCAGAAAGGCGGCGGACGCCGCGATCCCGCCGCGGCTCCGGGCGCGGTCGGCCGAGCGCTCGAGTTCGGTGGCCACGGCCTCGTCCGGCCTGTCTGCCGCGCGGGCGCGGTGCCAGGCCCGCCGATCGGGATCTGTCTGCGGGTCGGTCACCTCGGCCAACGCACGATGAACCTCATGACGGTCGCGCAAGTAGGCCGCCCGATAGGTCGCCGAGCGCACCAGCGGATGACGAAACCGCACCCGGGCCCCGAGCTTGATCAACCCCGCGTCCTCGGCCGGGGTGGCCGCGTCGGCTCCGATCCCAAGCCGCTCGGCCGCTCGCCACAGGAGGCTCGCGTCGCCGAGCGGTTCGGCCGCCGCGGCGAGCAGGAGCTGCTGCGTATGCTGTGGAAGCGACTGCAGCCGGCGCCGGAAACTCTGCTCGATCCGACTTGTGAGGGGCCACGCGTCGGGAAGGCCGAAGCCACCTGCCAGCTCCGCTGGTGTCAGTCCATGGGGCAGCTCCAGCAGACCGAGCGGGTTGCCGCGCGTCTCTGCAATGATCCGGTCCACTACCCGCTCGTCCAGCCGCCCGTGGATCGCCGAGGTCAACAACAGCCGGGCGTCGCCATTGCCGAGCCCTTCGACCACCAGCTCCGGCAGGCCATTCAGTTCTCGGTCGTCACTGGGCTCACGCACTACGAACACCAGGGCAACGGGATCGGCTTGCATGCGTCGCGCTACGAATGCCAGCGCCTGTACCGAGGCCCGATCCAGCCACTGCGCGTCATCGATGAGGCACACCAGCGGCTGCGCGGTCGCCACCTCGGACAGCAACGTCAGGACCGCCACGCCCACCACCAAGCGAGTAGGGACACCCCCTTCGTGCAGCCCGAACGCGACGCGTAGTGCGTCCCGCTGCGGACCCGGCAAGTCCTGCAGCCGCTCGAGCATCGGTGCGCACAACTGATGCAGCCCGGCGAGGGCCAGCTCCATCTCCGACTCCACGCCACCGACCTGGGCGATCCGGCAGCCCGACGCCCGCCCTCGCAGATAGTCCAACAGGGCTGTCTTCCCGACGCCGGACTCGCCGCGCAGGACCAGCACCGAACTCCGACCGGCACGGACCCCGTCTAGCATCCGATCCAGCACGTCGCACTCATGGCGCCGGCCACGCAGCCCAGACCCGGGATGGCCCGTGGACACAGCCATGCCCGATGGTAGCCGGGACGGCGGCTGGACTGGCAAGATGTCCGTCGATTCGCTGACGGTCATGGCCGACAGGGACTACGTGTCCCACGAACTCGACGCCCGGCGCGCTTCCAACGGATCCCAGTCGCCGCGGGCCAGGAAAGGGTGCTGCCGGTGCTGATGACGCTGTGCTTCTGACGGTTCCTGACCGCGCCGATGGTCCTGGGCGCGCACGACCACGCCGATCCGCTTGACAGCAGCCAACGGCACTCTGATCCCGTTACAGGCCATCGGTCAACCACGCCGGAATTCCGGTCGGTCGAGCGTTGCCACCGGTCGGTCACGCGCTGGGGAGCGGCGTGACCGACCGCACCCCTTTACTACGGCAGGGCACCCGGCGCTGCGCGAGTTGTAGGGGCCGTCGGCCTGGCCGTGCCGATTGCATCTCGCGGCAGCGTCCGCCGCCGAGTGGGTTCAGGCCGAGCTCGCTGTGGAGGCGACGGTGGTTGTTCCAGTCACTCGGCCACCGCGGTTTCGAGTCGTCGATCCCCCGCCACGGGCCCTTGTTCCGGACGAGTTCCGCCTTGAACAGCGAGTTGGACGGCTCGGCCATCGCACTACCGTAGGAATCACCGACCGACCCGATCGGAAGCGCCCGCGTCCCGCGCGTGGCCCGGACCGACGCGACATCAGCCCAGGTACCGTCGTAGCGGCTCGCGCCGGGGCGCAGAACGTCGTCGTGGTCGACCCCGTGCCGTTCAAGCTGGAGAAGGCCCGGGAGCTGGCATCGGCAATCTCGAAGGTCACGAGCCGCGCTCCCGTCTGCTGGACTCGCTCGATCGGCTCGTGCGGCAGGTGTCCTGTCGGGGTTGGTGACCGCGGACGAGGCGTTCGGGCAGAGCCGTTGCAGTAGCGAGCGTGTACCGGCCGGTGAGGGACCCTGCTAGGCGCTAGGTGGGCAAAGGTGCAGAACGCATTGTGCGGCGAAGCTGATGGCAGGGACGCCGAAGAGCAGCTGACCGTGGCTGCGGGCGCTGTTGCGCTCGGTCTACGACCAGCCCCACGCCACATCGGTGCACGCCAGTTCGACCGGATCCTCAACCCGATGTTGCCGCCGCTCATCAACGGATAGGCAAGCGCGTCGGCCATCAGCCCGGCCAGCGGCATCTCGTGGCTGTAGGACTCGATACCGATGACACGCATCAGATCGACGAGCGACTGCACCGCCGCCTCGGAGCCGAAAACCTTGGCGTGGATGCCGCGCTCCTCGGCGTTCGGGTCGCGCAGGTCCGCGGCCACGCAGGCCCGCCAGGCCAACGCCCGGGTCGCCTCGATGCGCGTCTTGACGTCCGCGAGCACGAAGGCCACGCCCTGGTGGTCGATGATCGGCACCGACCCGCCGCGGCGGTCGGAGCGGGCGAAGTCCAGCGCGAATGCGAAAGCCGCGCATCACCCGGACGGCACACGCCCCGACGGCGGCGCCCCCGAACGCGGCATTGATCAACGTGAGCCCGGTGCCGGGTTCGCCGATGATGTTGTCTGCCGGCACCGTCACGTCGACGAGGTCGAACTGCCGAAGCAGCAGGGCCCGGTGGCCGAGCGGATCGAATGAGCCGGTGATCTGCAGCCCCTCGATCGACCCCTCGACGGCGGCGACGGCCAGCGACTCCTCCGGTAAGCGCCCCGCCCCGGCGCGGCACGCGACGGTCATCAGGGTCGGCCCGGTTCCGTCCCAGCCCGTGGCACCCGACACCCGCTGCTTGCTGCCGTCGATGATCCAGTGTCGGCCGCGGCGTCGCATGGTCGTACACAGCCCGGTACCGGGCTCGACGGAGTCGAAGTTGGCATTGCCGCCCGGTTCGCTGAACGCCAGGGACGCCACCGGTGCGCCCTGCGTCCTGAGAAACGGGGTGAGGAGGCGTTGCTGGCTGCTCGGGTGTGCGACCTCGCAGCACCGGCGCGAGGCCCAGCGACGTCGAGAACAACGACAGCGCGGCGCTCGGATCGCCGGCGATCAGTTCCTCGGCGAGGATCGCGACGGTGACGGCGCCGGTACCATCGCCGCCGAGCTCCTCGGGCACCAACTGACGCAGGAAGCCGACCTCGACCATCTGCTGGTAGAACGGCAGCGTCGCCCGGTGCCGCTCCTCCGCCGCCGGGAGGTGGCGCGTGGCCGGGCCGACGCCGCTGAGCACGTCGCGGGCGAACTCCCGGGCGCGAGCACGGAGCAGGCGCTGCTCCTCTGTCGGTGTGAAGTCGATCGGCATCGTTCCTCCTGCGGTTCAAGGCGTTGTACCGCCGGCCGAGCCCACCCTGACCCGTGCCTTCTCCGCTCGACTAGCACCAGCGCGCACCGCGGTTGGCTCGTCGCGCACGGAGGACGCTTTGGGGCATATGTGCGCGCTCACGCCAGGTGTCGTGCGCGCACGGTCAAACCGCACCGTGACCGCGCACCGAGGATCTCTGTTGACTGCTGTTCGGCCGCCCCCACCGGCGACCCGGAGACCACGATGAGGAGAGTTCGTGACCACGACACCCGACGTGCTCGGCCCAGCGACCCACCAGCACACAAACCGCGCCTTCCGGCTACGACGGCGCCCCAACGGTCCGGCCGCCGCCGGCGACCTCACACTCGTCACCGAGCCGGTCACACCGCTGCGTGAAGGACAGGCCCTCGCCCGCACCCTCTTCCTGTCGGTCGACCCGGCGAGCCGCATCTGGATGGACCACGACCGCCCGTTCATGCCTGCGGTGCCGATCGACGCGGTCATGCGTGGCTTGGGTGTCTGTCAGATCGTCGCGTCTCGCCGCGCCGAAGTCGCCGTCGGCGACTTCGGCGCCGGCTTCACCGGCTGGCAGGAGTACTGCGTCGTCGACGACACGACGCTCGATGCCCCGCTCAGCGTCCTGCCCTCGCCGCTACCCGCGCCGGCGTCGGCTTTCGTCGGGGTTTTGGGCCACACCGGGATCAGCGCCTACCTCGGCATCGACTTCTTGGACCCGCAGCCCGGTCAGACCGTCGTAGTGTCCGCCGCCGCGGGTGCCGTCGGTTCTGTCGCCGGGCAGCTCGCCAAGGAGCGCGGTGCGCGGGTCGTCGGCATCGCGGGCAGTCCGGAGAAGTGCCGGCACGTTGTCGAGGACCTAGGGTTCGACACGTGCATCGACCACCGGGCGGCCGACTGGCAGGCCCAGCTCGACGCAGCGACGCCCGAGGGCGTGGACGTCGTTTTCGAGAACGTCGGTGGTGAGATCATGGATCACATCCTCATGCGGATGAACCTCCATGCACGCGTCTTCGTCTGCGGGTTGATCGCCCACCACAACGTCGGCGACCGCGACACTTGGCGGGGTCTGGTCAACGTCGACCAGGTCCAGATACAGCGCGCCACGATGCTCGGGTTCATCGTCACCGACCATCTCAACCGCTGGCCGGAAGCGATCAATCACCTTGCCGAGCGCCTCACCACCGGCCGGCTGCGCCATGAGGAGACCGTTCTCGAAGGCTTGGATGCCGCCCCCGCCGCGCTCGATCGCGTCTTCTCCGGGGCGGAGATCGGCAAGATCCTGCTGCACATCGCCGACCCCACCTGACCTTCCTCTCCCCGGAACCGCCCGCCATCACGAGCAGTGGACCAGCACCAAGTCCGACGCCAACAACCCGCGATCGGCCGGAATGATCGCGCTGACATGCAAGGAAATCTGCCGGCTGCTCATCGAGCCCGCCTGCCCGTCCCGAACCGCGATTCCGCCGCCAACACCGCGGCTGCCTCCGGTAACTGATCCGATCGAAATGAGGATGATTCGATGACCTTTCAGCTGGGTGTATACAGCTTCGGCAACACACCATTGTTGGACGACGAGCGTCTCGGCCCCACGTCGCAGGCGATTCGCGATGTGCTGGAGGCCATCACGCTGGCTGAACAGGTCGGGCTGGACTTCTTCGGCGTGGGGGAACATCACCGCCAGATCATGCCCATCTCCTCGCCGAGCTCGGTGATCAACGCGGCGGCTGCCGTGACCACGCGCATCGGACTGGGCAGCGCGGTAACCGTGCTGGCTACCGACGATCCGGTGCGGGTCTATCAGCAGCACGCCACGGCGGCGGCTCTCGCTCCGGGCCGTATCGAGATCACGGCCGGCCGGGGATCGGGGACCGACTCGTTCCCGCTGTACGGCTACCCTCTGGAGGACCGCGACTCACTGTATGCGGCCAAACTCGACCTGCTGCTGGCGGTCAACGCGGCCGAGCAGGTCACCTGGGATGGGCCGCACCGAGCGCAGCCGCTGCGCGACGTCCTGGTGGTACCCCGCGCAGATCCCCCGATGAAGATCTGGCTCGGTTCCGGCGGCAGCCTGGAGTCCTCCGTGCGCGCCGGCTCCCTCGGACTGTCGATCGCCTACGGCATCCTCAACGGCACCGCCGACCACTGGGCCCGCATCGCCGGGACCTACCGCGAGGCCGGCTACCGCGCCGGACACGACCCGGCCACTCTGGAGGTCTCCGTCGCGGGGCACGGCTTCATCTCCACAGACGGCCGCGCCGCCAAGGAAAACCTCTACCGGTATGAGAGCTCGGTACTGAGGACCGTCGGCCGCCCCGTGCCCGACCGAGCCTACTTCGACACCAACTATGCCCCGGGCGGCATGACCATGGTCGGCGATCCGAGTGAGATCGCCGACCGGCTCATCGCTTTTCAACGCGTGCTCGGCCACAATCGGCAGGTCCTGCAGATGGATCTCAGTGGGATCCCCCATCGGGAGGTACTGCGCTCCATCGAACTGCTGGGCACCGAGGTCGCCCCGAAAGTACGAGCTGAACTGGAATAAGCACCAGCTCGTTCGAAGATATTGCAATTAACTCCGCACTCCCGCGTGATCTGCTCGTGCAATTAACGGCCGCCCCCACCGGCGACCCGGAGACCACGATGAGGAGAGTTCGTGACCACGACACCCGACGTGCTCGGCCCAGCGACCCACCAGCACACAAACCGCGCCTTCCGGCTACGACGGCACCCCAACGGCCCGGCCGCCGCCGGCGACCTCACACTCGTCACCGAGCCGGTCACACCGCTGCGTGAAGGACAGGCCCTCGCCGGTGCAAGAGCCCGCGCGGATCAGCCTACCGAAGGGCGACACGTCCCGCATTTCGATGAGGAGAACGGACAACCGATGTCCGAATCTGCCTTTTCGACATGGACGGGAGCTCTACTCATGCCCCCCGATAACCACGTCACTCTCGGCCGTTCCGGGCTGCGGGTCAGCCCGTTCGCGCTCGGCGCTACGACCTTCGGGGAGGATCCCAGGGCCGCCGGCGAGGGCGCGCGGGCGCTGTTCGCGTCCACCTGGGAGCGCGTGCAGGCGACCGACGAGCTGGGGGCAGCGTGAGTGGCGAGACACAACGACGCCGCGCGCTGGGCGAGTTCCTCAGAGCCCGGCGGCAGCAGATCGTGCGCTCCGAAGTCGGCCTCCCGCCGACCGGGAGGAAAAGCGGTCTCGGGCTGCGCCGCGAGGAGATCTCCTACCTGTCCGGTGTGAGCATCACGTGGTATACGTGGCTCGAGCAGGGGCGACAGATCACGCCGTCCCGGCAGGTACTGGAAGCGATCGCACGCACCCTGCGCCTGTCCGTCGCCGAACTCGCCTACATCCTGTCGCTTGCCGGGCACTCCGCCCCCGACGCATCTGAGCCACCCCCGACGGCACTGTGCCACGTCCAGCGGCTGCTCGACGTACTCACGATCTACCCGGCATACGCGATCGCCCCGGACTGGACGGTATCGGGATGGAACGTCGCCTACGAGGCGCTGTACCCGAACGTAGCGACCGCCCCGGTGGCGGACCGGAACCTGCTCTGGCTCGTATTCACCGACCCCTACCTGCGTGACCTGATGGCCGACTGGGATGACACCAGCCGCCGTCTCCTCGCCCAGTTCCGAGCTGAAGCCGGCCCCCGGCTGGGCCACCCGTCCTTCTCCCGCCTGGTCAAGCGACTTCTTGAAGCCAGCGAGCCGTTCCGCGCCGGCTGGGAGAGCCACGACATCGAAGGATTTGCTGCACGGGAGCGCCTGTTCCACCACCCCGTCGTCGGCAACCTCTACATGGAGCAACACGTACTGACACCCTCGGACCAGCCTGACCTGCACGTGGTGATCTACACACCCCTGCTGACCACCGACACTGCCGCGCGGCTGCATCGATTGGTCGGCACAGCTACTCCGGACTGATCTTTGAGGTTCCCCGAAGCACGGACACCTTCGGTGCGGGGTCAGTGATCTCAGCCTGACAGGGCGTGAGAGTTGCGAAGATTCCGATGCCAGAATGTGCCCATCGAGGCCAGCAATCTGGCGTCGCGGAGCCACTTCCCGAGGCCCACGACGCGAACTGCGGGCCGTGATCGGAGCACGGCACGTTCGCCTCGCCGGTGCGTTCTTTCTCAGGCTGCCGGCGAATGATGGAGCCACCACCGCCGAGTACTCGGACCAGTCGCCTGATCGAGACGGCGATGGGGCGTCGCACCCAGGCCCTCGTGGCGCAACTCGATGGTTCCTGCCGCGCCGCGGACCGACCTCGCCGAGGCCACCGCGCAAGCGTTCGACCCAACACCCCGATGCACAGATCCTGACCAGCTTCCCCGGGATCAGTCCACTCACTGGCGCCCGCGTGCTCGGCAAGATCAGCGATGACCGTGCCCGGTTCCGGGACGCCCGAGGATTGAAGTCCTATGCCGGCTCCGCGCCGATCACCATCGCTGTCAACGGTCATCGGGGACTTCAAGTGGGCGGATAGCACTTCTCCGGGTGGGCGGACAGTGGTTCTCCAGATGGTCGGTTAGGCCAGGCGGCCACCCCCCTTGCCGGCGATTGCTTCGGTGAGACGGTGACTCTCACCCTTCGTCAGGACCAGGTGCGCGTGTGCAGCAACCTGTCCACGGTGGCCGTGATTATCTAATCGTCTCGATCGTTTGTCCACCACACCAACGGCACTATTTGAAGATCAGGGTTGAGGTAACCGCCGCCAAGGTTTTCGGCATGACCGAGTCGAATCACTGGGTTGAATGTTGCTGGTCACCGCGATCGGACGGCGCTCGTAAGCGGCGTCGATGATGATGCGATAGAACGCCTCAGCGGCTTCCTGCCCGGCGGGGAGCATCCCGATATCGTCGACCACGATCAGGTCGCACCCGCAGATCCGGGCGTGTCCCGGAAATCTCATGTCCGCCAACCCGGAGATTTCATGCCCGCCTGTCCGGACCAAACTGTCCGCCACCCGGACCTTTCCATGTCCACTGGTAATCGACCTGGGAAGGAGCCTGGTGGTGCATCATCGCAAGGCCAAGACCAGCGGCTCCCCACGGTCGGCCACGTCTGGATCTTCGGCGCTCCCCTCACCCTGCTCGCTTATCTCCCGGACGACGACGACCTCGCGCGGCTGGTGGTACCGCTACTAGTGGCGATGCTGTCTTCGCAGCCCGTCATTCGTCATGGATCGTTGGGTACATGGCAGGCAAAGAGCACTAACTGATTCACAGGGGGGCGATAAGCGCACCCTCTCTCCCAGTGCGGAACGGTGATCCAAGAAACTGGAGCACTGTAAACACGGGCGAGATCGTGCGGAATTCTCCATAGGATTCAGGATATTCTCAATTCGCGTTGATAAACGATCTGTTGACCATCCCATCTGGCAAAACGGATATATCTAAACCGTGCCAGTTGTGCTCGCAACGCGTAAGACCGAGGTAGCCCTCCGGGTCCACGACGCGGACGCCGTCGACCCGCTGCCGCCGTCGGGTCCGTCCACAAGGGACGTGATCCGTTCCGTGCCCCGCCGCCCGGTCCTCGACCGGGCCGGGGTCCCAACCGATGATCACCTGAGGAGCAGAACGAATTGGATGCAAACATTGTCGCGAGCGGAACCGGCAACGGGAAGCAGCTACTGCGGACCGTCGGCGATCGTAAGCCCTTGGTGTGGAAATTCGGCGGCACCTCGGTTGCCGACCATGGTCGGCTCCGTGCGGTTGCCGAGCGCATGGTCGCAGCGCAGCGTGCCGGTCACGACGTCGTGGCGATCTTGTCAGCCATGGGCAGGTCGACTGACGCGCTGTCGGCTATGGCCTACGAGATGTCGGCGCGGCCTCCCCTGCGCGAACTGGACGCACTCCTTTCCGTTGCCGAGTCGATCTCCTGCGCGCTGGCCTCGATGGCGGTCGCGGATCTCGGCTCCCACGCCGTGTCGCTCAACGGAGCGCAGGCCGGCATCCGGACCGATGACAACCACGGCAACGCCCGGCTGAACGACATCGCCCCTCGGCGGATCCGCGAGACGCTCGCAGGCGGCTCCATCGTGCTGGTCACGGGTTTCCAGGGGATGTCCGAGAGCGGCGACGTCACCACCTTGGGCCGGGGGGGATCCGATGCATCCGCAGTGGCGGTAGCGGCGGCACTCGGCGCGCACGAATGCGAGATCTTCACCGACGTCCCCGGCGTGTTCACCGCCGACCCGCGCATCGTGCCAGACGCACACCGGCTCGACGTCATCCGCCATGAGGAGATGCTGAAGATGGCCGAGGCCGGGGCCGCGGTGCTCCAGCCGCGCTCAGTGGAGCTGGCCATCACCCATGGCATCGACATCCACTTGCGCTCCAGCTTCAACACTGAGGTCGGCACCTGGATCCGGCATGCCGGGGGCCGGTTCGAAGTCCGGGGGGCCTTCGACGTCGCTGGGATCGCGCATCGTCGCCAGGAGTCCTTGTACGGGGTCAGAGACGTCGACGTGAGCGAGGTCGCGGCGGCGTTGGCCGAACGCGGCATCGCCATGGGCGCCGCAGTGCCGCGCAAGGGCGGGCTCGAGTTCACCACGCCCGGCGTCAGCGCGCTCGAGACGGCGGCAGCGCTCGATGCGGTGGGGGTCCCGGCGAAGGTCGACGAGGACCTCGGCTCCATCACGGTGGTCAGCCTCGGCATCGGCCGGCGCCCCGGCATCATCGCGCACTCCCGCGCCGCGTTGCGCGCGGCAGGCATCGCGCCGCGCCTGATCACCACAATGCCAGGCCGGGTTTCCGTACTCGTGGACTCGAACCTCCTGGAGGAGGCGGTGCGGGTGCTGCACGCGACCTTCATCCCGGTAGCCCCCGAGCCCCGACTCATAGCCAGCCCCGCGGCGTGAGACACCGACCGACCCTCCCAAAAGGAGCCCTCATGACAACATCAGTTTGGAACGCCGGTCACGGCGGCATGTCGAACCCCGACCGCTCCCCGCTGCTCGTCGGCGCCGAGTACTCGCCAGGACGGCGGACCCGCCCCGGTGAGCGACTGCACGAGGTGTTCGAGGAGCGCGTCGACTGGATGCGCTCCTTCGCCGAGCCCGCGCATCTGGCCGTGGACGCGGGTGGGGTTACCCTCACCTACCCCGAGCTGGACGAGCGGGCCAACCAGCTGGCGCGCTACCTGCTGACGCAGGGAGCGCGGGCAGGGGACCGGATCGGGCTGCTGTTCGACCAGGCCGTGCACACCTACGTCGCGATGCTCGCGGTGTCCAAGATCCACGCTGCGTACGTCCCGCTCGACGTCGGCTTCCCACCCGACCGCATCCACTACATCGTGTCCGACGCCCATGCCCATCTCGTGCTCACCACATCCGGTGTTCATGAGCAGGTCTACGGCCTCGAGGACATCGCGCCGCAGCCGCTCTACCTCGACGCCGCTGCTGCCCGCATCGCGGGACAGGCCCCGTCCCCGCTCACCGACGTCGAGCGTGGCGATCCCGTCGACGACCTCGCCTACCTGATCTACACCTCCGGCACCACCGGACGCCCCAAGGGCGTGGCGATTTCGCACGCGAGCATCTGCAACTTCGTCCGGGTCGCTGCCGAGGTCTACGGCATCCGGGCCGACGACCGCGTCTACCAGGGCATGACCATCGCCTTCGACTTCGCCGTCGAGGAGATCTGGGTGCCGTGGATATCGGGTGCGACGCTGGTTCCCAAGCCAGCTGGGCCCAGCCTCGTCGGCCTGGACATGCACGAGTTCCTCACCGAGCACCACGTCTCCGCAATGTGTGTCGTCCCGACGTTGCTGGCCACCATCGAGGAGGACCTGCCAGAGCTGCGGTTCCTGCTGGTGTCCGGCGAGGCCTGCCCGCAGGACCTGATCCGTCGCTGGCACCGTCCGGGGCGGCGGTTCCTCAACGTCTACGGTCCGACCGAGGCCACGGTCACTGCCACTTGGACGACGCTCGACCCCGACCGGGCGGTCACCATCGGGCAGCCTCTGCCCACCTACACCGCGGTGATCCTCGACCCGGAGGACCCGAGCCGCGCTCTGCCGTTCGGCGAGGTCGGTGAAATCGGGCTCGCCGGGATCGGACTGGCGCAGGGCTACCTCAACCGGCCGGACCTGACCGAAAAGGCCTTCGTCCCGGACGTGTTCGGGGTGCCGGAGAACCCATCGGGCCGCGTTTACCGGACAGGTGACATCGGCCGCGTGAACGAGTCCGGTGAGATCGAGTATCACGGCCGGATCGACCTGCAGGTGAAGGTCCGGGGTTATCGGATCGAGCTGCCGGAGATCGAGACCGTCCTGATGCAGGTCCCCGGGGTGGCGGCCGCCGTGGTCGACACCTTCGAGCCGACACCCGGCGCCGTCGAGCTGGTGGGTTACTACACCCTTCGCCGAGGGGTGCGCAAGTTGGAGCCGGACACCATCTACCACAACCTGCGCCAACGCCTTCCGTCCTACATGGTGCCCGCCTACCTGGAACCGCTGGCGTTCATCCCGATGACCACAGCGGGCAAGATCGACCGGAAGGCCCTGCCAGCACCGGCGTCACGGCGCCGGACCGCGGGCGGCACGCACGTCGCGCCGGCCTCCGAGACCGAGCGGCTGCTCGCCGACGCGCTCGCGGCGACACTCGGCCTGGAGGACGTGTCCGTCGAGAGCCAGTTCTTCGACGACCTTGGCGCGAACTCGCTGCTGCTGGCCCAGTTCTCGGCCAGAGTGCGCAAGACCGGCGGGCTGCCGTCGTTGTCAATGCGGGAGATCTACCAGAACCCGACGATTCGCAGGCTCGGGAAGGTGCTCGACCCGACGGGGACCGGTGTCATCGGGCCCGGACCGAAGTCGGCGACTCGACGCCATGAGGTGGCGCGAGCGAGCTCAGTGCGTTACCTGGCGACAGGCGCCGCGCAGCTGGTGGCGCTGGCGACGGCGTCCTATGTCGGGGCGCTCCTGCTCGCCAGGGGATTCGTCTGGTCCAAGTCGGCCACCACCCTGCTCGGGGTGTTCGCGCGCTCCGGCGGCAACGCCGTCGTGGATTTCCTCGCAATCTGCCTGCTGCCGATCCTGGCGAAGTGGACATTGATCGGACGCTTCACGCCACGCGAGATCCGGCTGTGGAGCGTCCAGTACTTCCGGTTCTGGCTGGTCAAGACGCTCCTGACGATCAGCCCGATGGTGCTGTTCGCCGGCACCCCGATCTTTTCGCTCTACCTGCGCGCCCTGGGAGCCAAGGTCGGACGCGGCGCGACGATCCTGTCCGCGTCGGTCCCGGTGGCCACCGACCTGATCACTATCGGCCGCGACACCGTCATCCGCAGGACCAGCTCGTTCTCCGGCTACCACGCCACCAGCGGGATGCTGCGGACCGGCCGGGTCACGATCGGGAACGACGCCTTCGTCGGCGAGGCGACCGTCATCGACATCGACGTCGAGATCGGTGACGGCGGCCAGCTCGGCCACAGCTCGGCGCTGCATCCCGGCCAGCGCATCCCGCCAGGCGAGCGCTGGCACGGGGTGCCAGCCGAGCCGACGGACACCGACTACAAGGTGCTCGCGGACGCGTCGAGGGGATCGCTGCGCCGGTTCGGGTACAGCACGGTGCAGCTGCTGGCGACGCTGGTCGTCGGAGCAGCCCTCTCGGGTGTTCTGGTGGTCCTCCTGGCCGAGTTCCCGGTGGTGTCCAGCTTCTTCGACCCCACCCGTTACTCGCTGTCCTCCTCGCGCTTCTACCTTTCAATCGCGGCCATCTCGGCGATTCTGTTCCTCGCCGGGGTACTACTGAACCTGGCCGTCAGGACGACTGTGCCGCGCCTGCTCAGCCTCTTCGTCCGTCCCGGCCGGACCTATCGGCTCTACGGGGTGCGCCACCTCATGGCCTCGGCGATCATCCGGCTGAGCAACTCCAGGTTCTTCATGATGATGTTCGGGGACAGCTCCGCCGCCGTCCCTTACACGCGCGGCATCGGCTACCACCAGCCGCAGGTCGAACAGACCGGCTCCAACTTCGGCACCGAGATCCGTCAGGACTCCGCGCTGCTCACCACCGTCGGCACCGGCACCATGCTCTCCGACGGGATCTCGATCATGAATGCGGACTTCTCCAGCGCCACGTTCCGCATGTCGCCGATCGCCATCGGCGCGCGCAACTTCATCGGGAACAACATCTCCCTGCCCACCGGTGCCAGGATTGGCGACAACGTCCTGCTCGCAACGAAGGTCATGGTGCCGATCGACGGGCCGGTCCGCGAGAACGTCGGCCTGCTCGGCTCACCTCCCTTCGAGATCCCGCGCTCGGTCGCAAGGGACTCCCGGTTCGACCACCTCAAGACCCCGCAGGAGCGGCGAAGGCGGCTCGCGGCGAAGCTGCGGCACAACATCGGCAGCATGGCGGTATTCATAGCGTTCCGGTTCGTGCGTTTCTTCGCCTTCGTGCTGATCATGACCATCTCCGCCGGCTTCTACCAGCGGTTCGCTGAGCTCGCCCTCACCGCGGGTTTCATGGCCAGCGCGATGTTCAACATCCTGCTGGCCGCGTTCGCCGAACGCGTCGTGCTCGGATTCCATCGCCTCGTCCCGCGGTTCGTGTCCATCCACGACCCGAACTTCTGGCGCCACGAGCGGCTCTGGAAGGTGCTGGCGGTAGCGGCATTCGCTGGCACTCCGTTCCGCACCCTCCACTGGCGACTGCTCGGTGTGCGGGTCGGCAAGCGGCTGTTCGACGATGGCAGCACCATCCCGGAGAAGACCCTGGTCACCCTGGGCGATGACGTGTTGCTCAACGCCGGCAGCGTCATCCAGTGCCACTCGCTCGAGGACGGCACCTTCAAGTCCGACTACACCACCCTCGGCGACGGCGTCGTCGTCGGCATGGGGGCGTTCGTGCACTACGGCGTGACGATGGGCGATGGTTCGGTGCTCGAGGCGGACGGCTTCCTGATGAAGGGCGAGGAGACCGCACCCTTCACGCGGTGGTCCGGCAACCCGGCCACCGAGACCCGTGCGGCCACGCCCGAGGCTCAACTCCGCCACCCTCCCCGACTCGGCGATCGAGGCCGTCACCGTCGCCATCGCGGCCCGCGGATCCCGCACCCGCGCCGGTCCGCCGCATGACTACCGGCGGCACCGGTCCCACCACGCACTCACCAGCGCCCACTCGAACTCCACAGGAGAAGCTCATGACCGCCACAGCCCGCCTGACCTCGGCCCAGCCGCACGTTAGCTCTCCGTTGCCCGGCCCACGCTCCGCCGAGCTGCTCCAGCGCCAGGCACGCCGCGAGTCGGGGGCCCGCGTCTACCCGAGGCACTTCCCGTTCGTCGTCGCCGAGGCGCAGGGCAGCTACATCCGCGATCTCGACGGCAACGTGTTCATCGACTTCCTCGCCGGGGCAGGCGTGCTCTCGTTCGGGCACAACCACCCCGAGCTGGTCGAGGCCGCCACCAAACAGATGTCGGTCTTCACCCACGGACTCGACATGCCCTCACCCGCCAAGGACGCGTTCACCGAGGCGCAGCTGTCGATGCTGCCCGAGCAGGTGCGCGATCACATGAAGATCCACTTCTGCGGCCCAACCGGGGCGAACGCCGTAGACGCGGCGATCAAACTCGCCAAGACGGCCACCGGACGGGGCGGCGTCGTCGCATTCCAAGGTGGGTTCCACGGCACCACGCACGCGACCATGGCCCTGACCGGCAACCTGTCGAACAAGGGCGCCGTCGCCAACGGCATGCCCGGCGTGCACTTCTTTCCCTACCCCACCGGGTGCGTGCCCGACGACGTCGACCCCGCCACCTGGGACGCCACCTGCGCCGCGCTACTGGAGAAGGCGCTGACCGACCCGAACGGCGGCATCCCGACGCCGGCCGCAGTGATCATGGAGATGGTGCAGGGCGAGGGCGGAGTCAACCCCGTCACGCTGCAGTTCGCACAGCGAGTGCGGCAGCTGACCCGCCAGCTGGGCATCCCGTTGATCGTCGACGAGGTGCAGACCGGATGCGGCCGCACCGGCACCTGGTTCGCCTTCGAGCAGTACGACATCGAGCCCGACATCATCGTGGCGTCGAAGGCCCTCAGTGGGATGGGCCTCCCGATCGCCATCATCATGTACCACCAGGACCTGGACGTCTGGGCCCCGGGAGCGCACACCGGCACCTTCCGCGGCAACCAGCTCGCCTTCGCCGCAGGCGCTAAGGCCGTCGAGATGGTCCGCCGCGACAACCTGCTCGGCAACGTGCAGGCCCGCAGCGAGCAGGTCGCACGGGCTCTGGAGCCACTCACCGCCCACCGCGGGGTCCGCGAGGTCAGGGGCAAGGGGCTGATGTGGGGCGTCGAGCTCAACGCACCAGGCGACGGCCGCAACGCCGGGCAGCTGGCGGAGGAGGTGCAAGCGCGTGCGCTACGGGCCGGCCTCATCCTGGAGCTCGGCGGCCGCGACGACTGCGTGGTGCGCATGCTGCCACCGCTCAACGTCACAGCGGAGGTCATGGATATCGCCCTGACCATCATGGCCCGGGCCATCAAGGACGCCTACCGCGAGCAGGCGCTCGCCGCGTGAGCGCCTCTCGACGAACACGCGCACCGCTCACGGTAGCCGCGCTGCTGGCCGTGTTCGCCCTGGCCACCTCCTGTGCCGGCGTCACACCGGCACAGGAGGTGGCCGTCTCGGACTACGGCAGCGGGCTGTGGCCGGACCGTCCTCGGGTCGGGCTCTCCTTCGACGTCGCGCCCGACCTCACCTCGGCGACTGGGAAGGAGTCGGTCGCGTTCACCCCGGACGCCCTGACCTGTGAACTGGACTTCCGGGCATGGCCCAACAATCCGATCATGCACGAGGCCGGCGACGCGCTGACCATCACGTCGGCCGGCGTCGAGGGCCAGCCGACGACCCCTCAGGTGACGGCAGCCGGCGCCCCGGACGGGGCACTCGGAACGCTGATCACGATTCCCCTGCGGGACTGCCTCGCCGCCGGCCAGACGACGCACGCCGAACTCGACTTCCGGCTGACCCTCGGGGCCCACGCCGACGAGCGGGTTGGTTACTCACCCGAGTCCCGGACCGCCTGGTTCGGCTCGGGATTCCCCCTCCTGTCGTGGATCCGCGGCTCCGGCTGGGCGCGTGACCGCGCGGTTCCGATGAACGGCGAGACCGCCGCCAGCGAGGACTTCATGCTCTCCGACCTCTCAATCACCGCACCGAACGACTACAAAGTGCTCGGCCCGGGAACCGCCGCCGGAGAGGCCACCGGGCCCACCCCCGGCACCACGACCCACCGGTTCGACGCCCCGGCGATCCGCGATGTCACCGTCGAGGTCGGCCAGTACGACGTGCTCGACCGCGACATCGGTGCTGTCCACCTGCACCTGGCCACCCCGACCAGCGGCACCAAGGCCACCCCCACGCAGTGGGCGGACCAGATCGAGCACACCGTCACCGGCCTGACCCAGCTCTTCGGCCCGTTCCCGTACCCGGACCTCACCGTCGCCATCACCCCTGGCCAGGGCGACGGCACCGAGTACCCGACCGCTTTGCAGATGGGCGACTCCAAGAACGACGACCTGCCCGCGCTGATCGCGCACGAGGTCTCCCACCAGTGGTTCTACTCACTGGTCGGCAACAACCAGGCCCAGGACCCGTGGCTGGACGAGTCGTTGGCCACCTTCGGCGAGGCCGTCGTCGGCGGCGACGCCGGCGACTACCAGTACGACAACGCACCACACAGGGTCGTCGGGCTGATGGGCCGACCCATGTCCTACTGGGCCGCTCACGGCGGGTTCGCGCGCTATACCCAAGGCGTCTACAACCAGGGCGCCGCCGTGTTGCTCGAAGCCCGCCGCCGCGCCGGTGACCAGGCATTCGACGCGGACCTGCGCAAATACATCGTCGCCAACGCCCACCGCGTGGCCACACCAGTGAGTTTCGCGCAGGCGTTCGGCGACCAGCCCCCGGTACTCGACCTGCTGCGCAATGCCGGGGCCCTACCGATCAGCAAATAGCGACATCGACCGACGGAGAACGTTCATCTACGCCCGCTACTCGCAGAGAGGCCGCAAATGACATCGAACAGCCACCCCGCAGGCCCACGCCCCGTCGCCGTAGTCTACAGCGACGACACGACCGGAGCCGCGGACGGGGACGACACCGACGCTCTGGCGGCGATGCTCACCGCCGCGACGAGCTGGAACTTCGACGTGATCACCGCCGGGCCGAACGGGACGATTCCCGTACGCAAGGCGCTGGAGTTACCCGGTGTGCGGCTCTACGCTCAGCCCGGCGCCGCCGGCGACGATGATGCTGCCTACAGACGCCAGAAGCACGACAAGTCCGCGATCCGCGCTTTCGTCCATGCCGGCGGCCGCTACCTGGGAATCTGCATGGGTGGATTCCTGGCCGAACCCGGCTTCTTCAACCTGTTCCGTGGCCGAGTCGACGAGTACTATTCCTCCCCCGGGGCGACGGTGCGGACCCCGGACCCCGCCGTCATTCCGATCACATGGCGCGACACCACCCGGCAGATGTACTTCCAGGACGGCGGATTCATGGTGCCCATACGCCGGACCAGCGGAGCCACCGTGTTGGCGTGCTATTCCAACGGATCTATCGCCGCACTCGTCACTCCCTATGGACACGGCAAGGTCGGGTTGTGCGGTCCCCATCCCGAAGCACCCCTCGAGTGGTATCGAAAGGCGAAGCTCCCTTATCGCGGACCCACCCAAGACCTGGGTGACGACCTCATCGACACCCTCATGGCCCCATGACCAGTCCGCACCGGGCGTCACCGGCGCCCTCCGGGATCCCCAAGCGTGAAAGCGTGATCCGTCGATCAACGCCCGGCGAGCGGCTATGACGAGACCTCGGCGACCCATACTCCGTAGGGCAAGCCCGGGTAGTGCCACTGCTAGTGGCAGCGCCGTCTTCACCCGCGGTGATACGGACTGGACCATAGGTGCCTGGATTAGCTGAGATCACGCACCCATTCAGGAGAGAGGAAGTGGTGAGGGTGTCAACAGCGCACAATCCCGCCCGGCAGACCGTCACCGACCGTCTGCTGGACTCGCTCGATCGGCTCGTACGGCGCCATCGCGGGCTCGCACTGCACAGCGGTGAGGACACCGGCTCACTCAGTGCGCTACATGTCGAGCTCATCGCCGCCGAGGTGGCACAAGAGCTCGAGATGGCGCGCATCGCATCGGACCAGCAGCTTGGGACCCGCCGAGCGAGCTGACCAGCAACCAGCAAGGTCGTTGTCAAGGCCCCGTTGTCGGCCGCCGTTATCTTCGCTGAGTCTGGTGGCCGTGACGGCGGGGGCGTCACCGGTGGCGGGCTGGCCGGGCGCGGCGCGCGAGTCACGCCCAACGGCAGCGGGTACTGCCCCGACCGGGTCGCCCGGCTGTCTTTGTACGGGTCGAACGGCGGCTGGTCGTCGCGGCAAGTGCAGCTCGCACTGCAGACGGCCAACACCATTCCGAGCGAAGGCATCCGCGAGGAGCCGCCGGCGACGGCGCACCTCCACCCACTCGACCCGAAGTTCGTGTCTCAGGCCATCACCGAGATCGCCTATCTGCGCGGCCAGCGCGAGATCCGGATACGCACACAATTTCGCCGCGTGCGCGCAGAGCTTTGCGTCCTTACTTTTCACCTGCGAGTTCGGCCCGCACGAGCGGAGCGACCTCGGTGCCGAGGAGCTCGATTGAGGTGAGCACGTCGGCTTGGGGCATCCCGCCGATATCCATCTGGAGGAACTGCCGCCGGTGGCCGAGGTGCCGGTGCAGGTCGATGATGCGCTCCGCGATCTCCTCGGGCTCACCGGCGAACACCATGCCGCCAGGTGAGTAGTTCGCTTCGACGGCCTCCCACCGCGAAGGCAGCGTCCTGCCCGCGAGCGCGAACGAAGCGATCTCGTGACGGTGGAAACGTTGCTTGGTGGCGAGCCCGTTCTTGCCGATGAACCCGTGGGATGCCACTGAGATCTCCAGCCGTGCAGGGTCAACGCCGTTGTCCTGGGCGCTGCGTCGGTACAGCTGCCCCACTTCTCCCCAGCGCGCTGGGGTTCCGCTGAGGATGCCGTAGGAGATCGGCAGTCCCGCGGATCCGGCGCGGATCGACGAACCGGGACTCCCGCCGCTGCCGACCCAGATCTTCAGTGGCTCGTCGGGCCGAGGCACGACGAGTGCATCCTCGAGCGGGGGCCGGAAGGCACTCTGCCAGGTGACCAGCTCCCGCTCGCTGACGGCCAGGAGGAGGCCAAGCTTGTCGGCGTACAGACGGTCGTAATCATCGAGGTCGTAACCGAACAACGCGAACGACTCAGTCGACGACCCGCGGCCGACGATGAGCTCCACCCGGTCTCCCCCGAGGATCGCCGCGGTGGCAGCCTGCTGGTAGAGACGGATCGGGTCATCGGTCGACAGCACGCTCACGGCGGTCGAGAGGGTGATCGACGACGTCGTGGTCGCGGCCGCGGCCAGCAGCGAGACCGGCGACGACACCGGAACCTGCTCGTGGTGGTGCTCCCCGACGCCGAAGAAGTCGAGCCCCACTTGCTCGGCTACGTGGATCTGTGCAAGCACATTGCGTACCGCTTGAGCGGTACTGACCTCGTCACCGTTGGAGTCGCGTCCCGCTACACCGAAGCTGTAGACACCTAGTTCGAATCTCACCCGAGTCCTTCCGTCGCGCAGGCAACGCGAAACTAATCACTGGTAGTCTGAAGTTGCCCGGTTGGCCTCGTCAATCAGGCACTTTCCCGTGACAGAGTTTCCTGGAGGTGACCATGGCCGCCCCGTACCCGGAACCGACGTTCTCACTCGCCGTGGGGCAGAACTGCCGCGCGCGTGAAATCCTCGACCTCGTCGCCAACAAGTGGTCACTCGGCGTCGTCGACACCCTGGAGGCTGGCCCGCAACGGTTCGGTGAGCTCAAGCGCGGTATCGCGGGCATCAGCCAGAAGATGCTCACCTCCACCGTGCGCGAGCTGGAGCGCGACGGGATCATCACGCGCACGGTGTACGCCGTGATGCCACCCAATGTCGTCTATGGGCTCACAGACCTGGGGAAAACGCTCCTCGCCGCGACGCGCCCCCTCGTCCGCTGGAGCCTGGAGAACATGGCAGCGATCGACGACGCTCGGAGCGAGTTCGACGAGAGGTCTCGCGAAATTGCGCCTGGCCGACCCGCAAAGTGAGCTAGCACTCAAGCCATCGCACATCCGATACGCGATTTCATTTCCACCGGAACACACTATCGGTTTTCCGAAACACACGAAGTGCGCTGATCCGCCACCCCATTCGCGTGACCAGCACCTCGGGCTGCCGGTCCGGTTCTCGACGAGGCGGCATCCCATGATCGGGCATAGGATGCCGCCTTGTTCGCGAGCGCCCCGTTAGTCGAGGATCGACTTCAGGTTCTGGTAGCTCGCCAAAACCTTCGGGCCCGAGTTCGCGACCGATGCCGCTGTTCTTCACGCCGCCGATCGGGGCGGAGGGGTCGGCGACATAACTGTTGATCCCGACGCTGCCCGTGTGCACGCGTCCCGCGAGTGCACGCCCGCGGTCGGGATCGGTGGTCCAGACCGAGCCGTCGAGGCCGTCCGACGAGTTGTTCGCCACGCGCACGGCGTCATCTTCGTCGACGTAGGGCAGGACGACGACCACGGGATCTCTTCCTGCGCCACCGTCGACGCGGGATCGATGTCGGTGAAGATCGTCGGCTCGACGAACCACCCCTAAGTAAGGCCGGCCGGACGCCCATCACCCGTCGCGATCCTGCCGCCTTCCGCGCGGCCCTTGGCGATCCAACGCTCGACCCGATCGCGATGACGCTCGCCCGCCAGTGCCCGATCTGCGTTGTGGGATCCGGGGATTCACCGACCTTGAGCGAAGCCGCGGACTCGGTCACGAACAGGTCGGCTTCGATGGTGGCGAGGTCGAGTGCCGCCGCCCGGATCGTCGAAGGCGTCGCGAGCGGCCGCGACCGCTGCGTCGACATCGATTTCCCGAGCTTCGGCCACGGAGCCGAGGTCCGATTCGGTGTTCGGTGACGCCCCGGTGATCGTCGCCGTGCTGCTCGGCGTGACCCATTGGCCGCCGATGTACAGCTGGTCATGGTGTGCGTCCACGCGGACTTGTCCGTCGGATGTGCTTCAACGGCGCAAGCGTACCGTGGCGGACGCGGGGGCTAAGTTTTCTCGTTCGATACACCCGGAGTGAAGACGGTCCAGGAGTTCGCGTCCAGTCCGTAGGAGCGCAGACGGCGGTACAGCATCGTCTGGCTGATGGCGAGGAACTCGGCGGCGCGCACCTTGTTGCCGTTGCACCCGGCGAGTGCCCGGGCGATCGCGTCGCGCTCGGCCTGCCACGGTGCGCCCCGGACCGGCCGCGAGCCTTGTGACCCGATCCGACCGAGCCGGTGCAACCGAAGCCGCGAGCCCCGAACCGGAAACAGCCGTGGCTCGCGGCTTCCGGCCGTTCGGATCTGCCGGTTTCAGGACGTCGCACGTCGACGTTGACGGTACTTGCGCATCGCGACCTGGCTGCTGCACGTACCGCTGCAGTACGCGCCGGATGCGTTGCGAGTGCGGTCGAGAAACGCGAAGTGGCAACCTCGGTTGCGGCACGCCTTGAGCCGACTCCACGAACCCTTCAGCCCGAGTTTGGTCACCGCCGCGAAGACGCTGCCGAACGCACCCGGGAGCCCGTCGTGAGCCGGAGCCAGGTCGGCGCCATCGTGGTTCGCTACGGCCACGAGCGGATAGCGGAGAGCGGTGCGACGCAGGAAGTCCTCCGTCTCGTCGCGGGTCTGCTCACTCACCTCCGAATCATCGGAATGACTGAGCAGCAGGGTGATCACGGCGTCGCGCAACTCGCGCGCGGAAGCGGCGTCCGCTTCTGTTGCATCTGAAGCCGCCTCGGCGAAGCCGTGCTCGGCCAGCCACGCCGACAGGCCGGCAGCGTCGCCGAAGCGCTCGACCCGGCCGAACCGGTCGACGTGCGTGTTGGCGAAGTCCACCACCAGCTCCACGTCGGGATCCGACGATGGAGCGTGCTTCCCACGCGAACCTTCCACACCTGCGGCCATACCTGATGCTACCCCGGCCGGTTAGGCACATCAGTAACACAGCTCTCACTCCCACTGGCAATCTTAGAGCTAAGAGTTAATGTTGAAGTCGCTACGGTCATAACATAGCTCAGAAGCACACGTGAAGAGGAGACTCGCTGTGAGCACCAACCCGGACGCCCCCGGCTCGTCCTTGGCCACCGATGTCCCAGGCCGCCCCAGCGGCCGGCCGGCCGGCCGCTGGCGGATCCACAAGGACCGCCTCGAGCGGACAAGCCAGTTGCCATCGCCCGCCGCCAAAGCCGTGCTTTTCCTCGCCGTCGGGCTCGCGCTGCTGGCGCTCAACCTGCGGCCTTCGATCGTCGCTGTGTCGCCGATCCTCGACACGATCCGGCAGGACACCGGCATGTCGTTCGCGCTCGCCGGCCTGCTCACGACGCTGCCGTTGCTGTGCTTCGGCCTGCTCGCGCCGGTCGCGCCAAGGCTGGGCCGCCGGTTCGGGATCGAACCCGTCGCGTACGCCGCGATGGCGACCATCGTCGTCGGCACGGCGTTGCGGCTGGTGCCGTCCACCGCCTCGCTGCTGGCCGGCACCGTCGTGATCGGCGCCGGTATCGCGGTGGCGAACGTGCTGCTGCCCGGGATCATCAAGCGGGACTTCGGGTCCCGGGTCGGTCTCATGACTGGGCTGTACTCGATGTCGATGTCCATCGGCGCTGCACTGGCCGCCGGCCTCACCGTGCCCATAGCTCGTGCCACCCACACCGGATGGCGGACCACACTGGCGCTCTGGGGCTTGCTCGCAGTCGTGGCGCTCATCGTCTGGGCCCCGCAGGTCCGGCGCCACACGCGACAGACGGCCGGCGAGGTCAACCTCGCCGCACATCCGGTTCGCGGACTCTGGCGGCATCCGGTCGCCTGGCTCGTCACCGCCTTCATGGGCCTCCAGTCCCTCGGCTATTACGCGACCACGGCCTACTTGCCGTCAATTCTCGTCACCGCGGGTCTGTCGTCCGGAGTGGCCGGCTGGCTGTTGTCGCTCGCGAACCTGCTCGGCATCGCCGCCGCGTTCGCCGCCCCGCTGCTGGCCGTGCGCGGCGGCCGAGCCGGCCTGCTCGCCGTCCTCGTCGCAGTCCTCACGGCCGGAGGCCTCATCGGCCTGATCTTCGCTCCCGCGGCCGGCGCGTACCTCTGGATCGTGCTGCTGGGCTTCGGCCAGAGCGCGGCGTTCGCGCTCGCGCTGTTGTTCATCGTTCTGCGCTCCCCCGACGGCCGCCACGCGGCGCAGTTGTCCAGCATGGCCCAGAGCTTCGGCTACCTGCTCGCCGCCGCCGGACCGCTCGCGCTCGGCGCAGTGCACCAGCTGAGCAACGGCTGGACGGTCCCGATCATGGTCTTGCTCGCCCTGCTCGTGCCGCAGACCGCGGCCGGCCTCGGCGCCGCTGGCAACCGGGACGTCGCCGAAAGTCGGGCGGCCTGACGGAACAGTCGCCCGGGCACCTCGGCGATCTCGTCGAGGTGCCCGGGTGACCTCATGAAGATCAGTCCGTCCGGCCCGGTAGTCCGCGTTGTCCCCTAGTCGTGCGCATCAGCTGAACACGGACTTCAGGTTCTGGTAGCTGGCGAGACCTTCCGGCCCCAGTTCACGGCCGATGCCGCTGTTCTTCACGCCGCCGATGGGACCGACGGGATCAGGGACGTAGCCGTTGATGCCGACGCTCCCGGTGTGCATGCGCCGGGCCAGCGCACGGCCGCGTCCCGGATCCGCGGTCCACACCGAACCAGCGAGGCCGTACGACGACTCGTTGGCGATGCGCACCGCGTCGTCCTCGTCTGTGTAGGGGAGGACGACAACGACCGGCCCGAAGATCTCGTCCTGGGCCACCGCCGACGCCGCGTCGAGGTCCGTGAAGACCGTGGGTTCGACGAACCACCCCGCCGAGCGGTCGGCCGGGCGGCGGCCACCCGTGGTTATCTTCCCACCGTCCGCGCGGCCCTTGGTGATATAGCCCTCAACCCGTTCTCGATGGCGTTCTCCGGCCAGTGGCCCGATCTGAGTGTCGGGATCGAGCGATTCGCCGATCCGAAGCGACGAAGCGAACTCCGTGATGGCTTCCACGACTTCGGAGTGCCGGCTGGCCGGAGCGAGGATGCGTGTGCTGAGGTAGCACGTCTGGCCGTTGTTGGCGAAGGTTGCCCCGAACAAGTCGGCTCCGATGGTCCCGAGGTCCAGCACAGCGTCTTCAAGGATGATCGCCGCCGACTTGCCACCGAGTTCGAGCGAAACCGGCCGAAGGAGCCGTCCACACGTTTCGGCTACCTGCCGTCCTGCTGCGGTCGAACCGGTGAATGCCACCTTGTCGACGCCGGGATGCGCCACGAGGTAAGCGCCCACGTCACGACCGGCGGGAACGATGTTGAGGACGCCTGCGGGAAGCTCCGCCGCAGCCGCCGCTTCACCCAGCAACACCGCGTCGTACACCGTCTCCGGCGACGGTTTGAGCACCACAGTGCAACCAGCCGCCAATGCGGGGGCGATCTTGCAGAACGCCATGGTCTGGGGGAAGTTCCACGGCGCGATGGCGGCGACGACTCCCACCGGTTCACGGAGTACGTCCACTGTGCCACCGAAGAGCCCGCTTCGCCGGTCGTCCTGCTGGGCTTCGATCAGGTCCGCGTAGTACCGGAGCAATGTCGCCGGGAACGCGGCCTCAACTTGCGACGAGACGGCGATCGGCATGCCGTTCTGGGCGGAGACCGCCCGGGCGAACTCATCCTTGCGAAGATCAAGTTGCTCGGCGAAACGCCGCATAGCTGCAGCACGGTTCGAGCAGCTGAGTCGGGGCCACGCGCCCCGGCCGTCAAAGGCGACGCGAGCGGCCGCCACCGCTGCGTCGACGTCGGCTTCCCGGGCCTCTGCGACAGACCCGATCGGTACTCCCGTGTTCGGTGAGACGACGGTGATCGTCGCTTCGCTGCTCGGCACGGCCCACTCGCCGCCGAGGTACAGCCGGTCTTGGTGTGCGTCCACGCGGACTCCTGTCCGTCAGGTGTGCGGTTCGACGAGGACAGCGTGACCCGCCAGGGCGTCGGCTAAGTGTGTTTGTTCGATACACCCGGCTCGGCGACAGCCCACGAACCAGCATCGAGCCCGAACACTCTGATTCGGCGGTACAGCATCGTCCGGCTGATTCCCAGTACCTCGGCGGCGCGCACCTTGTTGCCGCCGCAGAGCGCGAGCGCCCGCGCAATTGCGTCACGTTCTGCTTGCCAAAGTGCGCCTTGAACTGGCTGTGAACCGGCCCGGTACTGCGGTGGCAGGTCCTCCACCGCGATGTCCCCGGCCGATCGTCGCCGGGCGACGTAGTCGACCACCGCACTCAGCTCGCGGAGATTGCCGGGCCACTCGTGCGCGACGAGGGCGCGCAGAGCGGAGCCGTCGAAATGAGCCGTCGTAGCGGGGTGATCTCGCAGCATCGCCGCCGCGACAGCCGGGATGTGCTCGCGCTGCTCCCGCAGCGAAGGCAGCGAAATCCGGACGGGACACGAGGCCAAGAGCGCCGCGACCTCGCCTGAGGGCGGAAGACCGGGGCTGCTGGTCATGACAACACGCAGTCCCGGTCGGCCCAGCAGTCTGCGCACCCGGGTAGCACTGGCGGGCACCAGCAGGTGAGCGTCGTCGACGAGCAAGACATCCGTGACGCTGTGCCCGTCGACCTCGGCACGCACGATGTCGCCGATGCCGTCCAGGGCGCAGATCGCGTTCGCACCGGCCAAGTGTCGCGCCGCAGAACTGCGGCCGGTACCGGGTTCGCCTTCGATGAGCACCGGCGTGTCGCAGCCACGGTGTCGATCGAGCTCACGCCCGACAGACGCACGCCACGGCCCCACCGCACTCGCGCCGCGACGCCGTGGAACGACACGACGCCGGTCGGGGCGATCGAGCGTGACGAGGACGGCTCCGCCGGAGTCGGGGATCTCTTCGAACGTCGCGGCGACCTGCAGATCCGACGTAAGGGTGAGCGCGACCGCTCCCGCGGCGGATCCACGCCCGCATTCGCGGCTGAGCACCTGCAACGCCGCGTGGTCGGCGGGTACCAGCAGGTCTGAGGCGCTGTCGTTGGCGATCAGGAGATCAGGGCCGAGGACGAGCAACGGGCCTCTCGTGCGCACCGCAGCCGCTTCGAAGGCTGCGAGTGATCGCCGGTGCGTGAAGCGCACAGTGTCGTGGAGGCGCACCTCGATGTCGCGGGCCGCGCGCCCGGCGACCGCGGCCAGCAGTTCGTTGTCGTCCTCCGCCAGGCACGTGATGCACAGGACGCCTTCCCTGCGACGGGTCAAATTGCCAGAGATCGGAGCGCCGTAGCAGGAGTACGGCTTGAGGACCTCGAGGTAATGCTCGGCACCGTGTACTGCGAACCCGGTGCCCGTCTCGAAGACCGCGGCGATGGAGTTGGTGCCGGAAGTCGCTTCCGAATAGGCGTTCCCCGGGACCGCGCCGACGGCTTCCAGCCGGTCGCGGATGTGAGAGATGCCGGCGCGCAGGTCGACGAGCCGGCCGTTGCGATCGGCGAGCATGATGGCGTAGCGAGTGCCGGCAAGCTGAGCGGAGATCGAATCCAGCACCGGCCTCGCAGCCTGCAGCAGCCGGCTTTCCCGGTCGACCGTCGTCGCGCGGGAGGTGTCGATGTGCTCACCGGGCTTGAGACCGCTGAGGGCCGATCGGTGCCACGATCGTTCGATCTCCGGACGCAGGGTCTTCATTGACTACTCCGTCGTCAGTGGTGCCTTATCTATCAACTTAAACGATGGCGTTCCACGTGCGCTTCAAGCCGAAATATGCGCAGGCGAGGCAAGTACCGTCGTTGACGGTAGCTTATATCTAAGCTACATTTCGCGGCGCTGAGACACGCGAGCCAGGCTTGACCGGCCCGGCGCGGAGCCCAGCCTTCGCGCGCGTCCGGCCGCCACCGGACCCCGCCCTCTCCGTCCGGCTAGTGGCCGGACCGATCTTCACCTCTCTCTGCTGTTCCGAACTCTCCACTTCCGAGAGGAATCACCATGACTGAACCGAATTGTGACGTCGTTGTCGTCGGGGGTGGCAGCGCCGGCTGCGTCATCGCTTCCCGGCTCACCGAGAACCCGGATGTCACCGTGACCGTGCTCGAGGCGGGCGGCGAATCCGGACCGGCCGCGATGTCGGAGCCAAGCGAGTGGCCGAATCTGTTCGGCAGCGCCGTCGATTGGGGGTTCCAGACAGTTCCCCAGCGCGCGCTCGGTCAACGCGCGCTCGTCTACCCGAGGGGGAAGGTGCTCGGCGGTTCCAGCGGCATCAACGCGATGGTGCATCTGCGCGGGCACCGGCAAGACTACGACTCCTGGGAGGAAGCGGGGGCGAAAGGCTGGGCGTACGACCGGATGCTGCCCTACTTCAAGCGCACCGAAGACACATCCGGCCGAGACTCACGCTTCCGGGGTGTCGGCGGGCCCATGCGCGTCGGCCCCGGCCGCCTGCGACACCCCGTCTCCGAAGGAGCGATGGCAGCGTTGGAGGAACTGCGGCTGCCCCTTTCGCAGGACCTCAACGGGGAGGCGCAGGAAGGCGGCGCATGGCTGGACTTCAACACTCCGGACGGCCGCCGCCAGTCTGCCTACGACGGCTATCTGCGGCCCAACCTCGGCCGGCCGAATCTGAGGGTCGTGCGGAACGCAGCGGTGCAATCGTTGATCATCCGGGACAGCCGATGCACAGGTGTTGACTATCTGGAGGCCGGCGAGCAGCGTCGGATTTACGCTGGCCAGGTTGTGCTCTGCGCCGGAACCATCGCCTCACCGCAACTGCTCATGGTTTCGGGCATAGGCCCGGCTGCGGAACTCGAGCGGCTCGGCCTCCACGTGCGCGCCGACGCGCCCGAGGTCGGCCGCAACCTGCACGACCACGTGCTCGTCCCCGTCGTCTACTCCGCAGCCGGAGAACTCCCGGCCCCGACCAATATCCACGCGGACGCCGCCGCGGCCCTGCGCACCCGCGAAGGGCTTGCCCAACCTGATGTCCAGTTGCTCTTCTGCGACGTCCCCTATCTCCCACCGAACCTCTCCGGGCCTGCCAACGGCTACTCGATCCTGGTCAGCGTGCTACAGCCACGAAGCCGCGGAACGGTCACCCTGACGACGACCGATCCGGCGGACCCGCCGGCCATCGACCCGGCTTTCTTCAGCGACCAAAGGGATGTGGAAACCGCGATCGCCGGACTTCGCCTGGCCCGGCGGATCGGCGCGAGCTCCGCGATGGACATCGTGCGCGGCGGCGAAGCAATGCCCGGTCACGAGTTCGACGATGACTCGTCTCTGAGGGAACACATCATCCGAGCGACCTCTACGTACCACCACCCGGTCGGAACCTGCCGGCTCGGCAGCGATCCTGCAGCCGTCGTCGACACCGAACTGCGGGTCAACGGAATCGAAGGCCTCCGCGTGGCTGACGCCTCCGTGATGCCGACCATCGTCTCCGCCAACACGAACGCCACCGTTCTTGCGATCGCCGAACGTGCGGCCGAATGGATCGCAGGCTGACCTCTTGATGCCGAGTTGAGCACGAGTTTGCTCGCGAAGCACCTCCAGCAGCGAAGTGCTTCGTGAGCAAACTGCTCGCTCCGTCCGATCATGCTTTCGCGAGAGGGCGCGAAGGAAGGTTGTCCTCGATCACCAGTCGCACGACGCGGTCGCGGAGTTCAGCGGCGCAGCGGTTGTCGAGCAAACCCTGCCGGCGCAGCCTGGGCTTCGGCAAGTCGACTGACACGATCTCCTTCACCGTGCCCGGCGCCGGCGTCATCGCCACGATCCGGTCGGACAGGAACACCGCCTCGTCGACGTCGTGCGTCACGAACACCGTGGTGGTGTTCGAGCTGGCGACGATCGCGGCGAGCTCCTCCTGCAACCGCAGGCGGGTGAAGGCGTCGAGTGCGCCGAAAGGTTCGTCCATCAGCAGCAGGTCGGGCTCGCTCACCAGAGCGCGGGCCAAGCCGGCGCGCTGCTTCATGCCGCCCGAGAGCTGCCGAGGGTAGTAGTCCGCGTACTCGGTGAGGCCCCACGAGCGCGAACTTCTCCTTGACTCTCGTCTCGATAGCGCGACGACCGAGGTCGGCACCGGTCTCGTTCAGGCCCATCACAATGTTGTCCCGGACCGTCCGCCACGGCATCAGCGCCGCGTCCTGGAACACGAAC
This sequence comes from Amycolatopsis sp. NPDC005232, assembly GCF_040607795.1. Classification (NCBI taxonomy): domain Bacteria; kingdom Bacillati; phylum Actinomycetota; class Actinomycetes; order Pseudonocardiales; family Pseudonocardiaceae; genus Amycolatopsis; species Amycolatopsis sp. NPDC005232. Next base: position 27,335 of record NZ_JBEXHL010000029.1, on the reverse strand, counting down.
CCAAGCCGCTTCGGCACGCCCCGCACCACGGTGCCGTCGACCGTGATGGAACCTGAGCTGTACGGCGCGAGCCCGGCGATCATCCTGATCAGTGTCGTCTTGCCACCCCCGGACGCGCCGACCAGGCTGACGAACTCGCCGGCCGCGATGTCGAGGTTCACGTTGCGCAAGGTCACGTTCGCCGAGCCCCGGCGGCGCGAGTAGCGCTTGCCCACTCGGGACACGACCACAGTCGCGCCTGCTGTCGCATGCGTCATTTCTGCCCACTTCCCTTGGCCTTCTTGGCGTAGGAGGCGTCGACCCACTGTGCCACCGGCGCCGTCGCCTTGAGCGCACCCGCCTGCAGGTAGAGCTTCTGCTGCTGGTCGAGCAAGCTGGTGTCGAGGATGGTTCCGACGGGGTAGGCGTTGGCTTGACGCAGCAACGCGAAGAGCTGGGCGGTCTGTGCCCGGTCAGCCGCCGGCTGGATCTGCAACGCCTCGTTCACGACCGCGTCGGTGTTCGCGGGGTCGTTGAACCACACGTAGGAATCGAGCAGCGCTTTGTTGAACGCGACGGCGAGCGGCTCGTTCTTCGCCAGCCAGTCGGGCGTGGCGAACACGTTGTCGTCGTACCCGATGCTGGTGCAGATGATCGAACAGCTGCGCAGCGCGGTCGGGCGATACCTGCTGAGTTTCCGCTTCAGTCACCGCCCGACGAGCAAACACGTCGACCTCATCGACCTCATCGACCGCGTTGCCGACGGTGACCTGCCGGCGGCCGCGGCGTGGATTACCGCCCACCTCGACGGCGTCCGCGAAGGGATCGAAGCCGTCGGCACGGAGGGGAACAATACGGCCGCGAAGGACCGCGAGTCGTCGCCGAAAACCGCCTGACTCGGTCTCCGGCACGGCACTTCACCGGAGACCGAGTCCGACAGCACATCGCCACCCGGTTTACATGGCGACGCCACTGTGGACTTCCGTTTCCGCCGCGATCGGCGCCCCGACCACCGCGGCGTCGATCGCGTCGAGAACGCGCTCCGGTGACATCGGCAGTCCGGTAACCTGTGCGCCGGTGGCGTCGGCGATCGCGGCGGCGATGGCGGGGGCGACCGGCAGCATCGTCCCTTCGCCCAAGCCCTTGGTGCGCAGAGGCCCGGCGCCGTGGCCCTGTTCTTGCGTGATGCTGCGAAACACTGCGGGCAGGTCCTCGGCCAGCGGCACGCGGTACAGCAACGCCTCGCCGTTGAGCAGGTCCGGCCCTTCGAACCGCAGCTCCTCGAACAGCGCCTGCCCCAGGGCCTGGACCGCCGCGCCTTCCTCCTGGCCCCTGGCGCCACGCGCGTTGACGATCACCCCGGCGTCCCCACTGACGACCAGTTGGAGCACCTTCACGGCACCCGTTTCGACGTCGACCTCGACCTCCGCCGCGGCCCAGCCACCTTCCCAGAACACGCAGGGCGCCTCCAGCGGTGCCGCGTGCGTCAGCGTGGGCTTGAAATAGCCGTCGGCAGAGAACTCAAAGCCCGTTCCGCCGAACTCGCGCATGATCAGCGGGAGCACCGGTTGCGCGGTTCCGTCCCGGGTCACGCGCCAGTCGTGCAGCGTCAGCTCGGCCGCAGGCACGCCGAGGGCCTCGCCCGCGAACTCGAGGACCTGGTCACGCACGCGGGTCGCGGCTTCCAGCACGGCCTTGCCCATCACAGCCATCCCGGACGAGGCGTTGGTGCCCTGGTCGAACGGCGAGTGGTCGGTGTCCACCGCGACGTACTTGACACGTTCCAGTGCGCAGCCGAGTGTGTCGGCGACCAGTTGCACGAGCACCGTGTGGCCACCCTGGCCCATCTCGACAAGCGCCGATTCCAGGTAGACGTCTCCGCTAGTGGCTACCCGCACTCGAGCGCGGGCCGGCTTGTTGACGCCTCCGCCGTCCTTCATCCCGATGGCGACCCCCATCCCCCGCCCCGGCACGCGCGGGCGGTCGCGGTAGCCGATCGCCCCGGCGACGAGCTCCAGGCCGGCACGCATGTCCGCGTCGAACGGGGTTTCGCCCGGCACGAACTCCTCACCCAAGTCCTTGAGGTTGCGCAGCCGCAGCTCCAATGGGTCGACGCCCAGCCGCTGCGCGATCAGGTCGATCTGACGCTCGCTCGCCCAGGTCGTCTGCGTGCCGCCGAACCCGCGGAACGCGCCGGCCGGGACGGTGTTGGTCAGCACGCCCTGGCACACCGAGTCGATCCGCAGCCACCGGTATGGCCCTGGCACCCGATAACCCGCCTTCTCCACCACGAGCGGGCTGGCATCGCTGTAAGCACCGGCGTTGAGCAGGACCTCGCTTTTGCGCGCGAGGAACGTGCCGTCCGCACAGACCGCGCTGGTGAGCCGTATGACCGCCGAATGCTGGCTGATCGTCCGCAGGCACTCCTCCAGCGTCATGCAGTAGCGCACCGGCCGGCCGGACAGCTGCGAGAGACGGATCGCGACCGGTTCCGCGCGCGGCCCGTGCTTGGCGCCGAAGGCTCCTCCGACCGTTTCCGCGTGGACGCGCACCGAGTTCTCGGGCAGCGCGAACATGCGCGCCAGCTCTTTGCGCAGCGGGAAGGGGCTCTGGGTCGCCGACCAGACCTCGATGTGGCCGGCGTCGGCGTTCGCCACGCTGACGAACGGTTCGAGGTGGTAGTGATTCATCCGTGAGAACGTGAATTCGTCGGTGAACACGTGGTCCGCCTCGTCCCACACGTCGCGCGGTCCAGTCTCGTACCGGAACTCGTAGCTGACGTTGGACACGGGGCGCAGCGCCCCCGAGGCGCCGGCGCCGTAGTCGGGCACAATGCCGCGCGGCGGCTCGGGGAACAGCTCGGGTGCGCCGTCCGCGAGGGCTTCCTCAATCGTGGCCACGGCCGGCAGCAGCTCGTATTCGACCTGCACGAGCTCGAGCGCGGCGAGCGCCGTCCGCTCGTCGACCGCGGCCACGGCGACGACGGGATCCCCGATGTAGCGCACCCGGTCGGTGGCCAGCACCGGCTCGTCCTTGACGAAGCTGCCGTACACGGCGTCCAGGCCGGCGAAGTCGTCGCGAGTGATCACCGCACCCACGCCATCCAGTGCCCGGGCAGCCTCGACGTCAATCCGGATGATGCGCGCGTGTGCGTGCGGGCTGCGCAGCACCTTGGCGTGCAGCATCCCGGGGAACGACCGGTCATAGGCGTATCCGGCGCGCCCCGACACCTTCGCGACCGAGTCCAGGCGGGGCGTATCGCGCCCGGCGATCCGGCGGCTCATTCGTCCAACCCCTTCTCCGCGCGAGTGAGCTCGCTCGCCCGTTGTACCGATTCGAGGATCATCTGATAGCCGGTGCACCGGCAGGTGTTCGAGCTGATCCACTCGACGGCCGTTGCCCGGTCGGGCGCCGGATCGTGTCGTAGCAGTCCCGTCGTCAGCATGATCATCCCCGAGGTACAGAACCCGCACTGGAAGCCACCACACTCGATGAACGCGCGCTGCACCGGTCCAGGCTCGCCATCGACCAGCTGGCCCTCCACGGTCTCGACCCGCGCGCCGTCGACCTCGAACGCGAACACCGAACACGCCGCAACCGGGACATCGTCGAGTAGCACCGTGCACGCGCCGCACACACCACGTTCGCAGGATGCCCGGGTCCCCTTCAACGCCAAGAGCTCACGCAGCAGGGTAAGCAGCACGACGCTCGACGCGACCGTCATCGAGACGACGCGACCGTTCAGGGTGAACTTGATCTCCACTTCCGTGCTCACATCGCTCCTCTCACGCCGCGGCCGGCCTGGCCAACGCGTTCAGGCGCCGCCGGATCAGCACCGCGACGACCCGGCGCCGGTAGGCGGCACTCCCGACGTAGTCCCCGATCTCGTCGGGCAGCTGCGCGGCCAGCGCGCGGCCCACTGCTTCGGGGTCCACACCGGACAACGCAGGCGCATCGACGTCTTCCCAGACCGTCACCGGGCGCCGGTACTCCGAACCGACCGTCGCCGTGACGCGGAGCGCAGACCCCCGCGTCCGCACCGCCAGAGCGACGGTGAGCAGCGGCCGCATCGACCTTTCGTAGTCGAACAAAACCAGATTTGCCAGCGGCACGCGCACGTGGTGCAGCACGCCGGCCGGTGCGGAGTCCCCGCGCCACAGCTGCGCCAACGTCACGCGGCGCTCACCGTCCAGTGCGGACAGCTCCAGCTCGGCGTCGAGCGCCGCCAGCATCACCGGAGTCTCGTACCGGCTTTGCCGAGCCATGAGGTTGCCGCCGAGCGTTGCGCGCGCCCGAATGCGGACCGTTGCGATGCGTGCCCACGCGTCCGCCAGCGACGGCAACCGCTCTCGCAACACGAGGTCGCGCGGACCACTGTGGTGCGTCGCCAGTGCACCGAGTCGCAGCAAGTCGCCGTCGTCGATGACGTCACGCCACGCCGTCACCCCACTCAGCGCGATGACCGCGCGAGGACTGAGCCCTTCGCGGAACCGTGCGACGAGATCGGTCGACCCTGCGAGCAACGTCGCGTCGGGAGCTTCGTGATACGCCTGCACGGCTTCCTCGGCCGACCGGGGCCGGTACAGTTCGAACGGCGCCAGGGCGGTTTGCGTTCCGGCCAACAGCCCGGAGCCCAACACCTGGTTGCGCATGTGTGATTCCACCACCTTGATGCCGCTTCATCGCAGACACTTGTACATCTTAGCCCTAAGGTTATCCGAGGTCCAGTTGCACCGCGAGTCGTGAATGACTGTGCCGAATGACGTGGTCTTCGCCAGTTCCTGGCCATTGCCACCGCCGTCCGCGCCGAGGCTGACCGCTGACGCGTTCGGACGGGCCTCAGTGGAGCGCGAACCCGCCGTCGACAGCGAGAAGCTGGCCGGTGACGAAGCGCGCGTCGTTCGACAGCAGGAACGCGACCACACCGGAGATGTCATCAGGGTACTGATCGCGCTTGAGCAACTTGCGCTCCGCGTAGTCGCGCCAGCGCTGCTCGGCAACCGCTTCCGTGGCCTCGATTTTCGTCAGCCCCGGAGCGATCGCATTGACCCGGATCATCCGGTCACCCAACTCTCGGGCGAGAGATCGAGTCATGCCGACGATCGCGGCTTTGCTGGTCGCGTAGTGCAGCAAAAGCGGCGCACCCCAGAACACGCAGTCCGAGGAGAGCGTGACGATCGCCCCTCCGTCCCGCATCGTCGGGGCCAAGTACTTGACCGTTTGCCAAGTACCTTTGACGTTGACGCTCATCATCTTGTCCCAGGCTTCGGCCGTCCACTCGTGGTACGCCTTGCCGCCGACACCGTTGGCCCAGCCGGCGTTCGCCACGATGCCGTCGAGTGGCGCACCGACCGAGACGTATCGCGCCACCTCCGCCATCGAGCGGTCCGACGCGACATCCGCACGGACGAACGTCGCGTCGATCCCCTCCGCCCCGAGTTTGTCCGCCGCGCCGGCGCCGCGCCGCTCATCCAGTTCGGCGAGCACGACCTCAGCACCCTCACGTCCGAGCCGCTCGGCGAAGGCATAACCCAGGCCACCACCGGCGCCGGTGACCAGAATGCGTCGTCCGTGGAATCGGCCCATGGTGATGTCTCGCTCTCTCTCCGGATCGCAATCACTTTAGCACTAAGTTATTTTGCGTCAATGCTTCTCGCGGGAGCGATCAGCGAGACCCAGCAGGCAGGCGAGCGACAGCAGCGCGGTCGCGATCACGTACACGGAGATCGAAGTGGCCGACCCGGTCGCGGCGAGCAACGCGCCGGCGATGAGCGGCGCGAGCGAGTTGCCCAGGATCGTTCCGACCGTGGTGCCCAGTGAGAGACCGGAGTAGCGGACACCCGCACCGAAAAGCTCGGAGAAGTACGCAGGCATGATGGCGTACGGGAGGTAGAAGGCCACGGTGCTCACGAGGTACGTGATCGTCACGAGGACCAAAGATCCGCTGTCGATCGACCAGTACACCGGGAATGCCATCGCGACGATGAGGACCTGGCCGATGACGTACAGCCGCCGGCGGCCGACGCGGTCGGCGAGCTTGCCGATGACGGGGATGCAGACCAGGCCGAAGAGCGACGTCACGATGATGACACCGAGCATGGCGCTGCGGCTGATCCCGGCGTGTGTGGCGTACACAAGGTTGTAGACGGCCAGCAGATAGAAGAAGATGCCGGACGACAGGTACGCGCCGGCGATCAGCAGGACCCGGACGGGGTACTTGCGCAGCACTTCCACGATCGGCGCCCGCACGACGGTCTTCTGGAGCTTGATCCGCTCGAACTCCGGACTTTCGGAGACCTTCAGGCGGATCAGCAGGCCGGCGACAACCAGGACGAAGCTCAGCAGGAACGGGAGGCGCCAGCCCCAGGCCAGGAACTGGTCCGCAGGCAAGGCGGCCAGCGGAAGAAACACCGCGGAGGCCAAGATGAGACCGACGGGTACGCCCATCTGAGGCCAGCTGCCGTAGAACCCACGGCGCCCATCCGGCGAGTGCTCGACGGCCATCAGGGCCGCACCGCCCCACTCGCCGCCGACGGAGAAGCCCTGCAGCAACCGGAGTACGACCAGCAGGATCGGCGCCGCCATTCCGATCGCGGCGTACGTCGGCAGGAGTCCGATGAGGACCGTCGCGAGCCCCATGATCATGATGGTGGACACGAGCATCTTCTTGCGGCCGAGGCGGTCCCCGAGGTGCCCGAAGACCAGTCCGCCGATCGGCCGGGCAACGAAGCCTGCGGTGAACGTCGAGAACGACAACAGTGTGCCGGTCGTGGCATCGAAGGTCGGGAAGAACAGCTTGTTGAAAACCAGGGCCGCGGCGGTCCCGTAGGCGAAGAAGTCGTACCACTCGATGCTGGTCCCGACGAGACTGGCGAAGGCGACCTTCGCCGGCGACTGGACGATGGTTCTGGCTTGGATCTCAGGTGTGGTCATGACCAGGGTCCTTTCACGACCAAAATGGATATTTTTGCCCTAAGGGATTAGTTGGCTCGAAGTTGTAGCAGGCACCGGTGATCACTTCAAGTACTTGCGCCATGTGAGTGACATCGGCCGACACCTTCCGCCATCGCCTTGGCCATCGTCGAGTCATGTTCATGGATACGTTGGGTACCAACACTTTCAGACATAGAGTAGTCTCGCTTATCTGACCGCTAAGCTAATGAGGAGTTCGGATGTCCCAGCTCAGTGCCAGTCCTGGTGTGTTCCGCACGAACCGCGTAGCCGCGAGCCTCGTGGGCACCGGCACGCCGGTTCTGCTCCTGCACGGCATCGGTGGGTCGTCCGCGTCCTTCGCGGCGTTCCAGGAAGAGCTCAGCGATCACACGACGATCGCCTGGGACGCACCGGGTTACGGCGCGTCCGACGATCCGGCCTCCGGCGACGGCGAGCCGGCGGACCGCTACGCGGACGCGGCCTTCGCGATGCTGCGCGAGCTCGGCCACCGGACGGCGCACGTGCTCGGCGTCTCCTGGGGCGGTGTGATCGCGACACGAATGGCACTGCACGCGCCGGAAAAGGTCCGGTCGCTGGTGCTGGCCGATTCTTCGCGGGGGTCAGGGCGCACCTCGGAGGGACGCGCCGGGATGGTGCGACGAGTCGAGGAACTGGCGGCGGTCGGCTCGCGGGCGTTCGCGCACCTGCGCGGACCGAAGCTTCTCGCGCCCTCCGCATCGGCGCCGCTCGTGGACCAGGTGATCGAGACGATGAGCCGCGTGCGCCTGGCCGGGTACCGCGGCGCCGCAGAAATGATGGCGGCGACGGACCACACGGACGCGCTGCGCGACATCGCCGTGCCGACGCTCGTCCTCGTCGGCGAGGACGACCGGGTCACCGGAGTCGCGGAGAGCGAAGCACTGGCGGCCGGTATCCCAGGAGCCCGGTTCGCGGTCGTACCAGGCGGTGGTCACGCGGTCTGCCAGGAGAACCCCGCCGAATTCGCCGGTCGGGTCCGGCAGTTCCTCGCCGACGTCGACGCACGGGCGCCGCTGGGCAGCTGACCTCTCAGGCCCCAGCGACGCCCTTCCGTGCACGTGCCACCGGCACGTGCACGGAAGACAACAGCATCAACATGATGCGCTGATCAGTTCAGCTAGACCGCGTCGCCGAAGCGGTCCGAGCCTGCCTCTTCCGTCCGGGAAGTCGTTTCGTAGACGTCGAGCGACCTCTCGAGGAGGCTCAGGAGCTGGGCGAGTTGTCGGCGCTCGGTCGCGGTCAACCCGACGAGCAGCGACTCCTCGTTGGCGAAATGCTCGGCCGCCACCTCTTCGATGAGCCCGAGGCCCTTGTCGGTGAGCTGAACGTAGACAACGCGCTTGTCTTCGTCATCGCGTTCGCGGATGACGAGCCCGGCCTTCTCCAGGCGATCGACCCGAAGGCTGATCCCGCCGGTGGTGATCAGAGATGTCTCGGCGAGCGCACCCGCGGTCTGCCGGTACGGCGCACCATTGCGACGCAAGGCCGCAAGGATGTCGAAGGCTGCCGCGTTGATGCCGTAGCTGTTGAACGTGTCGGTGACGTGCACCTGGTAGCGCAGGAAGACCCGGTGGATCCGGCCGAACACCGCCATCGGTGCCGCGTTCACCTCCGGCAGCTCACGCCGCCACTGCGCCAGGATCCCGTCCACCGCGTCCGGCCGCGCCACGTCACGCCGTGCCATACCTCTGCCTCCCCGCTCCGGGACCGCACTCACTCACCGCTCAGCATTTCACTGCTCACGTATTTTAACAACCAGCTGCGGGCCGTCAGCCGATCCCCGCCCACGGCAGCGGCCGCTCGTTCAGTCCGAAGTAGATGCTCTTCTGCCGAGAGTAACTGAGGATCCCCTGCCGTCCCTTCTCGATCCCGATGCCGCTCTCCTTGGTCCCCGAGAACGGCGTCGAAACGCTCAGCTGCTTATAGGTGTTCACCCACACCGTGCCCGCCTGGATCGCGCGGCCGACCCGCCACGCACGGCGGTAGTCGGCGGTCCAGATGCCGCACGCGAGCCCGTAGACGGTGTCGTTGGCGGCGACCACGAGATCGTCTTCATCGGTGAACGGCAGCACGACGGCCACAGGCCCGAAGATCTCCTCTTGCGAGGTGCGCGCGGAGTTGGGCAGTCCGTCGATCACGGTCGGCAGGTAGTACGAACCGCGTGCCAGCTCCGGGTCGTCCGGGACCTCGCCCCCGCACAGCACGCGGCCACCTTCGGCCCGCGCCGTATCGACCATTCGCGCGACCTGGTCCCGATGCGAGACCGTGACCAGCGGACCGACCTGCGTACCCGGTTCCGTGCCGGGACCGACTCGCAGCCGCTGCGTGGCTTCGACCAGTCGCGGCACGAACGTGTCGTAGATCGACTCATGCACGAATACTCGGGAGCCGGCGATGCAGCTCTGCCCGCTGGAGGAGAAGATGCCGAACAGCACCCCCGCCACCGCGTGGTCGACGTCGGCGTCGGGGAAGACGATCGTCGGAGATTTGCCACCGAGCTCCAACGTCACGGGCATGATCTTCTCGGCCGCGTACCGGCCGATCGTGCGACCGGTTTCGGTGCCACCGGTGAACGACACCTTGCCGACGCCAGGGTGGCGCACGATCGCGTCGCCCACCTCTGAGCCGGATCCCGGCAGCACGGACAGCAGGCCGGCCGGCAGCCCCGCCTCGGTGGCGAGCCGACCGACCGCCAGCGCGACCAGCGGCGTCCAGCGGGCCGGCTTGAGCAGCACGGCGTTGCCGGCTGCGAGCGCGGGCGCGACCTTCTGCGCATCGCTGGCGATCGGCGAGTTCCACGGCGTGATCGCACCGACGACGCCGATCGGGTCGTGCACTCTCATCGTGAGGTACTCGCCGCGAGATGGAGTGAGCGCCGATTCGTGCGTCTCGAGCGCCGCCGCGAAGAACCGGAACGTCCCGGCCGCGCTGGCCACCAGTGCACGCGTCTCGGTCAGCGTCTTGCCAGTGTTCGCCGTCTGCAGCCCGGCGAGCTGCTCGGCGTTCGCGTCGATCAGCTCGGCGATCCGGTGGAGATACCGCGCGCGCTGGTGCGGCAGCAGATCGCGCCACGCGGGGTCGGCCGCGGCCCGCTCCCCCGCGGCAACTGCCTCTTCGACGTCGGCGGTGCTCGCGCCGTGAATTCGCGCGAGGACCTCCCCGGTTGCGGGGTCTACGGGCTCGAGCACCGGTCCGGCGCCGGTGCGCCACCGGCCGCCCACCAGGATCTCGTCCGGGACATCGATCCGGACGGCGGTCACCAAGCTCTGGCTCATCACTCCCCCAAAGTCGTCGGGTGTTCGGGAAGATTATCTTATCGCAAAGGTACCATCGTCTGCCAGGGGCGGCGGTACCATCCCTCGCCGCGCACGATTTTCATGAACCCGGACTGGCCATAGGGGAAATCAAGTGCGAAGCTGAGTCGCGACCACGGTTACCTCGCGGTCATGAACCATTACTCCTAAGGAACTTCAGACCGGATGGAGAGCTCGACGATGAGCGCACAACGGCGCCGGAGCACTCAGACCGCGTCCCATTGGGGCGTCTACCGGGTCGAAACCGACCGCGACACCGGGGAGATCCTCGCCACCGGGGGCGTTCCCTTCGACCGGGACCCCTCGCCTCTTCAGGCGGGGTTGCCGCAGACTGTCCGCGACCGGATGCGGATCGACCAGCCCTACGTGCGAGAAGGTTACCTGCGCTCACGCACCGCGAGCCGTGAACAGCGAGGCGCCGAGGCATTCGTCCCGGTGAGCTGGGACCGGGCCCTGGACCTGGTTTGCGAATCGCTCCTCGACGCCCGCGAGCGTGGGGGCAATGAGTCGCTCTACGGCGGCTCTTACGGCTGGGCCAGCGCCGGCCGCCTGCACCACTCCCCGAGCGTGCTCAAACGCTTCCTGGGACTCTTCGGTGGCTACACCGACAAGAGCGGCAACCACAGCTTCGGCGCCGCGCTCGGCGTGATGCCCTACATCCTCGGACGCACGGACATCACCCGCCTGGTCGTGCCGTGGCCGGAGATCGTCGCACACACCCGCCTGCTCGTGATGTTCGGCGGCGCCCCGTTGAAGAACGCGCAGATCGACCCGGGCGGTGCGGTCAACCACGACAACGCGGATTGGTTCCGCCGGGCCCGCGCCGCCGGCGTCGAGGTCGTCTGCATCAGCCCGTATCGCCAGGACGTCACCGACACAGCCGCGCCCGAATGGTTGCCGCTACGCCCCGGCACCGACGTCGCACTGATGCTTGCCCTGGGTCACGTCCTCGTCACCGACTGCCTGGTCGACCGCCGGTTCGTCGGCTCACACTGCGCGGGCTACCCGGAGTTCGAGCGGTACCTGCTCGGCAGCGACGACGGTCAGGCGAAGGATCCCGAGTGGGCCGAGGGAATCACCGGGGTTTCTGCCGCGACTACCCGGGAACTCGCGCATCGGATGGCGAACACGCGGGCCGTCATCAACACCGCGTGGGCCGTGCAGCGCGCCCACCACGGCGAGCAGCCGGTCTGGGCGACGATCGCACTGGCCGCGATGCTCGGCCAGATCGGCCTGCCCGGGGCCGGGTTCAGCCTCGGCTTCGGCGCGGTGAGCGGCATCTCCCAACCGTACCCAGCCGGCATCCCGCGGCCAAAGATGCCGCTGGGCCCGAACGCGGTCACCACCAAGATCCCCGTCGGACGCGTGCACGAGCTGCTCCTCCGTCCCGGCGAGACGCTCGAGCACAACGGGACGACGCTCAGATTGCCCCGCACCGAGCTCATCTACTCCGCCGGCGGCAATCCCTTCCACCACAACCTGAACCTCAACCGCTTCGTCGCGGCGTGGCGCAAACCCGGTACGGTCATCGTGCACGAGCCGTGGTGGACGCCGCCCGCCAAGTTCGCCGACATCGTCCTGCCGTCGACGACCACGATGGAGCGCAACGACATCGCGGCCGCCGACCACAGCCGGTTCTGGATCGCCATGCACCAGGTGGTCGAGCCGTTCGCCCAGGCGCGCAACGACTTCGACGTCTTCGCCGAGCTGGCCGACCGGTTGGGCTTCGGCACTGACTACCACTGCGATCGCACCGAGATGCAATGGCTGCGGCACATGTACGACGGCGCGCTGGTCGCCGCACGGGAGCGCGGTTTCGATCCGCCGGAGTTCGACGAATTCTGGGCCGCCGAGTCCTACGAGTTCAACGAGATCGAGGAGCCGGTGACGCTACTGGCCGACTACCGCGCCGATCCGGACACCCATCCACTCGACACGCCGTCGGGCAAGATCGAAATCACGAGTGACGTCGTCCGCGCATTCCGCTACGCCGACTGTCCCGCGCACCCAGCGTGGCTGGAACCCGCGGAGTGGCTGGGCAGTCCGCGGGCCAAGCGCTACCCCCTGCACCTGCTGACCAACCAACCGAAGCATCGCCTGCACAGCCAACTCGACAACTCTCCGCTCAGCCGCGCTGCCAAAGTTTCAGGCCGTGAAGCGATCCTGCTCAACGAAGAGGACGCTCGCAGCCGCGGCCTTCACGCCGGGGACGTCGTCCGCGTGTTCAACGATCGCGGGGCATTTCTGGCGGGAGTGACCATCACAGGTTCCGACACGCTGCTGCCCGGTGTGGCACAGGTGCCAACGGGCGCCTGGTACGACCCGCAGGACCCTGGTCAGATCGGCACGCTGGAGAAGCACGGCAATCCCAACGTGGTCACGTCGGACCAGGGCACGTCACAGCTCACGCAGTGCACGGCCGCACAGACCTGTCTGGTCGAGGTGGAACTGTGTACTGATCCGCCGCCGGTCACCGCATTCGAGTGGCCACGCATCGTCTCAGCGGAAGAGGGTCGATGACGGCCGGAGATCGCCGGCGTTGGCCCGCCGTCTTCAGCCTCCTCGTCCTCGTCCTCATCTCCTATATCGACCGAGTCAACACCTCGGTGCTCATCACCGATCCGGCTTTCACCGACCATTTCGGGCTCACCGGCCACCCGGCCGAGCAAGGCCTGCTGATGACGTTCTTCCTACTGGGCAACGGAATCGCCGCGTTCGCGCTCTCTCCGATCTACGAAACCCACTTCGGCGTTCGGCGCGGACTGCTGGTCAGCATCGTGTTGTGGTCCGCGCTGACACTGGTGTCTCCGTTCGCGCTGAGCGCGGTCGCACTGCTCGCCTTACGCTTCCTGCTCGGCATCGCGGAAGGGCCGCTGTTCTCCCTGAAGACGATGTACATCAGACACACCTTCGCCGACGGCGAAGTCGGCAAGCCCAACGTGATCAGCTCGATGGGCGTCTCGCTCGGCACGCGATCGGGTTGCCACTGGTGACCTTCCTCATCTATCACAGTGGCTGGGTCGCGTCCTACCTCGTGTTGGCCGGACTCAACGCGGTCGTCGGTCTGCCGCTGATCCTGCTGACAGTGCGCGGGAAGGTGCAGCGCGCCAGGTTGCGAGAGAAACCGCGCGTCCACACCACGCTCCGCGTCGCGCTGCGGACGCCGGGCCTGGGCTGGATCCTCGCCGTGGAGGTCGTGACGCTGGCGTTCCTGTGGGGCAGCAGTTCGTGGCTGCCGTCGTACCTGCTGCACAGCCGGCATTTCAGCCTGGCGCAGACCGGCGTGCTCTCGGCGTTGCCGTTCGTGCTCAGCCTGATGTCGGTTCTGGTGGGCGGGATGCTGATCGACCGGATGCTCCCGAGGCGGACGCCGGTGCTACTCCTCGTCGGCGGTCTGGGGTCGGCGCTGTCGGTCGTCACTGTCGTGATCGCGAGCGCGCCGGCGCTGGTGGCGGTGGGCCTGATCCTGGCCAATGGATTCTGGGGGCTGCAAGCGCCTGTCATCCCGACGCTCGTGCAGCACCACGCCGCCCCAGGGACCGTCGGCTCGACCTACGGTGTGGTCAACGGGATCGGCAACGTGGTGTCCGCGTTCATGCCGACAGTGATGGGCGCGGCAATCGGCGCGGGCGGCCGCAACGGCTACACATACGGCTATCTCCTCCTGGTGGGCACACAGCTCGTCGCCGCAGCGGTCGGCGTACTTCTCCTGGCGCGCCGAACGAACCGGCCCCGCGACGGGATTGCGCTGATCACAAACAGCTTGCACCCCGGCAACCCGACGTCCACAGTAGACCAATAATTGAGCATTAAGATACCTAAGGAGCTGCGGATGTTGAGCGTTTCCGTGCTCGGCTGTGGCGCGATCGGCGGCGTCGTCGCCCGCGCGTTGCAAGCCGGTGAGGTGCCGGGGGTCGTGCTGGCCGGAGTAGCGCACCGCGACCCGGTCGACCCGCCGGACCTGCCGGTGATCGACGAGGCGGCCTTGCTCGTCAGTTCCGACCTCGTGGTGGAATGCGCGGGACACGCCGCTCTCTCCGGCACTGGGCCGAGCGTGGTCGCGGCGGGGCTGGACCTGTTCGTCACCTCGGTGGGCGCGCTCGCCGATGCGGATCTGCTGCGCACCTTGTCCGCCGGCCCGGGCCGCGTGCAGCTCACGACCGGCGCGATCGGCGGCCTCGACCTGATCCGCTCGGCTGCGGCGATGGGCGGTCTGCGTCGGGTGCGCATCACTACGACGAAACGCCCGGAGATCCTCGGACAGAAGTGGATGACCGACACCGAGCTCTCACGGTTGGGGTCCGCCACCGAGCCTCTGGTGTTGCGGGAGGGCAGCGCTCGAGAGATCGCCACGGCGTTCCCCCGTTCGGCCAACGTCGCCGCGTCCGTGGCGCTCGCCGCAGGCGACTGGGAAGTGGTCGAAGCCGCTGTGGTCGCCGACCCGGGTGCGGAGCGAACGACCCATGTGATCGAAGCGGAGGGGAACGCCGGCCGCTACCGGTTCGAGATCGAGAACCTGCCGTCGGAACAGACGCCGACGACCAGCGCGGTGGTGCCCTACGCGGTGCTGCGGGCCATCGGCGAACTGGCCGGTCGTAGCCCCGTGTTCCGCTGACGCGGATCGGGCCGGCCCTCCCCAGTGGGTGAGCCGGCCCGATCCGCGGGTGACCATGAACTCGGTGGTCCCCGCCACCGCGCCCATGTGGAGGTGCGTGGGCGTCACGAGCTGTCCAGCCTCGTACGGCTCACGCGTGGCGGCGGATCTCGGCTACGGTCGGCGGGTAAACCCGATCAACGGGTGACCGCGAGTCCGTCGATCTCCACGATCGCGCCATACGGCAGAGCGGCGACCTCCAGAAACGTCCGGGCCGGTCGCGCACCGGGGAACAAGTCGCGGTACTGCTCGTTCGCCTCGGTACGCAGCGACACGTCGGTCACGTAGTACGTGCACTTCACCAGGTCGCCGAGGCTCCCGCCCACAGTCGCCAACCGCTCCGCAAGGCGGTCCATAGCCGCGTCGAGCGCGGCCCGGCGCCCGGCGACGGCGACTCCGTCGCGATCCACACCCAGCGCGCCCGAGACGTGAACCAGGTCGCCGGCCACCACGGCCGGGCGGTACGGATGGTCCTGCGCCACGGGCTCGGCATCCACGACGACGGGTGGCTCCGGCAAGCATACGAACCCGTCGGCGTCGGCTACGAGGTAATCACCCGGCCGCACATGGGCGCCGGCGAAGACCAGCTCCAGGTCGCGTTCCCCCGCACCGGTGGTGCTCCCCCGCCGCGGACACGCGCCCCGGGCC
Source organism: Amycolatopsis sp. NPDC005232 (assembly GCF_040607795.1). NCBI lineage: Bacteria > Bacillati > Actinomycetota > Actinomycetes > Pseudonocardiales > Pseudonocardiaceae > Amycolatopsis > Amycolatopsis sp. NPDC005232. Next base: position 11,768 of record NZ_JBEXHL010000029.1, on the reverse strand, counting down.
AGCACCCCGAGATCGAGCTTGCGCAGCGTCTCCGTGTCCCGCACCGCGCCGTTGAACACGACTCCGGACCACCCGTTCTCGATCGCGAGCGCGGCCGAAACGTCACCGAACAACGCCCTCCGCAACGACCCACCGCCGTCGACCACCAGCACTCGGCCCTCACCGGGTTCCGACAGCGTGGCCCGCGCCAGCCGGGTGTCCTCGTGGCACAGCACGGTGACCACCCTCCCGGCGAACCGGTCGCGGCCTCCGTAACCTGAGAAGCCGCCCTCACAGACTTCAGCGGCCTCCCCGTATTCGTCCGCGAGATCTGCGGTGGACAGTCGAATCGCTGGGGTCGTGGTCATGCCGGAAACGCCTTCCTGCCGTTGGTTTCCCAGAAGCCTTCCGGCGACGCAATCGCCTCGACTTCCGGATGGCGGCGGCCCGCGCGCCGCACCGCGTTCGCGGCGGCCGGCGTCTCGCCGACCACAGCGACGGGCCGCAGCCGAAGCCGGGCTCGCACGTGATCGATGGCGGCGTCGACGTCGACATCCACATCTTCATCGGCCAGCGCTGTGTAGGCGTCGCGAGCGGCCGGTTCTGTCACGTACTCGGGGCCACCGTCACGGAAGTAGTGGAACGGCGCGGCGACCAGGTAGCCGCGGGCGGCCATCGCGCGCAGCGCGCGTTCGAATCCGGCCGTGATCCCGTGTGCGCCGTGCAGCGCGACAATGGCCTCGGTGGCCGGGCCGTTCAGGGGCTCGCACACGAACAGCGGCGCGGCGGTGGTCAGCACGATCCGGCCGCGGTTCGCCGGCCCGTGCGCGTGGTGGTGATCGCCGTCGGGCATCCGGGGCTCCTCGGGTCAGAAAACGGGCAACGGGGGTACGAACGGCTTCGGCATCGGGGCGAGCGCGGTCATGTCGACCTCGACCACGAACGGCCGGCGCGCGGACAAAGCCTCGGACAGCGCGTCATCGAAGTCGTCCGCCGCCCGCACCAGGCGATGCTCGAGACCGACCGACGCGGCCAGTCGGGCGAAATCGAACGCCAGCAGGTCGACGCCGGCCCGCCGCTTGCCGTGCACGTCCTGCATGCTGCGCAGCACGCCGTAACCGCCGTCGTTGAACACGATCAGGATGAGCCACGGGCTCTGCTCGGCCAGTGTCGCGATCTCGCCGATGTGCACCGAGACGCCGCCGTCGCCGGCGATGACGGCTGTCGGCTGGTCGCGCTGCGCGGCGGCCGCGCCGATGCCCATCGCCAAGCCCTGCCCGATCCCGCCTCCGAGGGGGTAGACGTTGGTGGCCGGGTCGTAGATCTCCAGCAGGCGGTTGCCCCACGTGCTGGAGGGAACCGTCACGTCACGCGCGATGACGGAGTCTTCGGGCAGATGCAGCCGGAGCGAGTCGCAAAGCTGGGCGTACTGGCCGATCGCCGACCGCTGATCCTTGCGCACTGCATGCCGAGTCGACGTACCGCGCGCAGTCCAATCCGGTTCTCGGGCCGTTTCCCAGCCGCGTAGACGCTTCAGCAGACCTTCCACCGTGACGGCCGCATCGCCGGCCAGGCCGACCGTCGCCGGGTAGTTGCGGCCGAGTGCGAGCGGGTCGACGTCGATCTGCACGTGCTTGCCCGGCATGGCGAGCGCGAAGTTCGCGGTCTCGCTAGCGCGGTAATGTGTACCGACGCCGATCAGCAGGTCGGCGGCGGCAAGCAGTTCGCGGGCGTCGGGGTAGGTGGCGTAGTTGCCGATCACCTGCTCGTGGTCTTCGCGGATGCTGCCGCGGCCGGCGTTGCTCGTCAGCACCGGCAGCCCCAGGAGTTCCGCCAGTTCCAGCAGCTCCGCTCGGGCTCCTCGGCCACCGCCGCCGATCCAAAGGACTGGCCGTCGCGCGGCGAGAACGAGCTCGGCGGCTTCGTCGAGTGCCGCGTCCGACGCCACCGGTGGTTGCGCGAGTGCGCGGTGCATCGGCGTTTCCGCGGTCTGCGCCGCGTATTGCAGGTCGTAGGGCCATTCGACGCTGACCGGACCTTGTGGCGCCGCAAGGGCTTCAGCGGCCGCCGCCCACAGCACTCGCCGCGCGCCTTCGGCGCTCAGCACCGTCTTCGCCGACTTCGACACTGCGCGCAGCAGGTCGGTCTGCCGGGGCGTGTCGTGCAGCATCCCCCGGTCCTGGTTGAGGTACGCGCTCTCGATCTGGCCGGTGATGTGCAGGACGCGGCTACCCGCCGCCTGCGCCTCCACCATTGATCCGGCGGCGTTACCTGCCCCGGTGCCGGTGCTGGTGATCGCGACTCCCAGGCCACCGCTGACGCGCGAGTACGCGTCGGCCGCGTTGACCGCGGCAGCCTCGTGCCGCACCGCGACGAACATGCCCTCCCGGTCCAGCGCCTCGACCAGGGGCAGGTTGTGCACGCTCGCGACGCCGAACGCAACCCGCACGTCGTACTCGCACATCAGCTCGATGAGCAGGTCACCGCCGTGGCGATCGACCATGAGAACCTCCAGGGTAAAAGGGATCAGACGTAGCGGGCGACGCCGCCGCCGACGTCGAGGGTCGCGCCCGTGACGTAGGACGAGCGAGGGGAGAGCAGGCTGACGATGGGGAACGCGACCTCGTCGGCCTCGCCGAACCGGCCGAGTGCGATGCCGCGATCGGCGGCGAGCTCAGCCGTCCACGAGGCGAAGTCCGACGGTGATCCCGAAGTTTCGTAGCGGCGACGCCACTGGCCGGTGTCGATGAGCCCGAGGCACACCGAGTTGACCCGGACCCTGTCGACGGCGAGCTCGTTCGCGAGCGAGGTGCTGAGGTTGAGCAGCGCCGCGCGAGCCGCGCTCGTGGCCGCGAGTCGCACCTCCGGCTGCCGCGCGAGGATCGCGTTCACGTTGACCACGGAGGCACCGGACGCCTTGCGCAGCCACGGCAGTGCGGCCCGCACGGTGTTGAGCACGCTCAGCACCTTCAGCCGCATCTGGTCCACCCACTGCTCGTCGGTGGTCTCCAACGGTGGCCGCATCAGCGAGCCACCGGCGTTGTTCACCACGCCGTCCACGCCGCCGAACTCGCCCACGAGCCCGGTGATGAGTTCCCCCACTGCGCCGGCGTCGAGAACGTCGCACGTTCGCTGGAGGAGGCGCGACCGAGCCTCCAGGCCGAGGTCTGTGAAGGCCGCCGCCAGCCGGTCACCGTCTCGCGCGCACACGCCGACGTTGGCCCCTTCGGCGAGGAGCATCCTCGCTGTGGCCAGACCTACCCCGTTGCTCGCGCCAGTGACCAGCACCGTTCGGCCGCTGAGCTGGAAATCCATCAGAGCTCCCCGATCCCCTCGGCAGCGGGCCTCATTCGAAGGCCGCCATTTCCTTCGTGCCACGTGCACGGGCCACGCCCGTCTTCTTCGCGCGCTCGCGCAAGTACTCCTCAGCTCGGCGCCGCAGCAGCCGGCGCACCCGGACGAGCGCGATGTCGTGCTGGTAGAGCCCTTCGCCGGCCACCGCGTCACGCGGCATCCGCTCGATCATCGCGCGGTCCTGCTCGAGCACGTGCCAGTGCCGCTCTTCCAGCACCACGCGGTAGAGGAAACGCCACGAGTCGCGCTGCCAGCCGGAAACCTTGCGGCACCGCCAGAAGAACGCGGCGTGGGTGTGCGGCCCGGTCGGGGTCAGCATTGCAATGATGGCGAACGCACCACCCGGCCCAGCCGATTCCGGGTACGGGATGTCCAGCCGCATCGCCTGGTATCCGTTGTCAATCCACTCGACCCAGTCGAAGTTCACAGACTTCTGATCGGTCTTCTCGAACAGGAACCCGGTGGCGGCGTCGCGGATCTGGAACGCCGCTTCCCGCTTGCCGAACGACATCGAATGCGACTCACGGTGCAGGAACGCCCCGTGCATGGGGTCCATCACGTTGTCCAGCGAGAGCTGGTATGGCGCGTCCCACTCGACGTAGCAGGGGAAGTTCTCCCACTCGTCGGAGGTGAGCTGCTCGGGGAGCTCGAGCGGCGTCGGCACGCTCCCGGTCTCGGTGATCCATGCGAAGATCGCGCCAGCGCGTTCGCACGCGGGGAAGGTCATCACGGCTTGACGGCCCTCGAGCGCGCAGCCCGGGCTACCCGGCACCGACACGACTTTCCCGGTGCCGTCGACCTGCACACCGTGGTAATTGCACGCCACCCGGTCGCCGAGGTGCACGCCCTGCGACAGCGGGGCGCTGCGGTGCGGACAGCGGTCGCGCTGCACGTGGACTTCACCCGCCGCGTCCCGCCAGAGCAGCAGGCTCTCGCCGACCCGGTTCAGCCGTACCAGCTCACCGCGCCGCACCGCGCCCGCGGGGCACAGCGCGTACCACTGGTCGCGCAGACCGTGGGTGAGCAACTCGTCCGCAGTGTCCACAATGGTCAGTCCAGAGCGCGGGCCGGGGTCCAGCTGCCAGGCCGGCCCGGCTTCCTTGCCGCCGACCCGTGCGAGTTCGGCGGTGAGGGTGTCGGGCGTCCAGTCGGACCCGGACGGCGGCCGCAGGCCACTCACGTTGAGCGCGGCCGTGAGGTCACCGAGCTCGTACGCTCCCGCCCGGTAAGCGGACTCGAGCTCGGCGGCCAACGCGAGCTCGTAGTTGCTCGGTGCGTCGCGGCGCGTCTGGTGGGGCTGGAGACAATGCATGAGAACTCCTGGTGGTGGCGTAAGTCCGAGGAGGACAGTCAGAGATCGAGGACGATCTCGTCGCCCTTGGCGCGAGAGACGCAGATCATCATCGAGCAGTTCTCGGCGCGCTCGGCGTCGGTGAGCACCGAGTCGCGGTGGTCGGGCGTTCCGGAGACGACCTTGGTCTCGCACGTGCCGCAGATGCCTTCTCGACACGACGAGGGGACGTCGAACCCGGCCGAATCGAGGACGTCGAGGATGGTTTGCCCGTCCTCGATTCGGAGCCGATCGCCCGTGGCCGCGAGCACGACGTCGAACGCCGAGCCGGATTCGGTCTCAGGCCGCGGCGCGGCGCGGAAGCGCTCCACTCGCACCAGCGACGGCTCGGGAGCGTGTTCTTCGACCGCGGCGATGAAGCTTTCCGGACCGCAGCAGTAGACAAGCGCTCCCGCGTGCTCGCGCAACAAGGCGCCCACGTCGATCGGACCACCGTTCTCGTCGTCTGCGTGCAACCTGACCCGGGGGTCGGACCAGCTCGCGATTTCGGCCCGGTAGGCCATCATCGAGCTGCTGCGAGCGCAGTAGGCGAGGTCGAACGGCGTGCCCGCCGCGCGCAGCCGCCGGGTCATCGCCAGAATCGGCGTGATGCCGATGCCGCCGGCGAGGAACAGGTAGCGATCGGCCTCCGCGAGCGGGAAGTTGTTGTACGGCCCTTCGACCGGCAACGACGACCCGACGCGGAGCCGATCATGCACGTGCTCGCTGCCGCCGCGGGAGGTGGGTGAGCGGTGGACGGCGACCGTCCAGGAAGCCCGGTCGCTGGCCGGACCACACAGCGAATACTGCCGCTGCAGCCCGTCGGCGAGGTGGAGCACGACGTGGGCGCCCGGTTCCCACATCGGCAGCTGCTCACCGGCAGGCTCCACGAGCCGGACCTCCACCACGCCGTCGGCGAGGCGGGTCATCTGCTCGACGCGCAAAGTCCGCTCTGACTCACTCATCTGATCTCCCTCAACGGGTGCTGCGGTGCTCAGTCCCTGGTGATGCCGTGCATCGGCGAGGTCTCCGGGTACGTCGGCAGCTGCGGCTTGCCGGTGCCGATCACAACGCAGAACAGCGCGTCCGTCTGCCCGGTGTTGCGCAGGCTGCGCGGCACGCCCGCCGGCACGCGAACGAGGTCGCGGTAGCCGAGCGTGCGGCTCGCGGTGCGGGCGCCGTCCGCGACGTCGTGCACCGTCACCTCGAGCTCGCCTTCCAGGACGTAGAAGACCTCTTCGACGTCGTGGTGCGTGTGCTCCGGGCCGACGCCGCCGACCGGCAGCCGCATGTTGGAGAAGGTGAAGCCGGCCGAGGGGATGATCCGGTTGTCGGACTCGTGGTTGCCCGTCGCGCCGGAGCCGATGTAGCGGATCTGCGCGCGCCGGAACTGCTCGCCCGCCTTGGACTGGAATGCCAGCGTGTCCCAGTCCTCCTGCCGCGATGCCGCAGTGGCGATGCAGGAGTCGAGGAGCTCTTGGAGGTCGGTGGTCGTGTTGGTCATGCGTCATCCTTAGGAATTTAGTTGAGCACTAAGATGTTTTGTTGTCCTCTTTATAGCAGCTCCCACGGCCGCACTCAACCCTGTTGGCACTCAAAGTTAACTTGGGACTAAGTGATATACCTGAACGAACCCATGGTGGACAAGCGAAAAGCTCGGCCGGTTAGCCGCGAGACCCTGCGAGCACTCGCCAACCGCAGTCAGCCGACGGAGACGTCGCCCCCCGGCTTCTGACGGGCGAAGTAGCCGGGGTCCGACTCCCCCGCCATGTGCTGCCGAGTGGTTGCCGATGGCGCACCAGCAGTGCCCCACAAGTCCGACAGCTCAGGAGTCCGCCGCCAGACACGGCACAACCACGCGTCCTCGACCACCTGCTCGACCTCGGACGTGTACTCGCAAACGAGCCCCGCCGGGTCAGCGAAGTAGCTGAACGTATTGTCCCCCGGGCCATGCCGGCCAGGTCCCCACAGCGGCATCTGCCCGTGGTGTCGCAGACGTCCGACGCCCCGCATCATGTGGTCGATCGACCCCATCTCGTACGCGACGTGGTTCACAGACGCCCACTTGGCCTGGTTGAACGCGATGCAGTGGTGATCGGAGTTGCACCTCAGGAACGCCATCTGGTGCTCCGACCAGTCCGAGATTCGCATACCCAGCACCGAGGTGTAGAACTCGCAGACAGCGTCGATGTCGGCCGTGTTGAGCACGACGTGTGCAACTTTCCGCGGAACCGCGGCACGCCCCTCCGGATCCTCGGGTGCCACCGCCCATGTGTCGCAAGAGAGCTCGATGAGCCGACCCTCGGGATCGACGAAACGCAGCCCGTAACCGGCGCCGGCCTGGTCGAGATTCCCCGGCGGCGTCACCACCGGCACGCCGAGGGATTCAAGCCGCTTCGCGGCTTCGTCGATCTCCCGTCGCGTCGCGACGGCGAACGCGATCTTGTCGAGCCCGTTCGCATCCGCATCGACCAACTGCAGGATGTGGTGCTCGGCCCCGGATCCGCGCAACCACACGGCTTCCGAACCAGAGTCCGTAGCCCGTAGGCCCCACACTTCCGAGTAAAAGCCCGCCGAGTCGGCGAGGGTCGTGGTGCGCAGCGAAACCGAGCGCAGCGACCGCAACCGGACCACGGGCTGCTGTGCAACCATCATTGTTCCTCCGAACGTCCGAAACTTATCTTAGGTGCAAGATAGCTTGCCTCGGCGTTCGGAACAACAGGCAGCGTCAGGGCGAGACTTCTTCCAGCGGTCGCCGCGCCGTCTCCTCGGCGAACAGTCCAGTGACGATCGCCGCGATCAGGGCCACAGCACCGAGGACGAGGAACACCGCCGCGAGGTCACCCCCGGCGTACACCGCCCCGATGACCACCGGCCCGATGATCACACCCAACCGGTTCCAGACTCCGGCCAAACTGCAGCCGAGCGCCCTGATACGAGTCGGGTAGAGCTCAGGGGTCATCAGGTAGAGGCCGCCACTCACGGCGTAGCCGAAGACGGCCGCCAGAGAGCTCCACACCATGATCTGCGCCGCGCTGCCGGCGCCGAGGATCCACAGCGCCAGCAGGAGAACCCCGGCGAACCCGGAGGCAGCCGTGAGCGCCCGGCGCCGGCCGAGCCGGTCCACCGTCAGCGCGATCAGCACGGACCCCAGCAAGCCGGCCACCGTGCCGGCCATGCTGTAGGTCAGCGCTTGACGCAGCGGCAAGTGGAATACCCCGCTGTAGATCGACGGCAGCCACGAAGCGATTCCGTAGACGACGAAGTACGCGCAGAACCACAAACACCACAGCACGAACGTGCGCCTGCGGTACCGCCCGGTGAACAACTCGCGCCACGATCCGCGGGTTTTCGCGTCCACCGCATCAACACCAGCGGGCTCGGGCCTCGGCAGCGGCTCGCCTGTGATCGCCTCGATTTTGGCCTCGATCCGTTCCACGGTTTGCCGGGCGCGATCCGCATACCCCCTGGCCGCGAGCCAGCGCGGCGATTCCGGCACCAGCTTGCGGATGAAGTACACCGCGGGCAGCGGTAGCGCCCCGATGACGAAGAGCCATCGCCAGCCGAACGTCGGCACGACCCACACCGCGGTCAGCGACGCCGCGGCCAGTCCCAGCGGAAAGATGACCTCGTACAACAGCACGAACCTCCCGCGATGCCGCGCGTTCGCGATCTCGCCGATGTAGGTCGCGGCGACCGGAACTTCACCGCCGATCCCCAGCCCCTGTACGACCCTGAGCAGCACGAACAACTCGAAGCTCGGCGCCGCGGCCAACAGCAGACTCGCGAATCCGTAGACGCAAAGCGAAACGACGATCACGCGGACTCGACCGAACCGGTCAGCGAGGTATCCGGACACCAGAGCGCCGCCGAGCATGCCCACCGATCCGGCCGTGATCGCCCACGTGGACCCGGCGGCACTGAGCTGCCACTCATGACTGAGCACCGGGAGAACGTAAGAGATCAACAACTGATCGAACGCGTCGAAGAAGGTGACAACGCCGATCACGAGGCGCACGGTCAACTGCCACCTCGTGATCGGCAGCCGGTCGAGCCGACCCGCCACATCCAACGCCGCAGTCCCGGACACGTCGATGTTCATCCGCGCTCCTCCTGGCGAAATGCGGAGCACCACCACGCGCCGCGTCTCCCACCACCGACAGCTTAGTGATGGCTAAGATTCTTAGCGCTGAACAATAAGGGTCGAACATGGGCGCGGATACAGCGCGGTCAGCGTCGTTATCGATCCGTGACGGAGGGACGGACCACCCGGAAGAAGGGGATCGACGCATGACACCGAGCGGAGCGACAGATGGCAGAGGAGTGCGCCGTCCACCCCTCGACCCTCATCGCGCGGATCACGCCTCTTCTGTGCGCGTCAGCCGAATCACCGGCAGCGCCCGGTCGGTCTTCTCCTGGTAATCGGCATACCGCCGCGGGCTCTCGACGATACGTCGCCACGCCACCTCACGCTCGCCACCTTCGAGCTGCTCAGGCACAACCCGATAGTGCCGACCATCGACTTCGACGGCGACCTGGTCGGGGTGGGCCGCCAGGTTGTGGTACCAAGCGGGATTCGTTGCCGCGCCACCGAGGGAGGCGACGACGAGCCAGTTGTCTCCATCAGGGAAGTAGGCCAAGGGTGTTTGTCGTTACTTGCCTGACTTCGCGCCGACAGTGCTGAGGTAGATGATGTCCATCCCGTTGAAGGTGTTCCCACTGCGTCGGTGCTGCTTGATCATCAGCTTGCGCGTCGGGCGAAAGAGCCACGTCATCACGCCGACGTTTGCCCCGCGCGTACCGCGCTGCACTTTGCGGATCGCCACGGCGTCCTCCTTGAAACTAAGTGATAGTCGACTATCACGTAGCTTAGCACTCGGGTTTCATCGGAGAGACTTGTGACGAACCGCCTCATCCAGAGCTGCATCGGACCACGCAACCGCGGTCACCGCGGTCGACCGTGATAAGTGACCATCGTGGACAGACCCGGCTGTGGCCCTTCACTTGCCTGGCCGGGATCCTGCAACGCCGGCGGCGCTACTACGGCGGGCAACACACCAACGACGGCGTCTACGACCGCATTTCCTGCGAACTCGTCCGCTACATCTGGGGCACATCCCGCCCCGACCGGCCCGCGCCGCGCCGGCGCGAGTGGTGACCACCGAGCTTGCAGCTGGTCCTCGTGGCGGACGCGCACGCCGGCGACGAGGACACCCACCCGCCCGGGACTTTTCCGGGCACGTGATCCTTCCGCACTACGACAGCGCCACCCGCTACCGGCACCAGCACCGGCCATCGCCGGGGCCTGACGTGGAAACCGCCGGTTTTGCGGCTGCTCGGCGGTTCCCGTCCGCGCGGTGATCCGTCTGGCTGTTGACATCGGGAAAGTTGGTGTCACTGACCAGTGGATGGCACATGGTGTTCATCAGGGCGGATCGTTTTGAACTGGCCGCCGGCGCGGTGCGATGGCCCCAATCCCGGCGACCTGGCCCGGAGCCGCACTGGGAGGCTTCGTATGCGCGTCTTCGTTCGTTCGGTCACCACGGTCTGCGCCGCTGTCGCACTGGTCGGTGGCGGCGTGGCCATCACCGGTGGCGTGGCGGAAGCCGCGACCTGCTCCACGGCCCGTCTGCCGCTGCACGCCGGGCACCTACAACCCCGACGTCACCCAGTCCACCATCCACAGCACGATCTGCGTGTCCGGCTGGACCGCCACCGTGCGCCCGCCGACCTCCTACACCAACCCGCTGAAGGTCCAGGGCATCGCCGACTACGGCTACAGCGACACCAACCTCGCCGACTACGAGGAAGACCACATGGTCCCGCTCGAGCTCGGCGGCGCACCCCGGGACCCGAAGAACCTCTGGCCCGAGCCCTGCTCCGGCACTCAGACCGCCCACACCAAGGACGGCACCGAGACCAAGCTGAAGAACGCCGTCTGCGCCGGCACCATCACCCTCTCCGCCGCCCGCTCGGCGATCAAGAACAACTGGACCACCGCCCTGCAGGTCACCGGCATCGGCTGATCACCCCAGCCCGGCTGCACGTCCTCACCGCCGGCTCGACGCATCGTGCCGGTGGTGAGGACCCCGGTTCTCGGTGTGTCCGTAGCTGTCGGGGGGCGGCCCCCTTCAGGGGTCGGCCCTGAAGGGGGCCGCCCCGCGCGCCCCTTCACCCGCGCGCATCGGCACCCCGGAAGAACTCGCGGGCCGGTACAAGCAGGCCGAGCAGCGAAAGCGCGAGGAAGACCACCTGGTGAATGTGGTCCTTACCCGGCGGCAGTTGGCCGACCAGGTGCGCCACCCAAAACACCGGATAGAACCACAACGCGAACCACGCCCACCGCTCCCGCCGCCGGAATGGCACGAGCGCAAGCAGCCCGCCGAACAAGCCCACCCCGATCGAGGCCAGCCCGTCAGCGCGGTACAGCAGCTCGTCACCGGCCGGCGGAGCGAGGGCGACACCCGCGCCGAACCCCAGGACCCCGAGGCTGACCGCCACCAGGCAGATCCACCCGCCGCTCAACGCTGCACCCGCACGCTGCACCCGGCCAACGTACTGCCGCCAACCGCCTTCCGAATGAGCTCGCCGCAGGCTTCGGTAACGGGATCGGCATCGACGGCGACCTGGTGGTGTGCGCACCGAGGGCTCGATCGACGCGAGGCTGACGCGGCTGCTGGCCGCGTGGCGCCGCAACATCGAGGTCGAACCACTCGCGGCGTCGCTGGACATCGCGACGATGCGCCGCCGCTGGCTGAGCAGGCGGACAGACGTCCCCAGCTGGTCGGGGCTTCGTCGTCGAGTGCCATCCAGGCGGTCGAACGCCGCGCATGCCGGTCGGTGGGCGGACTCGCGGCACGGCCTACCGAGGGTAGAGGCGCTGCCACGCGACGTCGGCAACCCAGTGAACCACTCGTCCAATTAGGTGTCCACCCGGTGAATTCGCCGCGAACTGGTTCAGACCAGGTAGAGCCTTGTCTGGTTCGACCTCCGACCGGACCCCCACAAGGGTGATACGGCGGAGCAACTGGAGGGGTACAACAATGAGATTCAAGATGGGCGCGGTTCTCGCCGCGGCAGCGTCGTTGACGTTCGGCTTGAGTGG
>NZ_JBEXHL010000028.1:0-137780 GCF_040607795.1 Amycolatopsis sp. NPDC005232 | reverse complement strand
GCAACAAACCCCCCCACCCAACACACCGAGGGCCCCCCCCCCACCCCCGGGCGGCCCACTCGCACGAATACTTCACTCCTTGGCAGTCACTCCTTGGCAGTCACTCCTTGGCGGAGTCACCGTTCGAGTCACCCTCGGCCGGCTTCTCGGCGTCGTCCTTCGCCGGCGGCTCGGGCAGCAGCGCGTCCAGCGCCGCCCCCGTCAGCCGGCGGAACGCCCGCCGCGGCCGCGCCCGGTCCAGCACCGCGACCTCGAGCTTGATCTGGTCCGGCTCGGTAGCCGCACCGTTGTTGCCGTTCGGCGTCGAAACGGTCGCCCGCAGGCCCTCGATCGCCGTCGCCAGCGCCGTCGCCAGATCGTGCTCCGGGTCGACGGTGTCCTTCAGCTTCGTGCTGATCGGCTCGGTCTGGCCACCCATCACCACGAACGGCGACTCGTCGAAGATCGACCCGTCGTAGGTCAGCCGGTACAGCTGGTCCTCCGACTGATTCGCCCCGACCTCGGCGACACACACCTCCACCTCGAACGGCTTCAGCTGCTCGGTGAAGATGCTGCCCAGCGTCGCGGCATACGCGTTCGCCAGCGCCCGCGCGCTCACGTCACGCCGGTCGTACTGGTAACCCTTCAGGTCCGCGTGCCGGATCCCCGCCACCCGCAGGTTCTCGAACTCCGAGTAGCGGCCCACCGCGGCGAACCCGATCCGGTCGTAGATCTCCGACACCTTGTGCAAGGTCGCCGACGGATTCTCCGCCACGAACAGCACCCCGCCGGAGTACTTCAGCACCACCACGCTCCGGCCGCGCGCGATGCCCTTGCGCGCCAGCTCGGAACGCTCCCGCATCAGCTGCTCGGGAGAGGCATACAACGGCATCGTCACGGTGTCGGCTCCACGTTCTCCGGTGTACCGGCGGTCGAAGGTTCAGCGTTCGGGAAAGTCACCGGCGATCAGCTCGGCCGGTGGTGCGTGCGCTCGGCGCGGCCGGCCACCACGGCCTCCGCCACCGCCGCCGTCTGCTCCGACGGCAGCTGCACCGCACCGGTCTCGGCGGTGATCGTGACAACGCTCGGGAAGATACGCCGCACCAGGTCCGGCCCGCCGCTCGCCGTGTCGTCGTCCGCGGCGTCGTACAACGACTCCACGGCCGCCCGCACCGCGGCGTCGACATCCGCGTCGGGGTCATACAGCTTCTTCAGCGCCGACTTCGCGAACAGCGAACCCGAACCGACACCCGCGTACCCGGCGTTCTCCTCGTAGCGCCCACCGGCGGCGTCGTACGAGATGATCCGGCCGGCGCGCTTCGCGTCCTCGGCCTCCAGGTCGTAGCCCACGAACAGCGGCACCACGGCCAGGCCCGCCATCGCCATGTCCAGGTTGGCCTTCACCATCCCGGCCAGCTTGTTCGTCTTGCCGTCCAGCGACAGCGACACACCCTCGATCTTCTCGTAGTGCGCCAGCTCCACCGCGTACAACCGGACCATCTCCACGGCCAGGCCCGCGGTACCCGCGATCCCCACCGCCGAGTACTCGTCCGTGACGTGCACCTTCTCGATGTCCCGGCTCGCGATCAGGTTCCCCGACGTCGCCCGCCGGTCACCCGCGATCAGCACACCCCCGGCGAACGTCAGCGCCACGATCGTGGTCCCGTGCGGCACCGCCAGCTCACCCGCCCCGGACGACGGCACCCGCCGCGCCGGCAACAGCTCAGGCGCCTGCGCCCGCACGAAGTCCGCGAACGACGACGAAGCCGGCGAGAAGTACGAAGCAGGCAGGCCGGGTCCCGAAAAACCCGCCCGAGGGAAGGTGTTGTCCATACGTGCTCTTGGTTCCCATCTGTATCGGCTGAAGAAACAACGCTGAGGCCGCGCACCGAAGCCGTGCAACCCGACACCGTGCCGAGGCGAAGTCTGCCGCGCAACCTGTCGCCGCGCAGTATGTCGCCCGCACCGCCGAAGTCGTGCAGCGGCACGCCAACCGACAACCGCCCCCGGAAACCCGAGGGCGGCTACCGGCCGCGAACGACTACTCGCCGCCCTTCTGCACGTAGGCGCGAACGAAGTCCTCGGCGTTCTCCTCCAGCACGTCGTCGATCTCGTCGAGGATCGTGTCGACGTCCTCGCCGAGCTTCTCGCGCCGTTCCTGGCCCGCCGCTCCGGTGGCTTCGAACTCCTCGTCGGAGTCTCCACCGCCGTGCTTCTCGATCTTCTCCTGCGCCATATCGCCTCCCGGTGTGGCCGATGATTCCTAGCCTACCCAGCGGCCCCGACATTCGGGGCAACGCCGCGATCCCGATCCGCGGCCCCGTGCCGGTTCGGACTAGTCCGAACCGGTGATCGCCTCGACCAGCTCCTCGGCCGTCGCCGCCGCGTCCAGCAGCTTCCCGACGTGCGCCTTCGTGCCCCGCAGCGGCTCCAGCGTCGGGATGCGCACCAGCGACTCCTTGCCCACGTCGAAGATGACCGAATCCCACGACGCGGCCGCGATCGACGTCGCGTACTTCTCCAGAGCCCGGCCCCGGAAGTACGCCCGGGTGTCCGACGGCGGAGTCGTGATCGCCGCCTGGACCTCCTCCTCCGTGACCAGCCGCTTCATCGACCCACGCGTGACCAACCGGTTGTACAGGCCCTTCGCCAGCCGCACGTCCGAGTACTGCAAGTCCACCAGCCGCAACCGCGGCGCACCCCACGCCAGCTGATCCCTCTCCCGGTACCCCTCCAGCAGCCGCAGCTTCGCCGGCCAGTCCAGCCGATCCGCGCACTCCTGCGGATCCCGCGTCAGCGCGTCCAGCACCTCGCCCCAGACCCGCAGGACCTCCTTCGACGCCTCGTCCGCACCCGTGCGCTCGAGGTTCGCCGACGCGATCTCGTGGTAGGCGAACTGCAGGTCCAGCCCTGAGAACTTCTTCCCGTTCGCCAGCTCGACCTTCGTCTTCAACGTCGGGTCGTGGCTGATCTTGTGCACGGCCCGCACCGGCTCGTCCAGCTTCAGCTCGTCGAACCGGATCCCCGACTCGATGAGGTCCAGGATCAGCGCCGTCGTACCCACCTTCAGGTAGGTCGAGTACTCCGACAGGTTCGCGTCACCGACGATGACGTGCAGCCGCCGGTACTTGTCCGCATCCGCGTGCGGCTCGTCGCGCGTGTTGATGATCCCGCGCTTCAGCGTCGTCTCCAGGCCGACCTCGACCTCGATGTAATCCGACCGCTGCGACAGCTGGAAACCGGCCTCTTCGCTCTGCTGGCCGATCCCGACCCGCCCCGAGCCCGTCACCACCTGCCGCGACACGAAGAACGGCGTCAACCCGGCGATGATCGCGGTGAACGGCGTCGACCGCGAACACAGGTAGTTCTCGTGCGTGCCGTAACTCGCACCCTTGCCGTCCACGTTGTTCTTGTACAGCTGCAACGGCGGCTGACCCGGCACGGACGCCGCCTTCAGCGCCGCCTCCTCCATCACCCGCTCGCCGGCCTTGTCCCAGATCACCGCATCCCGCGCGTTCGTGACCTCAGGCGCCGAATACTCCGGGTGCGCGTGGTCCACATACAGGCGCGCACCGTTCGTCAGAATGACGTTCGCGGCGCCCAGATCCTCCACGTCCGGGTCGTGCCCCGGCCCACCCGGACCCGTCAAGTCGAACCCGCGCGCGTCGCGCAACGGCGACTCCACCTCGTAGTCCCACCGGGCCCGGCGAGCCCGCGGAATGTCAGCAGCCGCCGCGTAGGCGAGCACCACCTGAGTCGAGGTGAGCACCGGGTTCGCCGTGGCGTCCCCAGGCACGGCGATGCCGTACTCGACTTCGGTTCCCATGATCCGACGCATACCACCACCCTACGGGGTAAGGCCGTGCGACGATGCCCCCATGCCAGGCAGTGACGAACTCGTTGCCCTCTATGACCACGCCGGCCACGTCGTGGGCCAGGCACCCCGCTCCCGCGTCCGCGCCCAAGGTCTGTGGCACGCCGCCGGCGTGGTGCTCGTCCGTTCGGGCGACGGCGAATCCGTGTACGTCCACCTCCGCACCGCGGACAAGGACATCTTCCCGTCCACCTGGGACTGCTGGGCCGGCGGAGTCGTCGCCGCGGGCGAAACCCCCGCCGACTGCGCCCGCCGCGAGCTCGCCGAAGAACTCGGCGTCCACGGAGTGGAACCGGAACCCCTGTTCACCAAGATCTATGACCAGGGCACCGTCCACTGCCACAACTTCGCCTACGAAGTCCGCTGGGACGGCCCCATCCACCACCAGGCCGAAGAGATCGCCGAAGGCCGCTGGCTCCCCCTGACCGAACTGCGCGCCTGGGTCGACGACCCCGAAAGCCCCTTCATCCCCGACGGCCGCGAAGGCGTGCAGGAGTGGTTCCGCCGCTACGGCTGAGCAACCAGCTTCGCCACGACCTTCGGCAGCAACCGCTTCGCCGCGTCCGCCGCCCGCGCCGGCGTGCTCGCCGCCACGCTCAACGCCGACACCAGCTCACCCTTCGCCAGCAGCACCGTGCAGGTCGACCCGTCGCACCACGCCCGCTGCTGCGCAACACCCGGCTGCGGCGCGATCGTGAGCACCTGACCGGCACAGTCCGCAGCGGACACCACGTCGGCACCCGACCCACCCGCGTACGCCGTGACCTCGTGCGTGATCCCCGAACCACTCGGGTACACCCAGCTCGCCGACCGCCGCTCCCCCTGAGCCAACCCCGACAAGCACCCCGACGCCTTGCCCGGCCCGAGCGAAACGCCCTCCTCCGCAACGTCCTCATCGGACAGCAACGCGGCCGAAGCCGCCGCAGCGGCCAGAATCCGAGGATCGGGCGCGGCGGACGTGGGAGAACTCGGCGGCGCGGCAGGCGGCGGAGTCACCGGCGCGGACGTCGTCGCGTCGTTCACCGGCGTCGGATCGTCGTAGTACGTCTCGAGATCGTTGGGCCGGTTGCCGCACGCGGTCGTGAGCCCTACCAGCGCGACCGCCGCCACCGCGAGCACCTGCCGATGACGCACCTGCCGCCCCTCCGGAAGATCCGAGAACCGCGGCCCACCCGCCGAGCGCGCGCTGCAGCGAGGGTAGTGCAGCCCGTCAGTCCCACCCGAGGTGGGACCGGTGCCGCCAGTACTCCTCCGGCGTCTCCGCCAGACCCGCCAGCTCGGCCACCTCGTCCGCGGTCAGCGAAACCCGCGTGGCGGCCAGGTTCGCGGCCAGCTGCGCAGTGCTCGACGGACCCACCAGCGCCGCCGAAACCCAGTCGTTCGCGAGGACCGCGGCCACCGCGACCGCGTCCGGACCCACCCCGTGCGCGGCGGCGATGCGCGCGAGCGGCTCGGGCGCCTCCACGACCAGGCGGCCGTTGGCCAGCGTCTCCTTGACCAGCACCCGTTTCCCCGCCGCGCGCGCCTGGGCGAGCGCCCCGCCGACCGACGGCTCCAGAACGTTCCAAGTGGACTGCACCGACGAGAACACCGGCCGCCCAGCCGCTTCCAGCTCGAACGCGCGCCGCACCGCGTCCGCCTGCGCCGGCCCGGACGTGGAGAACCCGACCTCGACGCCCTGATCGGACAATCCCGCCAGCGCGTCGATCAGCGCCGCGTCCGAGAACAACGGACTGTCCACAGTGAGCGAATGCACCTGGTACAGACTCACGTGGTCGGCCAACAAGGCCCACGTCTCGGCCCACTGCTCGGCGAACCGCGCCGCCGAGTGCTCCTTGACCTCGTGCACCGGCGCGTCGAGCCGCCACTCGCCGACGTAGCGGTAGCCCCACTTGCTCGACACCGTCACGTCGGTGTGGCCGGTCTCCGCGAGCCAGCTCGCGAGGAAGTCCTCGGCCAGCCCGTAGGAACGCGCGACGTCGACCCAGCGCACGCCCGCCGCGTACGCCGCGTCGAGCACCTCGTGGGTCGCGGCGCGCATCGCCGGTACGTCCCGTGTCGCCGGCAGCTCCCGGCCCAGGTTGATGTACGCGGGCCGGCCGAGAGCGGCTAGCCCGACCGCGATGCGCTCCATTCGGTGTCCTTGTCTGTGCAGGTTTGGGCCGGCGACGCGAATGCGTTGCCGGCCACAGGTTTATTCGACCCAAGGCCAGCCGTATAGGTCGTTATACAGTTTGTTTGTGTCGGAGGATGGCGAGCCATTGTCCGGAGTTCTGGGCCTGGCGGTGGAGTTTTTCCAGCCGAGCGGCGGGCGCCCGGACGTAGCCCTTGCCGAAGACCGGGGCGATCTGGCGGAGGCTGGCGCCTTCCTCGCGGGCGGCGAGCAGGGCCCAGTCGGACGCGTCGGCACAGGCGGCGGACGCGCGGCGCAGCTCCCCCAGCAGGTCGATGAGATCGTTGGCGCTCAACTCCCCCGCCTGGACGGCCGCCGCGGTCGTCTCCAGCCAGGTCAGGACGTCGGGTTCGGTGATCGGGGCGCGCGGGCGCGGCGTGTCGTCGGTGCTCACAGCCGGGAAGTATAGGTCGTTATACACCAGACTTGGATGAGATGGCCGATAACCGCTGGTCTCGCGGCGTGGCGAGCCGTTGACTGGCCACGAGTGTGGCAGTCGATCAGGAGGGTCATGACCGGGCAGTTCGGTATCAGTGCGCGATTCGTCGCGCTGGCAGTGGTGTGGGGCGCGAGTTTTCTGTTCATCAAGGTGGGCCTGCAAGGCCTCTCCCCCGCCCAGGTCGCCCTGGCTCGCGTCGGGTTCGGAGCACTCGCGCTGGCCGTGATCCTGGTGGCGCGCCGCAGGCCGCTCCCCCGCGACCTCGCGTTGTGGGGTCATCTGGCGGTGGTCTCGGTGCTTTTGTGCGCGGCGCCGTTCCTGCTGTTCTCGTGGGCGGAGCAGTACATCTCGTCCGGGCTGGCCAGCATCTTCAATGCGACCACGCCGTTGCTGACGATGGTGTTCGCCGCCGCGGCGCTGCCGGCCGAGCGCCTCACCGCACCGCGCGTGGCCGGGCTGCTGCTGGGTTTCGCGGGCGTGCTTACGCTCGTCGGCGTCTGGCAGGGCGTGGACCTCTCGCACGAGCTCACGGCGCAGCTGGCCTGCCTGGGCGCGACGGCCTGCTACGGCGCGGCTTTCGTCTACCTGCGCCGGTTCGTGTCCCCGAAGGGCGCCGATCCCGTGGTGGTGGCGTTCGGGCAGGTCGGCTTCGCGACAGTGCTGCTCTTGCTGCTGGCCCCCATGGTGGCGAGCCAGCCGATGCACCTCAGCGCCGCCGTGGTGGTCAGCATGCTCACGCTGGGCGTGCTGGGAACGGGGATCGCGTACGTGTGGAACACACGCGTAGTAGCGGCCTGGGGCGCGGCGCACGCATCGTCGGTGACTTACCTCACACCGGTGGTGGGCGTGGTGCTCGGCGTCCTCGTGTTGCACGAGCCCGTGCACTGGAACGAACCCGCGGGTGCGGTCCTCGTGGTGCTCGGAATCCTCGCGTCGCACGGAAAACTCCCGCTCCGTCGACGGCAGACCGCGAGCGTGGCCGAAAAGGTGTGAAACGCAGACGTGGGGCCGCCGGCGAACCGGCAGCCCCACGTCGGGGTACTGCGTTTTCTACAGGTACTGACCCGTGTTCGTGGCGGTGTCGATCGCCCGCCCCGAGTCCTGGTTCTTGCCGGTGACGAGCGTGCGGATGTAGACGATCCGCTCACCCTTCTTGCCGGAGATCCGGGCCCAGTCGTCCGGGTTCGTGGTGTTCGGCAGGTCCTCGTTCTCCGCGAACTCGTCGACGATCGCGTCCAGCAGGTGCTGCACGCGCAAGCCGGGCTGCTGGGTCTCCAGCACCGACTTGATGGCCGATTTCTTCGCCCGGTCCACGATGTTCTGGATCATCGCGCCCGAGTTGAAGTCGCGGAAGTACAGGACTTCCTTGTCCCCGTTGGCGTAGGTCACCTCGAGGAACCGGTTTTCGTCGCTCTCCTCGTACATGCGCTCGACCGTGTGCTGGATCATCGCGTCGAACGTGGCCTTCTGGTCCCCGCCGAACTCCGCCAGGTCGTCGGCGTGGATCGGCAGGCCTTCGGCCAGGTACTTGGAGAAGATGTCCTTCGCGCCCTCGGCGTCCGGACGCTCGATCTTGATCTTCACGTCGAGCCGGCCCGGCCGCAGGATCGCCGGGTCGATCATGTCCTCACGGTTGGAGGCGCCGATGACGATGACGTTCTCCAGCCCTTCCACACCGTCGATCTCCGACAGCAGCTGCGGCACGATCGTGGTCTCCACGTCGGAGGACACGCCCGAACCACGGGTGCGGAAGATGGAATCCATCTCGTCGAAGAACACGATGACGGGAGTGCCCTCGGAGGCCTTCTCCCGAGCCCGCTGGAAGATCAGGCGGATGGACCGCTCGGTCTCACCGACGAACTTGTTGAGCAGCTCGGGGCCCTTGATGTTCAGGAAGTAGGACTTCCCGTCCTCCTTGTCGCCCCGCGCCTGCGCGACCTTCTTGGCCAGGGAGTTGGCCACCGCCTTGGCGATGAGCGTCTTCCCGCAGCCCGGAGGCCCGTAGAGCAGCACACCCTTCGGCGGCCGCAGCTGGTATTCCTGGTAGAGATCGGCGTGCAGGAACGGCAGCTCCACCGCGTCGCGGATCTGCTCGATCTGCCTGCTCAGGCCACCGATGTCCTCGTAGCGGACGTCGGGCACCTCCTCCAGCACCAGGTCCTCGACCTCGGCCTTCGGCACGCGCTCGTACGCGTACCCGACCTTCGTGTCCACGAGCAGCGAGTCGCCAGGCTTGAGCGGCTGCTCGGCCAGCGGTTCGGAGAGCAGGACGATCCGCTCCTCGTCCGCGTGCCCCACCACGAGAGCACGGGGCACGCCGCCCTCGTCCTCGGGTGCGAGCACCTCACGCAGTGCGCACACCTCACCGGTGCGCTCGAAACCGCCGCCTTCGACGACGGTGAGTGCCTCGTTGAGACGCAGCGCCTGACCACGGCGCAGCGACGAGATCTCCACGGCCGGCGACACCGAGACCCGCATCTTGCGGCCCGCGGTGAAGACGTCCACCGTGTTGTCCTCGTACGAGGTGACGAAGACCCCATAGCCGCTCGGCGGCTGGGCCAGCCTGTCGACCTCTTCGCGGAGGGCAAGCAGCTGACCACGCGCCTCGCGCAGGGTCTCGACCAGTTTCGTGTTGCGCTCGGTGAGCTGGCTCACCCGTTCGGACGCCTCGGCGAGGCGCTGTTCGAGAACTCGGTTCTGCCGCGGCGAATCGGTGAGTTTGCGACGCAACAGCGCCACTTCCTCCTCGAGAAAACGGATCTGCCGGGCTTGTTGTTCCGCCGTCTGCCCTGCTCCGCCTGTTGCTGAAGGGTCGGCCTCCTCGCGCCGACCTCCGGGAAGGTCATGATGCATCGGGCACCTCCTCGGAGTGCTTTTCATTCCACGGTACCGGCGATCACCGACAATAAAAGGCCTTTCCGCATCACAAGATCGGCGCGTCGCGATTTCCGCACCCGCTCAGCACGGTCGTCACGGATGCGCAAGCGGCCGATTCGGTGCCCGGACACCGGAGGCCGTCACGCCCTGTTCCACCAGGCGAAAGCGAGCACGGTGCAGGTAGCCCTCTGCCCTGCCGCCAACCTTGGTTTCGCCGGATTCCGGCCTGAGCGCACGGATCCCGGGCGGCCTGGCTAGCATCCCCCGGGGTTCACCTCACCCGGTGGCCAGGTCGGCACGCGAAGGAACACTAGGGGGCACCACACATGACCTACCCGCCGCAGCAGCCCGGTGGTCACGGCCAGCAGGGCGGTGGCTACGGAGGTTACGGGCAGCAGCCGAATCCCTACGGACAGTCCCAGCAGGGCCCAGGTCAGCCCCCGTCCGGCCCTCAGCAGCAGCCCGGCTACCCCGGCGGGCAGCCCCACGGCGGGCAGCAGCAGCCGGGCACCTGGCCCCCGCAGGGCGGGTACCCGCAGTCCGGTCCGCAGCAGCAGCCGGGCTACCCGGCTCAGCAGCTCCCGCCCTTCGGGCAGCAAGATCCGTACTCCCAGCCGCCGCAGTACGGGCAGCAAGATCCCTACCAGCCCCACGGCGGGCCCCAGCCGTACGGGCAGCAAGATCCGTACCAGCAGGGTGGAACGCAGCAGTTCGGGCAGCCGGAGGGCCACCAGCAGGGCGGTTTCGGCGATCAGTACGGCCAACCGGGTGGTTATCAGTCCTTCGGCGGCTACAACGAGCAGCCTCCGAAGAAAAAGAAGACCGGCCTGATCGTCGGGATCGCCGTCGGCGTGGTGGTCGTGGTGGGTGCCGCGATCGGTCTCGTCATCGGGCTTTCGGGTGACGACAAGGACAAAACCGACACCGCGGCCCCGCCGGCGCCCCCGGCTGTGAGCAGCCCCGGAGGGGGCCTGCCGAACACCGGCGCGCCGGCCCGGCCCAGCACGAGCACCGGTTCGACCCCGTCGACGGGGTCGGCCTCCGGCAGCAACTCGCCCGCACCCGGCGGGAAACAAAGCGCGCAGGAGCTGTTCCAGGCCGCCGCGGACGACTTCACCAGCGGCGACGGTGCCGCGCTCGCCGGACTGGCCTGCCGCAGCCTCTACAACGGTGGCGCCGTGGATATCCCGACCACCCAGATCCAGCTCACGGGCGCCGCACAGGAGAACGGCAACACTGCGTCCGTGCGGTACAAGGCCACGCAGGGCGCGAGAACGGCGAACGGGACGATGACCTCGAAGCGCGAGGCCGGCGTCTGGTGCCTGGTCGACGCCCAGGCGGACAAGCAGTGAGACCCCGGCGGTGAGTGGCAGACTCACCGCCGGGCTCGTCGTGCTCGGCGCTCTCGTGGCCGGCGCGGTGCTCGGCCTGGTGCTGGTCGCACCGGCCGGGCCCTCACCGCCACCGCCTGCGGCGCCTTCCCAGCCTGCGAGCGTCCCCCCGTTTTCCTTGCCCGCGAGCGACGCGGACGTCGCCGCGACGAACGTGCTCGCCAACGCCATCGTCGACGCCATCAAGCGCGGCGACGCCACGGAGTTCGGCCGGCTCACGTGCGAACCGCAGACTTCCCAGGCTCTGGCCCGACTGCAGTCGCAGTGGGACGCGGCGGGACCGCTCACCGTCACCCTCGCCGGGCCGCCGAACGTGGCTGGGGACTCGGCCGGCGTCACCGTGCACGTGGAAGGCGCGGGCGGGCGCAAGGACACGCCGTTCCCGATGCACCGGGAAAACGACCGGTGGTGCGTGCCGGGCTAGGCCTCAGCCCTTGCCCTTCGCGGGCCGGCGCGACACTCGCGGGGACACCGTGCCGTCGGCGAGCCGGCGCGCGGTGAGCAGGAACGCCGTGTGCGCCACCATCCGGTGGTCCGGCCGCACCGCGAGGCCGACGACGTGCCACGGGCGCATCAGCGTCTCCCACGACTCCGGTTCGGTCCAGCACTGCTGTTCCCGCAACGACTCCGTCACGCGGGAAAGCTGTGTGACGGTCGCCACATACACCGTGAGGACACCGCCCGGCACGAGGTGCGCGGCGACGTTCGGCAGCTGATCCCACGGCGCGAGCATGTCGAGCACGACCCGGTCGACCTCGCCGGCGTGCGTGGCCAGGTCGGCGACGGTGAGCGTCCAGTTGTCCGGCTTCTCGCCGAAGAACTTCACGACGTTGCGCTCCGCGTGCTCCGCGTGGTCGTCGCGGATCTCGTAGGAGGACACGTGCCCGGCCGGGCCGACGGCGCGCAGCAGCGAGAGCGTCAGCGCGCCCGAGCCGGCGCCGGCTTCGAGCACGCGCGCACCCGGGAAGATGTCGCCCCACATCACGATCTGCGACGCGTCCTTGGGGTAGATCACCTGGGCGCCGCGCGGCATGGACAGCACGTAGTCCGGCAGCAGGGGCCGCAGCGCGAGGTAGTTGCTGCCGCCGGCCGAGGTCACCACGGAGCCCTCGGGAAGCCCGATCAGCTCGTCGTGCGCGAGCGCACCGCGGTGCGTGTGGTACTCGCCGCCCTCGGCGAGTGTGAGGGTGTAGTGCCGGCCCTTCGAGTCCGTCAACTGAACCCGGTCTCCTGCGCGAAACGGTCCGCTGACCGACAACTTCTTCCTCCACCTCACACGCGAAACGCTGGCGTCAGATCCTCGCAGGTCGTCCGCGCGGGTCGCCGGTCGGGTGCACTCTCAGTGAGCGTGGCGGCCGCGCACGAGCGCGGCCCGGAGGTCCTCGCGGCGCAGCACGCCGGCGGGGCGGCCCTCGTCGTCGACCACGAGGAACTGCCACGCGGGGGTTTCGCGCACGCGTTCGGCGATCTCCTCCCCCGGCTCCGAGGCCAGCAGCACCGTTTCGGCACGGATCGGCTCGGCCGCGAGCTCCGCCGGGGCGTGCGGGTGGGTCCCGGCCAGCTGTTCGGCGGCCTGCTCGTCGAGCAGCCCCGCGGCGACCCCGTCGGCGCGCACGAGGACGACCCCGCGGCCGGCCGAGGCAGCGAGCGCGTCGGACACCGGGCTTTCCGCGGGCAGCTGCAGAACGGGGCGGACCAGCTCGGCCAGCTCGAGGCCGTCGGGCCAGCTGCGCCGGGCTTCGGCCGCGAGCTCCGAACGGGCGCCGAGGATCACGAACCAGGCCGTGACCACGCAGACGCCGAGCCGCAGCCAGCGGTCCTCGCTCTGGGTGGCCAGGCCCCACAGTGCCCACACGATCAGGCCCGTCGCGACAACCGCGCCCCCGGCCACTGCGGCGCGCGTGCCCTTGGCGCGCATCCCCGTCGCGGCCCAGACGCCGGCCCGCACAAGGCGGCCGCCGTCGAGCGGCAGCCCGGGGAGCAGGTTGAACACGCCCACCGCGAAGTTCGCCACGGCGCACTCCGCGACCAGCAGCCACACCGCACCGTCCGGCGGCACGGCGAGCATCAGCAGGGCACAGAACCCGCCCAGCACCAGCGAGACCGCCGGCCCGGCCGCGGCCACCAGCCCTTCCTGCCCGGGCCGGCGCGGCGTTCGCGCGACCTCGGACAGCCCACCGAGCAGGAACAGCCGCAGCCGGCGCACGGGAATCCCCAACCGCAGCGCCACGAGGCAGTGCCCCAGCTCGTGCGCGAGCACCGACAGCCCCAGCAGCACCGCGAACGCGGCCGCCAGCAGCCACGACGTGGGCGTCGACGCGTCCGGCAGCAGCCGCCCCACCAGCGGCGCGTACAGCACCACGATGATCAGCGACCCGATCCACCACGACGGCGCCAGCAGCACCGGCACCCCGGCCACCCGGAACAGCAGCAGCCCGCCGTCGCCGGGCGTGGCGCGCCGGGACGGCCCGGCACCGTGCTGTCGGGTCGCGGCCATGCGGGCAAGAGTAGGGGTCAAGGTGTGGGAAGGGAGTGACCTGTGTCCGTGTCCTTGGCCCTGGCTCCGCCAGGGCGGGCGAGATCGCCTGTGAGCCGGCTTCCGGATGGGGGCGGTCGGATCGGCCGGGGGCCGATCGCACCGCCCCCATCCGGAAACCGGCGCGATCTCGCGGGTGGGTCGCCCCCGGGAGAGTGAATTGGGCGGGAGTGTGAGATTGGCCGTGGGGTCGGGCGTGTCGCGGTTGGTCGCGAGAGCAGGTAAGTCGTGCTTCGTCGCGAGAGCAGGTGAATCGGGACACGGGCTCGGCCGTGAAACCGGGCGCGCCGGGCTCGGGCGCGAGAGCAGGCGACTCACGGTTCGCCGCGAGACCGGTCAAGCCGAGGCTTGGTCGCCAAACCGAGCGTGTCGGGCTTCGCCGCGAGAGCCAGCTGCGTCACGCCCGGGCTTTGTCGCCAGAGCCGGTGTCAGGCTCGCGGCGTGTCAGGCTCGGGCGTGTCGGGCTTGGTCGCCCGGTGAAGGCGGCACGTGCCACGAAAGCCGAGCTCCCTTTGGCCACCGCGCGCAGCCGGCCCGACCACCAACCCCACTCCCACCGCGGCGACCACCTCGCGATCGCACCTCACCACCCATGGCCATCCCAGCAGAGGGGACCCGGCCGCGAGATCGCGCGCCTCCCGGCGATCTCGCCGCCCTGCCGGAGGCGGGGCCAAAGATTCTGTCGGTGCCCAGCGTTACGCTCTGGCCATGCCCGACACCGCTACGGTCACCACCCCACCGGGAACTGGTGACGCGCCCGTCCGCAGGCGGCCGGCGCTGTCGCCGTCACGTGCCAGCGATTTCAAACAGTGTCCGCTCCTCTACCGATTCCGGGCCGTCGACCGGCTGCCCGAGGTGCCCACGAAGGCCCAGGTGCGCGGGACGCTCGTGCATGCCGTGCTGGAACGGCTGTTCGGTCTGCCCGCGGGTGAGCGCGTGGCGCCGCGGGCCAAGGATCTGCTGGCGCCCACATGGGCGGAGCTGTCGGCCGCGAGTCCGGAGTGGACCGAGCTGTTCACGGACGCCGAGGAGGGCGAATCCGACAAGTGGCTGGCGTCGGCGGAGAAGCTGCTCGACGCGTACTTCGAGCTTGAGGACCCGCGCCGGCTGGAGCCGGAGGCGTGTGAGCTGCACGTGGAGATCGAGCTGGGCTCGGGGGTGCTGCTGCGCGGGTACATCGACCGCGTGGACGTGGCGCCCACGGGCGAGATCCGCGTGGTGGACTACAAGACCGGGGCCGCGCCGCGTGAGATCGGCGAGGCCAAGGCGATGTTCCAGATGAAGTTCTACGCCGTGGTGCTGTGGCGGCTGCGCGGCATCGTGCCGCGGCAGCTGAAGCTGATGTACCTCACCGACGGCCAGTCGCTCGCCTACACGCCCGACGAAGCGGAGCTGGTGAGGTTCGAGCGCACGCTGGAAGCCATCTGGCAGGCGATCCTCAAGGCGGGCAAGACCGGCGACTTCCGGCCCAACCCCGGCAAGCTGTGCTCGTGGTGCGACCACCAGGCGCACTGCCCGGAGTTCGGCGGCACTCCGCCGGAGTACCCCGGCTGGCCGGAACCCGACGCGGGCGAAGAGACCGCACTGGACCGGGCCGACTGATGGCCGACGCGTTCTACGTCCCGCTCGGCGACGAGCGGTACGCCGCGACGGAGCACACCAGCGGCCCCTGGGCACCCGGCGCGCAGCACTTCGGGCCACCGTCGGCGCTGCTCGCGCGCGGGCTGGAACAGCTCGAAGCGCCGCACCCGGCGCTGATCGCACGCGTGACCATCGAGATCCTCGGGCCGGCGCCCGTCGCGGAACTGGACCAGCGGTCGTGGATCGAGCGGCCGGGCCGGTCGGTGGAGCTGTTGCAGTCGGAGCTGTCCGCGGGCGGCAAGCTGATCGCCCGGGCCAGCGCGTGGCGGATCGCGACCACCGACACCACGAGCGTCGCGACCGACGCCGGTCCCCTGCTGCCCTCGGCCGAGGTGGGCACGGAGACGACGTTCCCCGCCGACTGGCGCGGCGGTTACCTCAACGCCGTCGAGTGGCGGGCCGTGCGCGGCAGCATCTCGGCACCGGGCCCGGCAGCGGTGTGGGGCCGGCAGCGGATTCCGCTCGTCGACGGCGAGGAGCCCACCGGGTTGCAGCGGCTGTTCGCGGTCGCGGACTCGGCCAACGGCGTGTCCCACTTCCTGCCCACCGACGACTGGTGGTTCATCAACTCGGAGCTCACGGTCCACCTGCGCCGGGCGCCGGAGGGCGAGTGGATCGGGCTCGACGCCGTGACCCTGGTCGGCCCGCACGGCGTCGGCACCGCCACGAGTACTCTGCACGACGGCTCCGGTCCGATCGGCACCGGTGCGCAGGCTCTGCTCGTCCGGCCGCGACAGGCCCAAAACGGATAACCGCGCGCCCGCGCCCCAGATCCAATAACCTTCGCGGAACGACCGACAAGGGAGCGCTCCGGCATGCAGATCACCTCGGTGGTCAACCAGAAAGGCGGGGTCGGCAAGACCTCACTCAGCGTGGGCGCGGCCGCGGCGCTGGCCGAACGCGGCCGGCGCGTGCTGCTGATCGACCTCGACCCGCAGGGGCACGCGACGACCGAGATGCTCGGCCTGGCCGAGGCGTCCGGTGACACACCCACGCTCGCGAAGGCGCTCACGAAGCTCTGGAAGGGCCCGATCGAGGAGCTCGCGGTGCCGCACCCGCGCAGCAACCTCGGCCGCGGCGGCGCGTTCGACGTGATCCCGACGTCGCCGGGCATGTTCGACCTGATCCGCCGGCTGGACTCGTTCCGCGTACCGGGCTGGCAGCTCGCGCGCGTGATCCAGTTCGCGAACTACGACCACGTGGTCATCGACTGCCCGCCCGCGCTCGACGTGCTGACCAACAACGCACTCGCGGCGTCACACGGGATCCTGGTGCCGGTGCAGCCGGACAAAACGAGCATCCGCGCGCTGCGGCTGCTCGGCGACCAGGTGCGCTACGTGGAACAGACCACCGGCCGCACGCCGATCGCGTGGTACGGGATCGTGCCCGGGCTCTACCGCCGCCCGATCTCCCACTACGCGGCCGCGGCGCTGCAGGAGATGCACAGCTTCGGCGTCCCGATGCTCTCGCACGTACCGCTCGGCGTCGTGATGAACGAGGCCGCGGCCAACGGCGTTCCCGTCACCACGTACGCCCCGGAAACCCTGCAGGCCTTGTCGTTCCGCGAGATCGCCGAAACCCTCGACGGCTACCTGGCCCAGAACCCCGGCCCCACCGAGGTCCCGGCCGACGACGAGTTCGTCTTCGAGGATTTCATCTCCGAAGTCGCGATGACCCGCAACGCCAACGACAACGGCGCCCGCAAAAAGCTCTACGACCTCATGCCCAAGAGGCCGAACCGGCAGAGGTAACAATCTTCGCTTAGTCCACTATGGACGGTAACCACAGCGTGAGATCGCGCCGGCGTTTGAATCGCGCGATGCGATCGGCCCCCGGCCGATCAGACCGCCCGATCCCAACACCGGCTCAAAGGCGATCTCGCACGCCTCGGCGGAGCCGAGGCCAAAAATACAGCCAGTTGGCGAGCCCGCTGTTCGCCCCGGCGGAGCCGAGGCGAACAGCGGGCGAGCCAACTGGCGAGTAACCTTCCCCCGACAAGCGGGGCAGTGACGCCCCGATTCGGGCTTGCCGGGAGGTTTCGGATGGCTGTCTATCGGACCGTGGTGGTGGGGACGGACGGGTCCGACTCGTCGTTCGCCGCGGTGGATCGGGCGGCGGGGGTGGCCGCGGATGCCGGGGCGAAGCTGGTCCTGGTGTGCGCGTACTACCCCGCCAGCAAGCACGACGTGGAGCAGGCGCAGGACGAGCTCGGCGACGAGGCCTACCAGGTCGTCGGGTCGGCGCCGGCGGAGGACACGTTGCAGAGTGCGCGCGACCGGGCCGCGAAGGCCGGGGCGAAGGACATCCAGACCATCGCCGTGAACGGTGAGCCGGTGCACGCGCTGCGCAAGGTCGTGCACGAGACGTCGGCCGACCTGCTCGTGGTGGGCAACCGCGGCCTCAACACGCTCGCCGGGCGGATCCTCGGCTCGGTACCGGCGGAGGTGGCGCGCAAGTCGGGTGTCGACGTGCTGATCGTGCACACGACCTGAGCCGTGGCCGAATCCCCTGAGGTGCAGCACCAGCTCGAGAAGCTTCTCCTCGGCGGGCCGCGCAAGTACACGCGCCTGGAGGTCGCGGAAGCGGCCGGTGTGCCCGAGGAACGCTCGCGCCGGCTGTGGCGCGCGCTCGGGTTCGCGGCGGCCGAGGACGACGAGGTGGTGTTCACCGACGCCGATGTCGCCGCCATGCGCACCGCCGACCAGCTCATCGCGTCCGGACTTGTCGCGCGCAACCTCGAGGTCGCCGTGACGCGGGCGCTCGGGCAGCACCTGTCGCGCCTGGCCGAGTGGCAGGTGCACATGCTGTGGTCGCTCATCGCCGAGAACCCGGGCCTCGACGACAGCCAGGTCACCAAGCTCGTCGCGCGGCTGCTGCCCGAGCTGGAGCAGGTGCAGAACTTCGTGTGGCGCCGCCACCTCGTGGCGTTCGCCGGGCGCGCGTTCGCCACCGACGAGGACCTGGAGGCCCGGCCGCAGGTCGTCGGCTTCGTCGACATGGTGGGCTACACCAAAATGACCCGCGAGGTCGACGAGGACAAGCTCAGCCGCGTGCTCGACGGGTTCGAGTCGCTGGCCGCGGGCGTGGTGGCCGACCACCGCGGGCGGATCGTGAAGATGATCGGCGACGAAGTCTTCTTCGTCACCGACTCCCCCGAGTCGGGTGCCGAGATCGCGCTCACCCTCACCGAACGCACGTCCGCGTCCGACGACCTGCCCGCCGTGCGCGCGGGGCTGGCTTCGGGGCGGGTGTTGTCGCGTTTCGGCGACGTCTACGGCTCTGTCGTGAACCTCGCCGCGCGGCTGACGTCCGTCGCGCGCCCCGGCACGGTACTGGTCGACCGTGAGCTGGCGGCCGAGCTCGAAACCCTGCCGGAGTACGAGCTGCGCTCGCGCCGGCCCGTCGCCGTGCGCGGGTACAACCGGCTGCGGACCTCGGTGCTGCGGCGGGCCCAGGACCGGCCGTCGGGGAAGT
The DNA here is from genome assembly GCF_040607795.1 of Amycolatopsis sp. NPDC005232. NCBI lineage: Bacteria > Bacillati > Actinomycetota > Actinomycetes > Pseudonocardiales > Pseudonocardiaceae > Amycolatopsis > Amycolatopsis sp. NPDC005232. Next base: position 119,396 of record NZ_JBEXHL010000028.1, on the reverse strand, counting down.
TCGCGGAAGCCCAGGAACGCGCGGCCGAAGCCATGGGCCTGCCCGAGACGACCCGCCCCGCGACGGAACCGGACGGCCCCGAGGACCTGACGCTCGGTTCGCGGCGCCGGCGCCGCAGGCGCTGATCAGGCGTCGTAGTCCACCGTCACGCGCTCGCTCGCCGGGTGCGACTGGCACGTCAGCACGAACCCCGCGTCCACCTCGGCCTTCTCCAGCGCGAAGTTGCGCCGCATGTCCACGGCACCCTCGGTCACGCGGGCCCGGCAGGTGCCGCACACCCCGCCCTTGCACGCGAACGGCAGGTCCGGCCGGAACTTCTGCGCACCGTCCAAAATGGACGATTCCTGCGGCAGGCTCATCGTGGTCGAGCGACCGTCGAGGATGAGCGTGACCTCCGAGGCGGCGCCGGTCACCGCCGGGTCGACGTGCTTGACCGGCTCCGGCGGCACGTCGTCCACGTAGAACAGTTCCTGGTGGACACTCGACTCCGCCACGCCCAGGGCCGCCAGCACCTCCTGTGCCCCCGTGACCATCCCGAACGGCCCGCACAGCCAGAAGTGAGCCACCGACTCCACCGGCACCAGCGAGCCGAACAGCGCGCGCAGCTTGTCGGCGTCGAGGCGGCCGGTGAACAGCTCGGCCTCGCGGGGTTCGCGCGAGAGCACGTGGATGAGCTCGAGCCGCGCCGGGTAGCGGTCCTTCAGGTCGGCCAGCTCGTCGGCGAACATGACCGTGTCCGTGCGGCGGTTGCCGTACAGCACAGTGACGGTGGCGTCCGGCGTCGCGAGCAGCGACGCGACGATCGACAGCACCGGCGTGATCCCCGAGCCGGCGGCGATCAGCACGTGGTGACCGCCCGCGGTCAGATCCGGCGTGAAGGTCCCCGTCGGTGCGGAGACCTCGACGACGTCACCCGGGCGCACGTCCTGCACGAGCCACGACGAGAACACGCCCTCGGGAACCAACCGCACGCCCACGCGCGGCCGCCGGCCCGCCGGAGCGCAGATCGAGTACGACCGGCGCTCGTCGCGGCCGTCGACGGTGCGGCGCAAGGTCAGCGACTGGCCGGGCGCGAAGGCGAACGTCTCGGCCAGCTCGGGAGGCACGTCGAAGGTCACGGCGACCGCGTCGTCGCACAGCCGCTCGACGTCAGCCACCCGCAGCGAGTGGAAGCCGGTGCGCCGGGAAATCGTGCTGGTCAACTCAGATCTCCTTGACGTGTTCGAATGGTTCCAGGCACGCACGACACCGGCGCAGCGCCCGGCACGCGGTGGCGCTGAACCGCGACTGTTCCTCGGTGTCGAGCGAACCGCAGTGCGGGCAGGCGATGCGCGACACGGGCGGTGACAACGTGAGCGGCACCGGTCCACTCGCGCGCCGCGGCGCCGCACCCGGCGGCGCGATGCCGGCCTCGGCGAGCTTGCGCCGCCCGTCGGCCGAAATCCAGTCCGACGACCACGCCGGTTCGAGCACGGTGCGGATCTCGACGTCCGAGTAGCCGGCGCCGAGCAACGCGTGCTCCAAGTCGTCGCGCATGGTGTCCATGGCCGGGCAGCCGGTGTAGGTGGGGGTGATGGCCACCGTCACGCGACCGTCCCGCACGGACACCGATCGCAGCACGCCGAGGTCGGCGAGCGTGAGCATCGGCAGCTCGGGGTCGGTCACGGTCTCGGCCACGGCCAGCGGGGTGTTCGACGCCGCCTCCGCGGGAAAAAGCACGTCGGCGGTGTTCGACGCCGCCTCCGCGGGAAAAAGCACGTCGGCGGTCACCATGTCGCGTCCGGCATCGCCCGCGCCACGCTCTGCAGCTGAGCCAGCAGGAACCCCATCTGCTCCGTGTGGACGCCGTCGCGACCGGTCCGCCCGGACACGCCGGCCACGGCTCCCGCGGTCGGCCGCTCCAGCGTCGCCGCGGCCAGCACCTGGTCGAGCACGACGTCGAACTCCGGCCGCAGCGAGGCCGCGTCCACCAGCTCCAGCGGGTGCGTCTTGAACAGCTCGTCGACGTACGGCCACACTGCGTCGAGCCCCTCCTGCATTCGCTCGTGCGACAGCGAAGTGCCGTCGCCGAGGCGGACGACCCACTGCGCCGCGTAGTCGCGGTGGTAGGCAAGCTCCTTCACGCCCTTGGCCGCGATCGCGGCGAGGACCGGGTCCACACTGGACTCGAGCTGTCGCAGCAACGCCAGCCGCCACGTGGAGAACACGAGCAGCCGCGCCATCAGGTGCCCGAAGTGTCCGCCGCCGAGCTCGGCGAGCCGGACGTTGCGGAACTCGTGCTCGGCCCGCAGGAACGCGAGCGTGTCCTCCGAGCGGTCGGTCCCGTCGGCCTTGCCGGCGCGCGCCAGCAGCAGCCGGGCCTGGCCGAGCAGGTCGAGGCCGATGTTGGCGATCGCCACTTCGTCCTCGAGCTCCGGCGCGTTCGTGACCCACTCCTGCAGGCGGTGGGAGAACACCAGCGCGTCGTCGCCCAGCATCAGGCAGTACGCCGCCAAGCCGGCGGCGTCCACACCCGAAGGCACCGAAGTGTCCACACCGGACAGCGGGTCGGCGAAGCCCGTACCGAAGGCCCACCGGGCGTCGTTGTCCTCGGTGATGGCCTCATAGACGTTGTCAAAGGACATCAAGGCCTCACATGTGCGGAACGTTGTCGGGAATGTCGTAGAACGTCGGGTGCCGGTAGACCTTGTCGCCGCTGGGCGCGAAGAACGGGTCCTTCTCGTCCGGCGAGGACGCGGTGATGTCCGACGCCTTAACGACCCAGATCGAGACGCCCTCGTTGCGCCGCGTGTACAGATCACGCGCGTTGTGCAGCGCCATCTGGTCGTCAGCCGCGTGCAGCGAGCCCACGTGCACGTGGTTGAGCCCGCGCTTGCCCCGCACGAACACCTCGTACAGCGGCCAATCGTGCTTCACAGCGAACCCTCCTCTGTCTTCTGGGGCCGAGCCCCAGACCCCGGCCGGGGGGCGAGCCCCCCTGGACCCCCCAACTGCTGTTTGGCAGCATGCGCAACGGCAGCCTCACGAACCCACGCGCCGTCGTCGTGCGCCTGCTTCCGATGAGAAAGGCGCTCCTTGTTGCACGGACCGTTGCCCTGCAACACGTTCTTGAACTCGTCCCAGTCGACCGCGCCGAAGTCGTAATGCTCGCGCGAAGCGTTCCAGCGCAGGTCCGGGTCCGGGAACGTGACGCCCAGCGCCTCCGCCTGCGGCACTGACATGTCGACAAAGCGCTGCCGCAGCTCGTCGTTGGTGTGCCGCTTGACCTTCCACGCCATGGACTGCGCGGTGTTCGGCGACTCCGCGTCGGGCGGGCCGAACATCATCAGCGACGGCCACCACCAGCGGTTCACGGCCTCCTGCACCATGTCCCGCTGCTGCTGCGTGCCGCGCATCATCGTCATCAGCAGCTCGAAACCCTGGCGCTGGTGGAACGACTCTTCCTTGCAGATCCGGATCATCGCCCGCGCGTACGGCCCGTACGACGACCGGCACAGCGGTACCTGGTTGCAGATCGCCGCGCCGTCGACCAGCCAGCCGATCACGCCGACGTCGGCGAAGGTCAGCGTCGGGTAATTGAAGATCGACGAGTACTTCTGCCGGCCGGTGATCAGCTTGTCGGTGAGGTCCGCGCGGTCCGCGCCGAGCGTGGCCGCGGCCGAATACAGGTAGAGCCCGTGGCCGGCCTCGTCCTGCACCTTCGCGAGCAGGATCGCCTTGCGCCGCAACGAAGGCGCGCGCGTGATCCAGTTACCCTCGGGCTGCATGCCGATGATCTCCGAGTGCGCGTGCTGCGCGATCTGGCGGATCATCGTCTTGCGGTAGCCCTCGGGCACCCAGTCGCGCGGCTCGATGCGCTGGTCGCGTTCGATGGTGTGCTCGAAGTGCCCGAGCAGGTCTTCTTCAGCTACAGCGGTCACGGCTGCTCCTTCGAAACGAGCGTGAGCACGTCGTACTTCGCCACGGAATCGCCGGTCTGGTTCACGACATCGGCATCCCAGCGGACCTCGCCGTACTCCTGGTCGATGCGCGGGGTGATCTGCTTGGCGGTCAGCGTCACGGTGAGCGCGTCGCCTTCCTTGACCGGCGTGAGGAACCGCAGGTTCTCCAGGCCGTAGTTGGCGAGCACCGGGCCCGGCTCCGGCGAGACGAACAGTCCGGCGGCGAACGACACCACCAGGTAGCCGTGGGCGACGATCCCGCCGAACAGCGGGTTCGCGGCCGCGGCGGCCTCGTCGGTGTGGGCGTAGAAGGTGTCGCCGGTGAACTCGGCGAAGTGGTCGATGTCGGCGCGGGTCACCGTGCGCGGGCCGGCCACCACGGAGTCGCCGACGCGCAGCTCGGCCAGTGACTTGCGGAACGGGTGGTCGCCCTCGACGCGCGGCGCGCCCTCGACCCACCGGCCGGTGACGGTGCTGAGCACCTTCGGGCTGGCCTGCACGGCCGTGCGCTGCATGTGGTGCAGCACGCCGCGGATGCCGCCCATCTCCTCGCCACCGCCGGCACGACCGGGACCACCGTGCACGAGCTGCGGCATCGGCGAGCCGTGGCCCGTCGACTCCTTCGCGTCGTCAGCGTCGAGCACCAGCAGCCGGCCGTGGTACGGCGCGACGCCCAGCACGATCGTCCGCGCGAACTCCGGGTCGCCGGTCACGATCGACCCGGCGAGGCTGCCGCCGCCGCGCGCGGCGAACTCGATAACCTGCGCGATCGACGTGTAGGGCATCAGCGTGGACACCGGCCCGAATGCCTCGACCTCGTGCGGCTCCGAACGCTGCGGGTCGGCCTTCAGCAGCACCGGCGACATGAACGCGCCGGTCGACTCGTCGGCGCCGACCACGTCGACGTGCTCCAGGTCGCCGTAGACGACGCTGCCGGCGTCGAGCAGGGCCTTGAGCGAACGGCGGACCTCTTCGCGCTGCTCCAGGCTGGCCAGCGCACCCATCCGCACGCCCTCGGCGGTCGGGTTACCGACCACGATCTTCGCCAGGCGCGCGCTCGCGGCCTCGGCGACGTCGTCGAGCATCTCCTCCGGCACGAACGCGCGGCGGATCGCGGTGCACTTCTGGCCCGCCTTCACGGTCATCTCGGTGACCAGCTGCTTCACGAACAGGTCGAACTCCGGTGTGCTCGGCCGCGCGTCGGGCGCGAGGATCGAGCAGTTCAGCGAATCGGCCTCCGCGTTGAAGCGCACGGAGTTGCGCACGACCGCCGGGTGCGCGCGCAGCTTCTGCGCGGTGGACGCGGAACCGGTGAACGACACCAGGTCCTGCGCGGTCACGTGGTCGAGCAGGTCGCCGACACTGCCGGCGATGAACTGCAGCGAACCCTCGGGCAGGATGCCGGACTCGATGATCAGCTCGACCAGCTTCGCGGCGAGGTAGGCCGTCTGGCTCGCGGGCTTGACCAGGCTCGGTACGCCGGCGAGGAACGCGGGCGCGAACTTCTCCAGCGGCCCCCACACCGGGAAGTTGAACGCGTTGATCTGGATCGCGACGCCGTGCAGCGGCACGGCGACGTGCTGCGCGACGAAGGTGCCGCCCTTGCTCAGCGGCTCCACCGCGCCGTCGAGGTAGACGGTGTCGTTGGGCAGCTCGCGCTTGCCCTTCGAGGCGTAGCTGAACAGCACGCCGATGCCGCCGTCGACGTCGAACTTCGAGTCGCCCAGCGTGGCGCCGGTGCGCGCCGACACCGCGTAGAGCTCCTCGCGGTGCTCGCGCAGGTGGGACGCGAGGGCCTTGAGCAGGGCCGCGCGCTGGTGGAACGTGAGCTCACGCAGGGCGGGACCGCCCACGCGGCGGCCGTAGTCGAGCGCACCGGCGAAGTCGACGCCGGTCGACGAGACGCGGGCGACCTCCTCACCGGTCGCCGCGTCGTGCAGCGGCGTCCCCTCGTCCGTCGCCGTGTGCCAGCCGCCGGAGACGTAGCTGCGGAGCAAAACCATGGGGCCCGACCCTCTCGCCGTGTCGCGCGGTGAGGCACCCGCGCGGAATTACCAACCGGACGTTCAGTAATTCCATCGTAGCCGCTCCCGCCTCTGATCGGAAGTCCCGGTGCTTGACAGCGAACCCGCGCCCCGCCTTTACTAACGGCGGGCCTGGATTACCGGCCATTCGGTCAGTTACTCACGCGGAGGCAACCGAACGTGACCACGCGCAACGCGGCCCACGCCATGTTCGACACCGACGAGGCGTCGAAGGGCCTGGGCATCGAGCTCGTGGAGGCCGCCGACGGGCGCGCGGTCGCCACGATGAAGGTGACCGAGCAGATGGTCAACGGCCACGACATCGCCCACGGCGGCTACCTGTTCCTGCTCGCCGACACCGCTTTCGCCCTCGCGTGCAACACCCACGGACCGGTCACCGTCGCCGCCGGCGCCGAGATCTCCTTCGTCGCGGCCGGCCGCCTCGGCGACCACCTCACCGCCACGGCCATCGAGCGCACCCGCTACGGCCGCAACGGCATCTACGACGTCACCGTGCACCGGGACACCCCCGAAGGGCCCGAAGTCGTCGCCGAGTTCCGCGGCCGCAGCCGCGTCATCGAGAAGAGCCGGGAAACCCGATGAAGGACAACGCCGAAAAGCTTTCACTGGACGAGCTCACCGCCCTCCAGCTGATGCGTCTCCAGTGGACACTGCGGCACGCGTACGCCAACGTGCCCTTCTACGCCAAGAAGTTCGACGAGACGGGCGTGCACCCGGACGACTGCAAGGAACTTGCCGACCTCGCGAAGTTCCCGTTCACCACCAAGGCGGACCTGCGCGACAACTACCCGTTCGGCATGTTCGCCGTGCCGCAGCAGGACATCCGGCGCATCCACGCGTCCAGCGGCACCACGGGCAAGCCGACCGTCGTGGGCTACACCGAGGACGACATCGACACGTGGGCGACCGTGATGGCGCGCTCGATCCGGGCGGCCGGCGGGCGCCCTGGCCACAAGGTGCACGTGGCCTACGGCTACGGCCTGTTCACCGGCGGGCTCGGCGCGCACTACGGAGCGGAAAAGCTCGGCTGCACCGTGATCCCGGCGTCGGGTGGCATGACCGCGCGCCAAGTGCAGCTGATCACCGACTTCAAGCCCGAGATCATCATGGTCACGCCGTCGTACATGCTCACGTTGCTCGACGAGTTCGAGCGCCAGGGCGTGGACCCGCGGGCGAGTTCACTGAAGGTCGGCATCTTCGGCGCCGAGCCGTGGACCGAGCAGATGCGCGCGGAGATCGAGGAACGCTTCGCGCTCGACGCCGTGGACATCTACGGCCTGTCCGAGGTGATGGGGCCGGGTGTCGCGCAGGAGTGCGTGGAGACCAAGGACGGCCTGCACATCTGGGAGGACCACTTCTTCCCCGAGGTGATCGACCCGTTCAGCGAACAGGTGCTGCCGTCGGGCGCGCAGGGCGAGCTGCTGTTCACGTCGCTGACGAAGCAGGCGCTGCCGATCATCCGCTACCGCACGCGCGACCTCACGCGGCTGATGCCGGGCACGGCGCGGCCCGCGTTCCGGCGCATGGAGAAGGTGACCGGGCGCAGCGACGACCTCATCATCCTGCGTGGCGTCAACGTCTTCCCGACGCAGATCGAGGAGATCGTGCTGCGGACCGACGCGTTGAGCCCGCACTTCCAGCTGGTGCGTTCGACGCGGGGCCGGCTGGACCACCTGACCGTGCGGGTGGAGGCGCGTCACGACGCGTCGGCGGACGCGCGAGCGGCTGCGGCGGCGGCGTTGATCGCGGGTGTGAAGGACGGCGTCGGCGTGACGGTGGGTGTCGACGTGGTGGAGCCGGACACGCTGGAGCGGTCGGTTGGCAAAATGCGGCGCGTGATCGACGAACGAGACAAGACGTGACGACCCCTCCGGCCCGGCGGGGACGACCCGGGTACGACCTGGAGTCTTTGCTGCAGGTCGCGGTGAAGCTGTTCAACGAGCGCGGCTACGACGGCACCAGCATGGAAGACCTGTCGCGCAAGCTGGGCATCACGAAGTCGGCGATCTACCACCACGTGCGCAGCAAGGACGAACTGCTGCGGCTGTCGGTCGACCGGGCGCTCGACGGACTGTTCGAGATCGCGGCGTCCACCGAGCAGCTCGACGGGCGCGCGATCGACCGACTGGAGCACCTCGTGCGCGGCAGTGTGCTGGTGCTCGCCGACCGGCTGCCGTTCGTCACGCTGCTGCTTCGCGTGCGCGGCAACACGAAGGTGGAGCGTTCGGCGCTGGCCCGCCGGCGCGAATTCGACCGCCTGGTGACTGATCTGGTCAAGCAGGCCGAGGCCGAGGGTGACGTGCGGCCGGACATCGACCCCGCCGTCGCCGCGCGGCTGCTGTTCGGCACGGTGAACTCGCTGATCGAGTGGTACCGGCCGCGCCGCGGCTCGTCGGGTGAGGAGCTGGCGGACGCGGTGTGCAAGATGGCGTTCGACGGCCTGCGCGCCTGAGCCGCAGCGCCTGCCGAGGTGACACTCGCCGCCGGAAAGTCCCGCCCGGCGGCGATTCAGTCCCCCGTCGTGGTCTTCGGCGGCCGGCGCGCCTGCCAGAGCATGGCGGCGCGCAGCTGCTCGATCAGGACCTCGTCGTCTTCTTCGCTCGGTTCGGCACCGAGCGGGATCCAGCGCTCGCTGACGAGCGCGCCCTCGTCGTAGTTGCTGATGACGATGCCGTCGTAGGACAGGTCCGCCGAGCACTCGCCGCGGCACTCGCCCGTGCAGCAGGGTTCGTCCACTCGCACCTGGCGGTGCTGCAAGCGCACGCTAACCCAGCGCCCCGCAGGGCGAGTCGTGCCACCCTCGGCATCGCTCATCTGCTCCTACCCCACCGCGCCCAGCCCCCGTTCGATCCGTCGTCCCAGCGGGCAGCGAAGTTACCGGCCGGTTGTTCCGGTTCAGTAACGGCCCAGGTCGACCGTACAAATACCGTCACACACAACAGCAGGACACATTCTTTACGTGCGGTCAACAACTTGTTGACAGCAGGACGGAGGACGAGAAAGCTGGCACGATGAGCACCGGAACCCGGCCCACGCGGCGCCGGCTGGAACCGGCCGAGCGCAGGGCCGAGATCCTCGCGGTGGCACGGCGCCTGTTCGGGGCCGGGAGCTACGCGTCAGTGTCCACTTCGGACATCGCGGCGGCCGCGGGGGTGGCGAGGCCCCTGATCAACCACTACTTCGGCGGCAAGCGCGAGCTCTACCTCGAGGTCGTGCGGCAGATGATGATCGTGCCCGCGCCTGTGGTCGAGTCGCTGCCCGAAGGCCCCGTTCGGCGCCGGCTGGAGGTCGGCATCGAGCGCTGGATCGACGTGGTCGACCGCAACCGCGACGCGTGGCTCACCGCGATCGGCCCGGAGTCCGCCGGCCGTGACCCCGAGATCGAGCGGATCATGCTGGAGGCCGACGACGTCGCGGCCGACCGCGTGCTGGCCGGGGCCTTGATGACCGACGTGACCGAGGGCCGGGAAGAGCTGCGCGCGATGATCCGTTCGTACGGCGGGATGTTGCGCGCGGCGTCTCGCGAATGGCTGATCCGCGGCACGCTGAACCGCGCCGAGCTGCGGACCTTCCTCGTGGAATCGATCATGGGCCTGATCGAGGTCACCTACCCGGCCGTGCTCGCGGAGCGGAACGACGCGCGTAGGCCGCCGGAGTCGTCCCCGTCCACCGTTTGAACGCGTAGATGAAGCTCGACGCCTCGGCATAACCCAGACGCAGCGCGACATCTTCGACGGACAACGCGCCGATGTCGAGCATTTCCTCGGCGAGCGTCTGGCGGACCTCGTCCACGAGCTGGCGGTAGCCGGTGCCGGCGTCGGTGAGCCGGCGGCGCAGTGTGCGCGGGCTGACGGTGAGCTGGCGCGCGACCTCGTCCATCCCGGCGTCGACGCCGCCCAGGCGCACCAGGCGTTCGCGCACGAGCTGGGAGATGCCGGACCGTTCGCGGCGACGGGCCACGAGGGCGTCGCACTGGGCGGCGCACAGGGCCACGGTCTGTTCGTTGGCCTGCGGCAACGGCATGGTGAGGAACGCGGGGTCGAAGCCGGCGCGGTGGCGCTCGGCACCGAATACCGGCTCGACGCCGAAGGTGTCCACATAGGACTTCGTCGACGACGGTGCCGAATGCCGGAACTCCAGGCTCCGTGGGGAAATCCCCGGCAGCAGGTCGCGCATCACGGTGTGGATCGCGGCGAGATCCCTCAGCACGAGGAAACGCGAGACGTCGGCGGGTACGCGCGAATCGTCGAGCACGAGGCTGATCCCCTCCGCGTCCAGCTCCACATGGGGGATGCAGAACGTGAAGCTCAAGTCCAGGTAGCGCAACGCGAACAGCATCGCGTCGCGCATCGTCGGGCTGCTGATGCACGCGAAGCCGAAGATGCCGAACGTCGTCACGCGGTAGCGGCGGCCGAGTTCGAGGGCGACGTCGTCGCCACCGCCGGTGTGCATGGCGACGGCGCGCACCACGGCCAGCTCCTGCCGCGCGTCGACCTGCCGATCGGGGCCGGTCAGCGCCTCACGCGGGGTGCCCGGCATCAGCTTTTCGGCGGGCACGCCGTGGTCCTCGGCGAACCCGAGCATGAGCAGGACGCTGGCGGTGCCGCGGGGGAAGTCCCAGTCGCGGACCGCGGGGGCTGCCAGCTCTGCCATGGCCGGAATTATGGATCAGGTCAGTTCGGCTGTGCTCGTTGAGGACGTATTCTGTCCGCAATGCCCATTACGCTCGGGCGCATGAAGCTGAGTCTGCGAGCCCTCAACCGCGCGACGATGGATCGGCAGCTGCTGTTGCGCCGGGCGTCGATGCCGGCGCTGGCGGCCGTCGAGCACCTCGCCGGATTGCAGGCGCAGGCGCCGTTCCCGCCGTACTACGCGCTGTGGGCGCGGCTGCACGGCTTCAAGCCAGACGACCTAGCGAAGCTGCTCCTGGACCGCAGCGTCGCGCGGATCGTGCTGATGCGCGGCACCGTGCACCTCGTGACGGCGGCCGACGCGCTGGCGTGGCGCCCGCTCGTGCAGCCGATCATGGACCGCGACCTCCGCACGAACACGCTGCACGCGGCCCGCGTGGCCGGCCTCGACCACGGCGAGGTGGCCGCCGTGACGCGCGAACTGCTCGCGGACCGCCCGCACACGAGCGCGCAGCTGGGCGCCGCGCTCGCCGAGAAGTGGCCCGAGCGCGAGAGCGACGCGTTGATGCACCTGGCGCGCTGCCTCCTGCCGCTGGTGCAGATCCCGCCGCGCGGTGTGTGGGGCCAGGCCGGCCAGCCGACCTACCAGCTCGCGGACCGCTGGCTGGCCGGCACCGAAGCGGTGTCCTCGGCCGAACAGCTCGTGCGGCGCTACCTCGCGGCGTTCGGCCCGGCGACGGTGGCCGACGCGCAGGCGTGGTCGGGTCTCACGAAGCTCGGTGAAGTGGTCGACGGGATGGACTTGCGCACGTACGTCGACTACGCCGGCCGCACGCTCTACGACCTGCCCGGCGCTACGCTGCCCGGCGAGGATGTGCCCGCGCCGCCGCGGTTGCTTGCGCCGTTCGACCAGCCTCTGCTCTCCTACGCCGACCGCACCCGCGTGATCCGCGACGAGCACCGCAAGCGCGTGATCAGCCAGAACGGTCTGGTCAAGGGCACATTGCTCGTCGGCGGCTTCGTGAAGGGCGCCTGGGACCTCAAGACCACCCGCGACACGGCCACGCTCGTGCTCACGCCGTACGAACGGCTGCCGAAGCGCGACACGGCCGCGTTGGAAAGCTCCGGCAAGCGTCTGCTGACCTGGGCCGAACCCGGGCTGCGTCACGACATCCAGGTGCTTGCCGCGTAATCCGGCACTGGCCGGAATTCTCGATTATCTGACCGTTCGTGTCCTTCCACCTCGGCGGACGCGTCGGTACCTTGCTCAGGATGGGTGACACGGCAAGGACGCCCTCGGTGCTGATCGTGGGCACCGGGTTCGGCGGGGTCGGCACGGCGATCGAGCTCAAGCGCGCCGGCTTCCACGACTTCACGATCCTCGAGCGCGCGAACGAGCCCGGCGGGGTGTGGCGCGAGAACACCTACCCCGGCGCGGCGTGCGACATCCCGTCGCCGCTGTACTCGTTCTCCTACGCGCCCAACCCCCACTGGCCCAAGCGGTTCTCGATGCAGCCGGACATCCACGCGTACCTCAAGCGCGTGGTGGCCGACTACGACCTCGGCCCCCACATCCGCTACGGCCAGGAGGTGACGGCCGCGACGTTCGACGAGGGCCGCTGGCGCGTCGAGACGGCCGGTGGCGAGACGTTCGAGGCTGATGTGTTCGTGCCCGCGGTCGGGCAGCTGTCGCGGCCGGTGCTGCCCGACATCGCGGGGCGCGACAGCTTCGAGGGCGTGGCGTTCCACTCCGCGTTGTGGAACCACGAGGCGGAGCTCGAGGGCAAGCGCGTCGCCGTGATCGGCACCGGGGCGAGCGCGATCCAGTTCGTGCCCGAGCTGCAGAAACGCGCCGCCCGGGTGACGATCTTCCAGCGCACTGCGCCCTACATCATGGCCAAGAACGACACCCGGTACGCGCGCTGGCAGAAGCGCCTGTTCGAACGCCTCCCGGCGACGCAGCTGCTCGGCCGCCTGCGGATCTTCCTGCTCGCCGAGTACGCGACCTACGCGATGACGCGCCACCCCGCGCTGGCGAAGGCGTTCGAGCTGCGGACGGCGCAGCTGCGGCACAAGTACATCAAGGATCGCGCGCTGCGGCGGAAGCTGACGCCGAAGTACCCGTTGGGCTGCAAGCGGATCCTGTTCACCAACGACTACCTGCCGGCGCTCGCGCAGCCGAACGTCGAGGTCGAGACCGGCCGGATCCGCGAGATCACGCCGCGCGGCGTGCGCACCGAAGACGGCGTGGAGCACGAAGCCGACGTGATCGTGTACGGCACCGGCTTCAACGCCACCGACTTCCTCGGCTCGATGAAGGTACTGGGACTCGACGGGCGCAGTCTCGACGACGCGTGGCGCGGCGGCGCCCGCGCGTACCTGGGGATGACGGTGCCGGGGTTCCCCAACCTGTTCTGCGTCTACGGCCCCAACACCAACCTCGGCGCGGGCTCCATCATCTACATGATCGAACGGCAGGCGCGCTACATCCGCCAGGCCGTGGAACAGCTCGCGCGGCCCGGGGTGTCCTATGTGGACGTGCGGCCCGAGGTGGAGGAGCGCTACGACCGCGAGGTGCAGCAGCGGCTGGGGCACAGCGTGTGGAGCGCGTGCACGAGCTGGTACCGCCAGGCCGACGGGCGCGTGAGCACCAACTGGCCCGGTCTGGTGACCGAGTACGACCGCAGGACCCGGGTGCTCGACCCGGCCGACTTCAGGATGGTGGCCTGATCTTGAACAGCACGGTCTCGAACACCGACTACGACGTGCTCGTGATCGGCTCGGGCTTCGGCGGCAGCGTCACGGCGTTGCGGCTCACGGAAAAGGGTTACCGCGTCGGCGTGCTGGAGGCCGGGCGCCGCTTCGCCGACGACGAGTTCGCCAAGACGTCGTGGCGCCTGCGGAAGTACCTGTGGGCGCCGAAATTCGGCCTGTACGGCATCCAGCGGCTGACTCTGCTGAAGAACACCTTCGTGATGAGCGGCACCGGCGTCGGAGGTGGTTCGCTCGTCTACGCGAACACGCTGTACGAGCCGCCGGACGCGTTCTACCAGGACAAGCAGTGGGCGCACATCACAGACTGGAAGGATGAGCTGGCGCCCTACTACGACCAGGCCAAACGCATGCTGGGCGTCGTCGAGAACCCGCTCACGACGCCGGCCGACGAGGTGCTGCGCGAGGTCGCCGACGACATGGGGATCGGCCACACCTACCGCCGCACGCCGGTCGGCGTGTACTCGGCTCGCACCCGGGCGAAGAGACCCCGGACCCGTTCTTCGGCGGCGCCGGCCCGGCGCGGCGCGGCTGCACCCACTGCGGCGAGTGCATGACCGGCTGCCGCGTCGGCGCGAAGAACACCACGGTGAAGAACTACCTCTACCTCGCCGAACAGGCCGGCGCCGAGGTGCACCCGTTGACGACGGTGGTCTCCGTGCGCCCGGTCGACGGCGGCTACGCGGTGGACACCGAACGCACCGGCCGCTGGGTCCGGCGCGGCCGGCGCACCTTCACCGCGCGCGAGGTCGTCTTCTCGGCCGCTGCCCTGGGCACGCAACGGCTCCTGCACCAGCTCCGCGACGACGGCACGCTCCCGGGCTTGTCACCGCGCCTCGGCCTGTTGGCGCGCACCAACTCCGAGGCCGTGCTCGCCGCGCGTTCGCTGCGCAAGGACACCGACTACACGCGCGGCGTCGCCATCACGTCGTCGATCCATCCGGACGCCGTCACCCACGTCGAGCCCGTGCGCTACGGCAAGGGCAGCAACGTCATGGGCCTCATGGCCACCGTCCTCGTGGACGCCGAACCCGGCAAACGCCGGTGGGCGCTGGGGCTTCGCGAACTGGCGCGGCGCTGGCGCCAGCTGCCGCGCCTGCACAACCCGCGGCACTGGTCGGAACGCATGATCGGCCTGCTCGTGATGCAGACGCTCGACAACTCCGTGACCACGTACACGAAACGGGGCCTGCTCGGCCGCCGCATGACCACTCGTCAAGGCAGCGGCGAACCGAGCCCCGACTGGATCCCCGCCGGCCACGACGTGACCCGCCGCGTCGCCGCGAAGATCGGCGGCCTTCCGCAGGGCGCCTGGACCGACCTCGCCAACACCCCGATCACCGGCCACTTCATCGGCGGCTGCACCATCGGCGACTCCCCCGACACCGGCGTCGTCGACCCCTACCAGCGCGTCTACGGCCACCCCGGCCTCCACATCGTGGACGGCTCGACGATCTCGGCCAACCTGGGCGTGAACCCGTCGCTGACGATCACCGCCCAGGCCGAACGTGCCATGGCGTTGTGGCCGAACAAGGGCGAGGCCGATCCGCGCCCGGCGCTGGGCTCGGCTTATCGCCGGATCACCCCGGTGGCGCCGGTGAAGCCGACCGTTCCGACGACGGCTCCGGGAGCGTTGCGACTGCCGATCGTCGACCTCCGGATCGGTCGCTGACCAGCAGATTCAACAATCCCTCAACACATCCACCAACCACCACCAGGCACGCTTGCGGCGTCGCACGCGCTCACCCCCCTCTGAGCACGTGCACTGGGGGTGTCTTGAAAGGAGCTCCCGCGACGACGCCCTCCCTGCCGTCGCGGGAGTCCTTCCAAGGTCTTGTCCGGAGCGCCCCTAAGGCAGATTCGCGAGCGCGCCGCCAACGGTGTTCGCGAACGCGTACCCGGCGGACGCGTCCCAGTTGATCGACCAGGTCATGGCACCGCGGATCGCCGGGTACGTGGCCGAGGGTTTGAAGCCGGCGCAGCTGGTGCCGCGAGCGAGGCAGTTGAGCGCCGAGACGACGTTCGACGGAGCCTGGTAGCCGCCGCCCGCCGAGCCGGAAGCCGGCAGGCCGAGGGCCACCTGGTCGGCCCGCAAACCGCCTTGCAGCTGGATGCACGCCAGCGCCGTCAGGAAGTCGACGGTGGCCTGCGCGTAGACCTGGCCGTTGCAGCCGAGCATGGTGCCCGAGTTGTAGTACTGCATGTTGACGACCGTGAGGATGTCCTTGATCCCCAGCGCGAGCTGGAAGTAGCCGCCCTGGGTGGACTGCATGTCGATCGTCTGCGGCGCCATGGTGATGACCGAGCCGCCGCCGTTGTGGATGCTGCGCAGCGCCTGGCCCATGTAGGTGGCGTTGATGCCGTTCTCGAGGTCGATGTCCACGCCGTCGAAGCCGTAGGTCGAGATCAGCGACTTCACGGAGTTGGCGAAGTTGTTCGCCGACGACGAGTCGCTGACGTTGATCGTGCCGTTCTGGCCGCCGACGGAGATGATCACCTTCTGGCCCCGCGCCTGCACGGTCTTGATGTCGGCGCGGAACTGCGCGTCGGTGTAGCCGCCGAGCTGCGACGACAGGCCTGAGTCGAGCGTGAAGTTCACGGCGCCCGGTGTGCCCGTGGCGTCGGCGAAGGCCACGGCGATGATGTTGTAGCGCGTGGGCACGTCGGCGAGCTTGAGGGCCTTGGCTCCGTTGTAGAAGTTCTGCCAGTAGCCCGTGAGCACGTGTTTGGCCAGGTCACCGGTCGTCGGCGGCTGGGACGTGGTGGGCGTGGTCGGGGTCGTCGGCGGGGTGGTGGGTGTCGTCGGCGTGGTCGGGGTCGTGGGCGGCGGGGTGCCCGGGCCGTCGAGGTTGACGTCGTCGGCCAGGTAGGCCGGCTGCCCGTACCAGCCGTGCAGGTACACGGTGATGCTGGTGGACGCACCGGTGGTGAAGTCGACCGAGAGCTGGCTCCAGCCGCTCGTGCCCGGCGTCCAGGTGCTGGTGTCGGCGCCGCCGGTGCCGGAGACGCCCAGGTAGACGTAGCTGCCCTGCACCCAGGCCGACAGCTTGTAGGCGGTGTTCGCCTTCACCGTCACCTGCTGCGAGCACTGGGCGGTGTCGGACGACGAGGGCGCGGCGCTGAGCGCCTTGGTCCCGCCGTGGGCGCCATTGGACACCACGGAGGCGGAACCACTGCAGGTCCAGCCCGAAAGGCTGCCGCTTTCGAAGCCGGGGTTGGCGAGGATGTTGGCGGCCGAGGCGCTGCCACCGATGACGAAGGTGACACCGAGGCACGCGGCCACGGTGGCGATCAGTGCGCTGATCGCCAGTTTGGGTCGGCGGGAAGGGCGAGGTTGTGGGGACCGTTTGGAGAACACAGCGAGACCTCCACGAAAGAGTGAGGCAGGTCACCACAAAGTGGACTAGACCAATCTCGGTGTCAAGGAACCGTTCGGGCGTCGCTTCGACGGGGCCATACGAAAGTCGCACCGAACCGGACGGCAGAATGCTCGGCACGGGACACCGAGACGGAGCAGGAGCCTGGTTGTGAGCGTGCAGTCGGTCGAGGAACGGATCGCCGAAGAGCTGGGGGTGCGCGAAGGTCAGGTCAAGGCCGCGGTCGACCTCCTCGACGGGGGGTCGACCGTGCCGTTCATCGCCCGGTACCGCAAGGAAGTCACCGGGATGCTCGACGACGCGCAGCTGCGCACGCTCGAGGAACGGCTGCGCTACCTGCGGGAACTCGACGAGCGGCGCGTCTCCGTGCTGGAGTCGATCCGCACGCAGGGCAAGCTCGACGAGGCGCTCGAGGCCCAGATCATGGCCGCGGACACGAAGTCGCGCCTGGAAGACATCTACCTGCCGTACAAGCCGAAGCGGCGGACGAAGGCGCAGATCGCCCGTGAGGCCGGCCTCGAGCCGCTGGCCGACGGCCTCATGAACGACCCGAACACCGACCCGCAGGCCGCGGCCGCGGTGTTCGTCGACGCCGACAAGGGTGTCGCCGACGCGCAAGCCGCGCTCGACGGCGCCCGCTCGATCCTCGTGGAGCGCTTCGCCGAAGACGCCGACCTGATCGGCGAGCTGCGCGAGAAGATGTGGACCGAGGGGCACATCGCGTCGAAGGTCCGCGCGGGCAAGGAAGAGGAAGGCGCGAAGTTCGCCGACTACTTCACCTTCTCCGAGCCGTACGCGAAGCTCCCCTCGCACCGCATCCTCGCGATGCTGCGCGGCGAGAAGGAGGAAATCCTCGACCTGTCGATGGAGGCCGAGGAACCCCGGGCCGAGGACGCCGAGCCGCGCGTCGGTCCGACCGAGTACGAGATGCGGATCGCGCACAAGTTCGGCGTCACCCAGCAAGGCCGGCCCGCCGACAAGTGGCTCGGCGACACCGTGCGCTGGGCCTGGCGCACCAAGATCCTCCTGCACCTGGGCATCGACCTGCGGATGCGGCTGCGCCAGTCGGCCGAGGACGACGCCGTGCGCGTGTTCGCGGCGAACCTGCGCGACCTGCTGCTGGCCGCGCCAGCCGGCACGCGCGCGACGATGGGCCTCGACCCGGGCTTCCGCACCGGCGTGAAGGTGGCCGTGGTCGACGCGACCGGCAAGGTCGTGGACACGCACGTGATCTACCCGCACCAGCCGGCGAACAAGTGGGACCAGTCGATCGCCGAGCTCGCCGTGCTGTCGGCGAAGCACCACGTGGACCTGATCTCGATCGGCAACGGCACCGCGTCGCGCGAGACGGACAAGCTCGCGCAGGAGCTCATCAAGAAGCACCCCGAGCTGAGCCTCACGAAGGCCGTCGTCAGCGAGGCGGGCGCGTCGGTGTACTCGGCGTCGGCGTTCGCGTCGCAGGAGCTGCCGGGCATGGACGTGTCGCTGCGCGGCGCGGTCTCGATCGCGCGCCGGCTGCAGGACCCGCTGGCCGAGCTGGTCAAGATCGACCCGAAGTCGATCGGCGTCGGGCAGTACCAGCACGACCTGTCCGAGGTGTCGCTGTCGCGCTCGCTCGACGCGGTGGTGGAGGACTGCGTGAACGCGGTCGGCGTGGACGTGAACACCGCGTCCGCTCCGCTGCTCACGCGGGTTTCGGGCATCACCACGGGGCTGGCCGAGAACATCGTGTCCCACCGCGACACCAACGGTCCGTTCAAGTCGCGCACAGCACTGAAGGAGGTCGCGCGGCTCGGGCCCAAGGCGTTCGAGCAGTGCGCCGGCTTCCTGCGCATCCCGGACGGCGACGACCCGCTCGACGCGTCTTCGGTGCACCCCGAGGCGTACCCGGTGGTGCGGCGGATCCTCGACCGCACCGGCTCGGGCATCCGCGAGCTGATCGGCAACGCCCGCACGCTGCAGGCGCTCAAGCCGACGGAGTTCGTGGACGAGACCTTCGGGCTCCCGACCGTCACGGACATCCTGACCGAGCTGGAGAAGCCCGGCCGCGACCCGCGTCCGGCGTTCAAGACTGCGACGTTCGCCGAGGGCGTGGACAAGATCGGTGACCTCAAGCCCGGGATGCGGCTGGAGGGTGTGGTCACGAACGTGGCGGCGTTCGGCGCGTTCATCGACGTCGGCGTGCACCAGGACGGCCTCGCCCACGTGTCGGCGCTGTCGAAGAACTTCGTGAAGGACCCACGCGACGTCGTGAAGCCCGGCGACATCGTGAAGGTGAAGGTGCTCGACGTCGACGTGCCGCGCAAGCGGATCTCGCTGACGCTGCGCCTGGACGACGAGCCGGGTGCTTCGTCGCAGGACCGTCGTAGTGGTGGCGGCGGCGGTCGTGACCGCGGTCAGGGCGGTGGCGGTGGCGGCCAGGGCGGTGGCGGCCAGGGCGGCGGCGGCCAGGGCGGCGGCGGCGGTCAGCGGCGTGGCCAGCAGGGCAACCGCGGCGGTGGCGGCGGCGGTCGTGACCGCGGGGGCAACTCCGGCGGCAACGGCTCGATGGCCGACGCGCTGCGGCGGGCCGGATTCGGCAAGTAGGACCGGGTCAGCGGGCCCGGAGCCAGCGGATTTCGCCGTCGTGCCACTCGTCGGTGGGCGTGAGCCCAGCGGCGGTGGCCACGGCGGCGGAAGCCCGGTGCCCGGGATGGATGTGGGCGAGAACGGCGGCCACGGGCTGCCGTTCGAGCCAGGCAACGAGCGCCTGGGTGGCTTCGGTGGCGATGCCGCGGCCTTGCCACGGCGTCCCCACCACCCAGGCGATCTCCGCGCCGGCGGCACTCACGGTGGCCTGGACGGTGCCCGTCAGACCGCCCTCGCCGCGAAGCCGGATCACCCAGTTCAGCCAGGTCACGGCCGGGTCGGGTGAGCCGGCGGTCATGCGCTGGTAGCGCGTGCGCAGGGCTTCCGGAGTGTCCGGGGTGCCGCCGATGAAGGTGTGCAGCGCCGGGTCGGACAGCACCCGCGCCATCTCCTCGGCGTGCTCGACGAGCAGCGGCAGCAGGTCCAGCCGCGCGGTGGTGATGGCCCGGGCTTCGAGGCGGGGTGCGGTCACGGTGCACCGGCGTAGCCGAGCGGCCGGGCCCGGCCCGGGTTCGCGGACCGGTGAGCCCATGAGGTCATCACCGTGCAATTCCCAGCAACGCGGCCTCGAGCGCGATCAGGATCTCCGCGGTTGCTTTCGGGTCGCTGAGGGAGCGACCGGTGGCGGCCTCGACCCGGCGCAGCCGGTGGCGGACCGTGTTGGGGTGACAGAACAGAACTGCCGCGGCGCCCGACGCCGACCCTCCGTTGTCCCGCCACGCGGCCAGGGTGTCGAGGAGGACCTTGCCTTGCTCGGGCGGCAGGTCGAGGATCGGCCCGAGTACGGCCTGCCGGACTCGCTGCATCGCGTCGGGCGCGCTGACCGCCGCGACGGCAAGGGGAAAGTCGTCGAACATCGTGACGTGCGGCGTGCCGGCGACGGTGCTCGCCAGCGCGATGCGCGCGAAACGCAGCGCGGCCGCCGTCTCCGTCAGTGCCCGATACGGCGGGCTGACGCCGATCCGGCTGTGCGCCGACGCCGTCAGGGTCGACGCGAGCGGGCGCAGGTCGGCGTCGTTCTCGAACCGCACGATCCCGATCTGCGCATCGGGCATCAGCCGCCAGGCCGACCCGATACGTCGGGCCCGCAAGCGGTTCTCGATGCCGGGCAGCGCCTCCTGGGCCAGTTGCACCGCTTCGGCCGCGACCACGACGAAGGGCCCCCGTTTGGGCAGGCGAAGCACGTCCGCTACCTCCCAGACCGACGTCTCGTGCAGCGGCCGTCCCTCCAGGAGTGCGCCGACCAGAGCCGACCGCTCGCCCTCGTTCCGCAGCACCAGTGCCATCGTCGCCTCGCGGTGCGCGGCGGCCATTTCCTCGGCGAAGGTGTCGTGTGCGGACCACAGGTCGGAGGCCGCGTCCACCAGCGCCTGGTCCGAGACCTGTGCCCGCGTGCGGGCGTGCCGCACGAGGCTGTGCCAGATCTGGCTGAACAGAACGCGGAACGCCGCCATGACCACCGACAGCGGCACCCCTTGCTCGGCTCGCAGAGCACCGGTCGTCCGGGCTGCCGCGACGTCGGCGAACCGGTCCTCCTGCAAGGACCGCAGGACGTACTCGAGGTTGCCTCGCACGGATCGCCGCAGGTCGTCGGCCGACACGACGGTAGTCAGGGAGTAGAACTCGACGCGGGCCTCGATCGCGGACGCGATCTCGTCCGCGAACTCGTCGATGGCGCCCAGCAGCCGTCCGGCGAGTGCCACGAGCTCCGGATCGGGCCCGCTCGTGGCCTCGCGTCGCGTCACCAGGTCAGCCTAGAGCTTGTCCTGTGTCAGGCACCGCAAGCGGCGACGATCAGGTCGATCGTCTCGGCCGGCTTGCTGATCATCGCGACGTGCGAACTGGCGACCTCCACCGTCTGCGCTCCGGCGCGCTTCGCCATGAACCGCTCGGCCTCCGGCGGGATCGTGACGTCGTCGGCAGCCACGAGGTACCAGCTCGGGATGGTCCGCCAGCCGGGCACTCCGGAAGGGGCGGACAGGCAGGACAGCGCGAACCCGCGCTGGGCGACGGCCATGAAAGCGGCGAGATCGGTGTCCAGGTCGGCGCAGAACAGCTGGTGGAAGAATTCCAGGTCGATGTACCCGTCGGCGTCGCCCTCGGGCGCACCCGGGTACGGGCGCCGAACCAGGCGCTCACCGAGTTCGGACGTCCCGCCGCCGAGCGCGAAGGACTCGAGCAACGTCTCTCCCTCGTCCGGTGCGAAAGCGGCGATGTAGACCAACGCCCGCACGTTCGGGATGCCCGTGCTCGCGTTGGTGATCACGCAACCGCCGTACGAGTGGCCCACGAGCACGACGTCGCCCTGGATCGTCGACACGAAGTCCCTGATGTAGCCGGCATCGGCGGCGACCCCGCACAGCGGGTTGGCCGGAGCGAGCACCGGATAGCCGCGTTCACGCAGACCGGCGGCCACCCCCTGCCAGCCTGACGCGTCGGCGAAGGCGCCGTGGACCAGTACGACGGTGGGTAGTCCGGGAGCGGCCATGACGAGCCTCGTTCCTGTTGTGGGGTGAAAGGGGTTGCCTGCTCACCGTGCAGCAGGGCACACGCGAACGCGATGTTCCCGATCAACCTGAACGAGGCCGTTTGTTGTCCGTCAGGACAACGGGCCCGCGCGCGGGTGCGCCCGCGGACCCGGTGCGCCTAGGCGTTCATCTCGTAGGTGCCGGACAGGTCCCGCACCACTGTCCACACGCGAGCGAAGCGGTCGGCGTCCACGACGGGCTTGCGCAGGGCCGCCAGCGCCAGCTCCTGCTGCTTGGCCGTGGAGCTCGCCTTGCCGTTGAGGTCCACCGCAGCCGCGCTGAAGTCCTGCACCAGCACGGCGAAGAGCTGGTCCACGACGTCGTCGGGCTCGCCGGTGAGCTCGGCCTGCTCCAGGATCAGCTGGCCGTAGACGACGAGGGTGAACAGCTCCGTCAGCGCCAGCCCGAAGTCCAGGTCGGCCTGCTGGGCCTCGTCCGGCGCGGCTTCGGTGAGCAGGCGCACGAGGTGGTCGGCCTGCTCGCGGAAGAGCGCCACGTTCGGGATGTGCGAAGCCTTGCCGTAGGCCGTTTTCCAGTCGTGGAAACGGACCTTCGACAGGCCGCGCGCGGGGCCCTGGCGGAAGAGGAACTCGTCGTCCGCGGCGTCGTCGCGGGTCGGCACGGGGGCGTAGTCCTGGGGCGCGAAAAGGTAGGCGGGCATGAACTTCGCGATCAGCGCGAGGTTCACCGCCACCGTGCCCTCCAGCTTGGGCAGGCCGTCGATGTCGTTCTTGGCCATGGCGAGGTAGGTGTCGGCCTCGAAGCCCTTGGCCGCGACGACGTCGGCGACCAGGCCGATCACCTTCTGCGCCTGCGTGGTCACCTTCATCTTGGTGATGGGGTTGAACAGCAGGTAGCGGCGGTCGTCCGGGCCGGCGGAGCGGAAGTAGTCCACGGCGCGGTCGGAGAACAGCTTCATGCCGACCAGCCGCGCGTAGGCCTCCACGAACTCGCGGCGCACGTGCGGGAAGTCGGTGACGGGCTTGCCGTAGAGGATCCGGTTGTGGGCGTGCGTGATGGCCTCGTACAGCGAGTGCGTGGCCATGCCGATGCCGCCGAAACACAGGTTGAACTTGCCGATGTTCACGGTGTTGAGCGCGGCGCTGAACGCCTCCGCGCCGACGTGCAGGAGGTCCTCGGCGTGCACCGGGTAGTCCTCGAGGCGGAATTCCGCGACGAACATCTGCGAGGGCACGACGTTCTTCACCACGTGGTAGTTCGGGTGCGTCGAGTCGGCGTAGAAGAACACGTACTGGTCCGGGCCTTCGACGCCGTCGACGCGGCCGAAGACCGAGATCGTGCGGGCGACGTTGCCGTTGCCGATGTAATACTTGGAGCCGTTGGCGCGATAGCCGCCCGCGCCGTCGGGCGTGAGGACGAGGTCGGACGAGTAGATGTCGGCGCCGTGATCCTTTTCGGACAGTCCGAACGCGCCGACGCCGCCCGCGTCCAGCGCGTCGGCCGCACGCTTGCGCGCGACCTCGTTGCCGCTCTGCCACACCGGGCCGAGCCCGAGGATGGTGACCTGCCACGGGTACCAGTAGTTGAGGCCGTAGAAGCCGAGCAGCTCCGATAGCGCGGCCACGCGGCCGGTGTCCCAGCGCTTGTCCGGCGCGCCGTCGGCGGCCGCGGCGGGCGTGAGGAAGGTGGCGAAGAGGCCTTCCTTGCCGGCGAACTCGAGGAAGTCCGCGTAGAAGGTGCGGTTGTGGTAGTCCTCGGTGAGCTTGCGCTTGCCGCGTGACTCGAACCACTCGATCGTGGCCAGCAGCAGGCGCCGGGTCTCCGGGTCGAACGACTGCGGGTCGTAGGCCCGCGGGTTGAGCAGCGGCATGGCTCTCCTCCGTGATTACCGACGGGTAACTTAGCAAGGGGCCGGGATGCGGGCAAACTCACTCGGCCCCGCGCGCACGTTCGGCTATACTGATCTTGCGGTCCGCTCAGTTCTGCCTCGGATCGCGTGTTGTTGTCGACTACCACGCGCCGCGGCCCCCCGAGGTCTGCGCCGGGCAGGACAACCCTTCTCACGTATGGAGAACCGGGGCGTTTCGAGCGCCCGTACGCACTTATGACCACATTTACTGAACTCGGCCTGCCCAAGTCCCTCGTGGACGCGCTGGCGGCCCAGGGCGTCACCTCGCCGTTTCCGATCCAGGAAGCCACACTGCCGCACACGCTCGCGGGCCGCGACGTGCTCGGCCGCGGCCGCACTGGCTCCGGCAAGACCTACGGCTTCGCGCTGCCCGTGCTGGCCCGCCTCTCCGCCGGCCCCACGCGCCGGCGCCCCGGCCGCCCGCGCGCGCTGATCCTCGCGCCGACGCGTGAGCTCGCCACCCAGATCGAGGCCACCATCGCGCCGCTGGGCAAGGTGCTGGGCCTGAAGACGACCACGATCTTCGGCGGCGTGAGCGCGTCTCCGCAGATCACGCGCCTGCGCGACGGCGTGGACATCGTCGTCGCCTGCCCCGGCCGCCTGGCCGACCACATGCGCTCCGGCGAGGTGAAGCTCGACCAGATCGAGATCACCGTGCTCGATGAGGCCGACCACATGGCCGACCTGGGCTTCCTGCCCGAGGTGCGGCGCATCATGGACCAGACGCCCGAGCGCGGGCAGCGGCTGCTCTTCTCCGCGACCCTCGACGGCGGCGTCGACGTGCTGGTCAAGCGCTTCATGCACGACCCGGTCACGCACAGTGTCGACTCGGCCCAGTCGCCGGTCTCGACCATGACGCACCACGTGCTGCACCTCGAGGAGACCCACCGCCTGCCGGTGCTCGTCGACCTCACGGCCGCGCCCGGCCGCACGCTCGTGTTCACGCGCACCAAGCACCGCGCCAAGAGCCTCACGCGCAAGCTGGTGGCCAGCGGTGTGCCGGCCGTCGAGCTGCACGGCAACCTCGGCCAGAACGCGCGCACGCGCAACCTGGAGGCCTTCTCCTCCGGCGCGGCCAAGACGCTGGTCGCCACCGACATCGCGGCCCGCGGCATCCACGTGGACGACGTCACCCTCGTCATCCACGCCGACCCGCCCGTGGAGCACAAGGCCTACCTGCACCGCTCCGGCCGCACCGCGCGTGCGGGCGCGTCGGGCACCGTGGTGACGCTGATGACCGACGACCAGATCGCCGACGTCCGCGACCTCACCCGCAAGGCCGGCATCAAGCCCACGACCACGCAGATCGGCCCGGGCCACCCGCTGCTGGCCGAGCTCGCCCCCGGCGAGCGCACCTTCGACGCCTCGCCGCGCCGCCCGATCGTCGACGACCGCCCCAAGAAGGTCACCGCTTCCGGCGGCGACGCTTCCGCCCGCGGCGGCCGTCGTGGTGGGCCGGCTCCGGAGAACCGCGGTGGGCAGGGCGCTCGCGCCAACGCCCAGTCGCGCCGGGGCGAGTCGGCCGGACGCGGCGGCTCCAGCCGCGGCAGCCGTGGTGGCGCCGGGCGGGACTCGTTCGGCGAAGGCCGCGGTCGCGGCGGCGCTGCTCGCGAATCATTCGGCGAAGGCGGCGGCCGTGGTCGCGGCGGCGCTTCACGGGAAGCCGTCGGCGACGGTGCCGGCCGCGGTCGTGGTGACGCCGGTCGTTCAGCCGGAGGCCGCAGCGGCGCCGGGCGCGCGAACGCCGGCCGCGGTGGCGCCGCAGCCGGGCGCACCGGTGGCGGTCGCGGTGGCGCAGCCGCCGCCCGCACTCAGGGCGAACCGCGCCGCGGTGGTTCCGGCCAGTCGGCGACGCGCTCGCAGCAGCCCAGCCGCGCCGGCTCGGCCTCCGGCTCCAGCCGTGGCGCCGCGGCGTTCTCGTCCGGCACCCGCGCGGGATCTCGCCGCACCGGGCGCTGACCGTCCACTTCAGACCGGCCCGCAGGCTCCTCGCCTGCGGGCCGGTCTGCGTTTCAGCACCACCCGGACCGACCCACCCCAATGCGGCGTTGGTTGCGCTCAACGCACCGAACGCCGCATTGGGGCGCGTTGTGCCGCAGGCGCGTCAGAGCTGGCCGAGCAAGGCGAACGCGGGCGGGAAACCGCCCAGCACCACGAACGCGGCGATGTTCGTCTTCTTGTACTGCACCAGCAAAGCCACGAACTCGCGCAGAAAAGCGCTCGGCACGAAGTACGAAGCGGTCTTCGCGCCGATCACGTCCAGGCGCAGCCGCAGGCGGCGAGCGAGGATGGCGGTGCGGAAGACGTGGTAGTTGTTCGTCACGGCGAGGATCCGGCCGGAAATCCCCCGCGCGCGCAGCAGTTCCACGCTGAAGCGCAGGTTCTCGTCGGTCGTCGTGGCCTTGTCCTCCAGCAGCACCGACTCCCGAGACACTCCGGCGTTCTCCAGATACGCAGCCATCGCGACGGCTTCCGAGGTGAGCTCGTCACTCCCCTGGCCACCGGACACGACCACGAAGGCCTCGGGCGAGCGCTGGTAACACTGGACCCCGCGGTCCAAGCGGCTGGCCAGCAGCGGCGGCACGCGGTCACCCAGCAAACCGGAACCCAGCACGATGATCGCGGCGGCGCGGGCGCGGCGGTTCAACCGGCTGTAGAGCACGGAGTACATGAGCAGCGCCGTGAACACGAACCCGAGATACGCCGAGAGCAGCAGCGCCGAGAGCGCCACCACGATCAGCCACGGCGCCGCGCGCGTGAAAGCGACCGCGCCCACGGTGAAGACGTAGACCGCCAGGATCGCCAGCCCCGCGAGCAGCGACAGCAGGTTCGCCGGCCGATGCCCCTCGCGGCGCCACATCACCGCGCCGTTGGCGACCAGCGCCCACGGCAGCACCAGCGCGGCGACCACCGCCACCACCGCGACGAAGATCAGCACCACGGCCTGCAGCCACACCAGCCCCGCCGTGAGGCTGAAGAGCCACAACGCCGTCAACACCAACGCGATCGCGAACCACACGGCGTTGCCGAACCGCCGTGGCTCGCGCAGGAACCGCACGAAGAAGATCAGATCGGCGAGCAGCGCCAGGATCGCGGGGGCCATGATCGAACATTGTGGTGGGTGCCGCGAAACCGCGTCGGGTGAGCCCCGTCAGAGCGAGGACGTGAGGCCGCGCGCCCGCAGCACGGCGCGCTCCAGCGGCCGGAACACCAGCAGCTCGATCCCGATCCCGACGAGCAGGATCAGGAAGATCGCCGCGATCACCTTCTCGATCGCGTTGAGCGACGAGCCCTGGTTCAAGTACGCGCCCAGGCCGATGCCGAGCTGCGGCGACAGCGCGATGAGCTCGGCCGCCATCAGCGAACGCCACGAGAACGCCCAGCCCTGCTTCAGCCCGGCGAGGAAGCCGGGCAACGCGGCGGGCAGCAGGATGTGGCGGGCCGCGGCAAGCCGGCGCGCGCCCATGACCTGCCCGACACGCGGCAGGATCGGCGGGATCTGGTCGATACCGGAGACGAGGCCGTTAGCGATCGAGGGCACGGACCCGAGCAGCACGACGAAGTAGATCGCCGCGTCGTTGATGCCGAACCACAGGATCGCGGCCGGCACCCAGGCCACCGACGGCAGGCTCTGCAGCCCCGTGAGCAGCGGCCCGATCGCCGCGCGCACCACGCGGACCTTGGCGACGAGCAGCCCCAACGGCGTCCCGATCACCACGCCCGCGGCGAAGCCGAGCGCGGCGCGGTGCAGCGACGTCCAGATGAAGCCGAACACCTCGCCGTCGGTGAGGCGGTCCCAGAACTCGTTCCACACGGCCAGCGGCGCGGGCAGCTGCGCCTCCGGCCAGAACGCGGCGGCCCACAGGATCTGCCACACGACCACGAGCAGCACGAGCGCGACGACCGGCGGCAGGAAACCCCACGCGAACCGGCGCCAGAACGACGGGCGGCGCTCCCCTACCGGGGCGTCGAGCGCGTCGAGGCCGGAACCGACGGCGTCCAGCTCGTCGACGGGTCCGTCAGGCTGCGGCATGGGTGCTGATCACCTTTCGCAGGTGGCCGGTGATTTCCTCGGTCAGCTCCTCGGTGTCGGCCAGCGGCACGTCGGTCCACTCGCGCACCACGCGGCCCGGGCGCGAAGACAGCAGCACCACGCGCTGGCCCAGCCGCACGGCCTCGCGCACGTCGTGGGTCACGAACAGCACCGACGTGCCCGTGCGCCCCCACACGCGCAGCAGCTCGCCCTGCAGCACGTCGCGGGTGATGGCGTCGAGCGCGGCGAACGGTTCGTCCATCAGCAGCAGGGCCTGCTCCGCGTCGCCGCCGACGCGGTGGGTCGCCGCGAGCGCACGGGCCAGCGCCACCCGCTGACGCATGCCGCCGGACAGCTCGTGCGGACGCTTCCCGCCCACGCCGCTCAGGCGCACCAGGTCCAGCAGCTCGGCGGCCTTGTGGCGGCGCTCGGCGCGGCCGAACCCGGCCAGGCGCAGCGGCAGCTCGACGTTGCGCGCGGCCGTGAGCCACGGCATCAGCGCGGCCTCCTGGAACATGACCGCCGGGCGCGAAGTGTTGAGCGTGATCTCCCCCGCCGACGGCGCGTCGAGGCCGGCCACGAGATTCAGCAGCGTGCTCTTGCCGCAGCCGGACGCACCGAGCAGGCACACGAACTCGCCCGGCGCCACCGTCAGGTCCACGCCGTCGAGCGCGACCACCGCACGCCCGGCCGGGCCGAACGCCTTGCCGACGCCGGAAAGCCGCACCGCGGCCGTGCCGGTGAACTCGGTCCGTCCACTGGGGAGGGTGATCGTCATCGCTCGCTGCCTCTCTTGAATCACCAGGGCCTGAATCACCGGGACGCAGTCACTTGGCCAGGGCGGGGGCTTCGACGGCTGGTTGCTTCGCTTCCTTCAGGACCTCGTTGAGCGGACCGAAGTCGGCGAACCCCTTGAGCGCCACGGCGGACTTCGCGACGCCCGCGGTGACGGAGTCCTGCGCCAGCTGCGGGAACTGCTCGGGGATCGGGTCCGTGGTCAGCTCGATGCCGGAGAACGCGCGGTCGAGCACGGCCGGGCTCAGCGAGCTGCCGGCGAGTTTCTTGAGCGCTGCGTTGACGACCGTCTTCGCGTCCGCCGGATTGGCCTTGGCCCAGTCGATGGCCGCCAGCTCGCCCTTCAGGACCGCGCGCACGGTGTCGGGGTGCTGCTGCAGGAACTCGCTGCGCACGATCACCACGGTGGTCGGGAACCGGCCGTCGGGCCACAGCGACTTCTCGTCGACGAGCACCTTCGCGCCGGCGTCGAGCACCAGCCGCGAGGACCACGGCTCGGGCAGCCAGCCGCCGTCGACGTCGCCCTTGCGGAAGGCGTCGAGCGTCTTCGGGTTGTCCATCGTGGTCACGGTGACCTGGCCGGTGAGCTGCTTGCCGGCGAGGAACTTCTTGAGCGCCACGTCCTGCGTGTTGCCCAGCTGCGGCGTCGTCAGGGTCTTGCCCTTGAGCTGGTCGACACTGGTGATGTCCGGCTTCACCACGAGCTGGGCGCCGCCCGAGACCGCGCCGGAGACCAGCTGGATGGCGCCTGCGGACTTGCTGAAGGCCGTGATGGCCGGGCCCGAGCCGATGAACGCCATGTCGAGCGACTTGCCGAGCAGCGCGTTGACCTCGTCGGGGCCGGCGTTGAACGTCTGCGTGGTCAGCTTCGTCTTGCCCAGCTGCTGGGTGAAGAAGCCCTTGTCGACGCCGATCAGCGCCGGCGCGTGGGTGACGTTCGGGAAGTAGCCGAGGCGCACCTCCGTCGCCGCGCCTTCGTCCGTGGCCGCGGCCTGGGGCCGCTCCGCGCGCGAACAGCCCACGAGTGCGCCCACTGCGGTCAGCGCGACGAGCGCGGCGGCGAACAAACGGGTTCTCGGAAGCTTGCGCACGGGTGGGCCCTTCCAGCGGTGACGGGTCCCGGCGAGGTTCGCACGGTCACTCACCCGGGCGCATCGACATCCGCATCGCGGGAAAACCGGTCGGAGGCCCTTGACAGGGGTGCCGTTACTTGCTCAGCAGCAGCGAGACGTCGCCGAACTCGTGCCAGAGGTACCTCCGTTCGACGGCCGCGTCGTAGGCGCGCTGCACCAGGGCGGGGCCGACGACGGCCTCGAGCAGGAGCAGATGCGAGGCCTCAGGCGTGTGCAGGCCGGTGACGAGCCCGTCGACGACCTGCGCCGGGTGGTCCGGGCCCAGCACCAGCGACGTCCAGCCCGACGCGGCGGTGACGGCGCCGTCCACCACGGCCGACTCCAGCGCGCGGACCGCGGTGGTCCCCACGGCGACGACGCGGCCACCCTGCGTGCGCACCCAGTTGACCAGCGCGGCGGTGGTGGCGGGGACGCGGTAGCGCTCCGCGTACGGCGGCTCCCCCGCTTCAGGCGACGAGACGCCGGTGTGCAGCAGGATCGGCGCGAAGAGCACACCGCGGGAGGCCAGCTGCGTCACGAGTTCCGCGGTGAAGGGGCGGGCGGCGCTGGGCATTTCGGCCGAGCCGGGGTCGCGGGCGAACACGGTCTGGTAGTCGGTGAGCGGCCACGTACGCGGGACGTAGCCGTAGCGGATGGGGCGGCCGACGAGCGCCAGGTACTTCCCGACGCCGCCTTCGACGTCGACGCGGGCGCGCCAGAGCCGTCGCCGGCCGGCGATGTGCGGCTCGAGCAGGGTGAGGCCGGCGCCGGCGGGCAGGGCGAGGTGCTCGCCTTCGCGGCCGTCGAGCAGCGGGCCACCGGGGGCGCGGAGTTCGACGACCCAGGTGCCCTCGTCGAACTCCACGGCGTCGAGCTCGGTGGAGAAGTGGACGCCGACGACGTGGTCGCCGCGCACGGCGTCGACGGCGGCGGGGAGCGTGCCCGAGGTGTTGACGACGAGCAGGTCACCGGGCCGCAGGTGGTCGCCGACCTCGCGGAACGTGGCGTGGTGGACCCCGTCCGGGCCCGCGGTGAGCAACCGGACCTCGTCACGGGCGAGGCCCCGTGCTTCGGGTGGTGCGACGGCGAGCAGGTCGTCCGACAGCGTGAAGCGCGTGTGCGGAGTGGTCACGAGCGCACCGCCGTGGCGAGGTCGGCGGCGCGGTAGCGGCCACTGGGCGGGCGTTCGTCGAGCAGCCTGAGGAACGCGGGCACGGCCGTCTCGGGCAGCGGGCGGTCGGAGATGTCCTCGCCGGGGAAGGCGAGCTGGTGCATGGCCGTGCGCAGGTCACCGGGGTCGACGGCGTAGACGGCGAGCTCCGGGTTCTCGACACCGAGCACGGCGGTGGCGTGGTCGAGCGCGGCTTTCGCGGAGCCGTAGGCACCCCAGCCCTCGTAGGGTTCGACGGCGGCGTCGGAGCTGATGTCGACGAGAGTGCCGTTCGCGGTTTTCAGCGCGGGCAGCAGCGTTCGAGTGAGTGCGAGGGGCGCGAAGACGTTGGTGCGGTAGACGGATTCCAGGGCTTCGAGCGGGTAGTCGGCCAGCGGCGGCAGCGGGCTGACGCCGAGGCTGCTGGCGTTGTTCACGAGCAGGTCGAGCCGCGGCCCGGCGGCCTCGGCGAGAGCGGCGCGGTGCGGAGGGTCCGTGACGTCGCCGGGCACGGCGGTGAAGCCGAGCTCGTCGGCCGTGGCCCGCAAGGCTTCTTCACCCCGCGCGGTGCCCAGCACTGTCCACTCGCGACGGACGAGGGCCCCGGCGAGGGCCCGCCCCAGACCGGCTGACGCGCCGGTGATGACGGCGACTGGCATGGTTCCTCCTGAAGTAGGTACCAACCAGCGTGCGACCTCTACTTTACTGGAGGTCAACCTTCTTTCCGCCGCGCAGGATCAAATACGCCACCAGCGAAACCACGAACCCCGCGTAGTACGCAAGATCCGCACCGTGCAGGGCGGCGGCGACAGGTCCGGTGTAGACGGTGGTGTTCATGAACGGCACCGCCGCCGCGAAGCCGACCAAGAACGCCACGAGCGCGGCCCACGACCGGGTGGGTTTCCGCAGCTCAGCGTCGATGTCGAAGCGCCGGCCGTGCTTCGTGCGACGCAGCCAGTCAGGCACCACGACGCCCAGGAACGGCGGGATCCAGTAGCTCACGAACAGCAGCACGTTCTCGAACTTCGCCGACAGGTCGCCGCTGTGCATCCAGAGGATGAGCACGAACGCCAGCACGGTCACCACGACCGCGGACACCGGGCGGCGCAGCCGCACGCCCACGGTTTGGAGGGCGAGCGAGCCGCTGTAGTCGTTCATGGCGTTGGACGACACGGCGGCCAGCGCGATCACCAGCAGCGCCAGGCCGCCGACCAGACCGCCGCCGACCAGCTGCGAGACGCCGGCGGCAGTCTGGTCGCCCAGCGCCGAGCCGAGCGCGAGGCCGATGCCCTCACCCAGCGCGTACGACGCGACGAGCCCGAGCAGCGTGAACCAGAAGACCCCGGCCGGCTTCGTGTCGGCGGGCAGGTAGCGGCTGAAGTCGGCGGCGTAGGGCGCCCACGAGATGGCGAGGCTGAGCGTGATCGTGGAAAACAGCACGATGGCGCCCGCGTAGTCGCCGCCGGTCGCGGTGTCGGTGAAGGTGATCGGGTGGTCGAGGACGACCTTGACCGCGAGCGCCACGAACGCGACCACGAGCACCGCGCTCATCACGGCCTGCACGCGGTGGATCACGGCGTAGCCGAACACGCCGAGCAGGCATTGCAGGGCCAGCACGAGCACCACGGCGAGCCAGAACGGCAGCCCGGTGAGCTCCGCCAGCGCTTCGCCGCCGAACAGTCCCACCAGCGCGTCCCACGCGATGCTGCCGAGCCACTGCACGAGCCCCGGCAGCACCACCGTGCGGCCGAACGGCAGGCGCGCGAGCGGCAGCTGGCCCGCGCCCGTTCGCGGGCCCCAGGTCGACAGGTACGCGGGCGGCAGCGAGCCGAGGATCGTGCCGACGAGCGCGACGATGAACCCGGTCGTGAAGCCCAGCCCCAGCGTCGAACCGAGCGTGCCGGTGAAGACGGCGGTCATGGTGAGGTTGGGCGCGAACCACACGCTCGCGAGCCGCCACGGCCGGCCGAACCGGTTCGCCTCGGGCACGGGCCTGATGCCGTGCGTCTCGATGGCGAAGTCGCCCGCGCCGGACGGCATGCGTCCCCCGAAGACTTCCGCGTCGATCCCGCTCATGTACTGGCCCTTCTCCCGTTTTGCCGGGTGTCATGATTGCCGCTGGCCGGGGTTGGGGGAAGCTTCCGCGACGAACGTCTCCCCTGCCAGGAGAAGTTCGGGTCGAGGAGATCGAAGGAGACCGAGTTTCCCAGGTTGTTGGCGACCTCGACCACCGTCCCGGAAACCACGATCCGCTCGAACGGGTTCGACCACAACGCCACCGCCCAGCGGAGGTTTCCCGCGAGATCGTCGTGGCCGTCGGATGTTCACGCGGCGGGTTCAGGCCGAAACTCCTTCGACGGCCCACGGCCCCGCTGGCACGATGATCGAATGGGGGTTCTGGCGTCGCGGCGCTTTGCCGTGTTCTTCGGCGCGCGGATGGTGTCGTTGCTCGGCAGTTCGATGACGCCGGTGGCGCTCGCGTTCGCGGTGCTCGACGCCAGCCCGGATTCCGGGGACCTCGGCATCGTGCTGGCGTCGAACATGGTGCCGATGCTCGCGTTGCTGCTGGTCGGCGGCGCGGTGGCCGACCGTTTCCCGCGTGACCTGGTGCTGCGCGTCGCCAATCTGGGCAGCGGCGCGACCCAGCTCGTGGCGGCGGGGGTGCTGCTGACGGGGAACTACTCGCTGCCGTTCCTGGTGTGCACGGAGTTCGCCAACGGGGTGCTCACGGCGTTCACGACGCCGGCCCTGCGCGGGATCGTGCCGCAACTGGTCGACCGGGGGTTGTTGCGTCAGGCGAACTCGATGCTGTCCTCGGCGCGCAACATCTCGAAGGTGGCGGGGCCTTCCGTCGCGGGCGTCCTCGTGGCCACCGTCGGAGGCGGCTGGGCCATCGCGGCGGACGGCTTATCGTTCGTGGTGGCCGGCCTGGCGTTCAGCTTTCTCCGCCTGCCTCCGGTCGTCGGCTCGTCGCGGGCGGGCGTCCTGCGTGGCATCCGCGAGGGCTGGCACGCGTTCCGGCGGATCACGTGGCTGTGGCAGATCGTGGCGGCGTTCACGGTCGTCAACATCGCGCAGACCGGCGTCTGGCAGGTCCTCGGGCCGACCATCGCGCGCGCCACCATCGGCGAGGCGTCGTGGGGTGCGGTGCTGAGCGTGCGGGCCGCGGGGGTGCTGATCACGGGTGTGGTCATGTACCGGGTGGCGGCTCGCCGGCTGCTGAGCTTGGGGCAGGTGTGCGCCGCTTTGTCGGCCACGCCGCTGATCGTGCTGGGGACTTCGCCCGGTTTCGTCGCGCTTGCTGCCGCGGCGCTGGTGGCGGGGCTCGGCGGTGGGGTCGCGAACGTCGCGTGGGATACGACGGTTCAGGAGAACATCCCCGACCATTTGCTCTCGCGGATGGCCGCTTATGACGACTTCGGGTCTTATGTGGGGATTCCGATCGGTCAGCTGTCGGCGGGACCGTTGGCTTCGGCGTTCGGCGCCGGGCCGGTGGCCACGGCCGGTGGGGTGGTGCTGGCGGTGGCGGCGTCGGTGCCGTTGTTGTCGCCGGTGGTGCGGAAGATGCGCCACACACCGGCGGAGGCCGGTTCGTCGGCGGGTGGCGGCGGCTAGGTTGAAGTGCCAGGCGAGCCGCCGCCACCGGGCTCCCCTCAGTCGACGACCAGGCCGCCGGTCACGTTGGCGATCGCGCCGGTCATCGCGCTGGAGCGGTCTGAAGCGACGAACGCGGCCACGTTGGCGATCTCGGCGACCGTGGGCAGCTTCTTCCGCAGCGTCAACGCCTCCATGCGGTCCTGGAACGCGTCGCGGCTGATGCCGTACGCGTCGGCGTGCAAGCCGTAGACCTCGGCGAGCTGCGTCGTCTCCGGCATTCCCGCCGCGTTCAGGCACACGACGCGGACACCGTGTGGTCCGAGCTCGGCCGCCAGGCCCCGTGACAGCGATTCGACCGCCGACCACGCCGGCGCCATCCCGCCCATTCGCGGAGTGGCTGTTCGCGACGGAGATGCGGTGATCGTGAGGATCACCCCCGATCCCTGCTCGATCATGCGCCGTCCCGCGGCCCGGGCGGTGACGAAGGTGGCCATGGGGTAGGTGGTCATAGGCAGAGCGAAGGCCTCGGGAGACAGGTCGACGAGCCGGGTGCCCTGAATACCCGTCTGCGGGAGGCTGGTCGCGTTGAACGAAACGTCGAACGATCCCGCCTCTCTCACCACCGCGTCGGCGTGCGCTTCGACGGCGTCGACCTCCAACACGTCCACCGTGGCGACGTCGGCGACACCGCCCTCGGCCCGGATCTTCTCGGCGACCACCTCCAGACCGGCGCGGGTGCGCCCGGCGAGGAAGACCCGGGCTCCCTCGGCGGCGAAGGCCAGCGCGACGGCGCTTCCGATCGCGCCGCCCGCTCCGTAAACGATCGCGTTCTTCTTGTCCAGCAGCACTTTCAGCTCCTGATCTTCTCGACGGCGGTCTTCAGGTCGGCCAGGGCCGAGCGGTAGAAGCGGGGGCCGTAGGACACTCGGGCCACGCCGAGCTCCCGCAGTGCGGACAGCTCCAACTGCTCGCCCGTGTTGCCGTTGACCGGGCCGGGCAGCTCGGCGACGAGCGTGGCGAGGTCACGCCGGTCGCGTACGCCGATCGGGTAGACGCAGTCGGCGCCCGCGGCTCGGTAGAGCCGACCCCGGCGGATCGCTTCCGCGAGCCGGTCCGGTTCCGGGATTCCGCTGGTGGGCAGGAAGGTGTCGACACGGGCGTTGATCACGATCGGGACGCCGGCGCCCTCGGCGGCGGCGCGGACGGCCGCGAGCCGGTCGGCCTGCGCACCGGCCTCGACCAGCCCGCCGTTGCGGTGGTCGCTGTCCTCCAGGTTGCAGCCGGCCGCGCCGATGTCCAGCAAGCGGTCGACCAGTTCACGCGGCCGCATGCCGTATCCCGCTTCGGCGTCCACGGTGACCGGAACCGAAACCGCGCGGACGACGCGTCCGGCCGCGGCGAACATCTCCTCCCACGGCGCACCCTCACCGTCGGGATGGCCGAGCATCGCCGAAATGGCGGCGCTCGCGGTGGCGACCGCGGGAAACCCCGCTTCGGCCACGATCGCCGCGCTCGCCGCGTCCCACACGTTGGGCAGCACGAGCATCTCTCCACTGTGGAGCTCGCGCAGCCGTTCGGCACGAACCTTCACATCCGTCACGTCAGTGGTCATGGGGCGTCCTCCGCATCAGATCTTCTCGGCCCGCGCCTTGCGGGCCGGAACTCAGTCGACAACGACCCCGCCGGTCAGGTTGGCGACCGTGCCGGTCATCGCGGCCGCCTTCTCAGAGGCGACGAAAGCGGCCACCTCGGCGAACTCCGCCAGCGTGGTCGCACGCTTGCGGTGGGTCGTTTCGGCGACAACGGTCGCGAACTGTTCCTTCGTGATGCCGAGCGCGTCGGCGTGCAACCCGAAGACGACATCGATCGTCGAGGTCTCCTCCATGCCCGTGGTGCGCAGGCAGACGGCCCGGACCCCGAACCGCGCGTATTCCACCGAGAGTTCCCGGTTGAGGGCTTCGAGCGCGGCCCAGGCAGGGCCCATTCCGCCGAGCATCGGGACACCCACCCGCCCTGGTTCCGGTGTGTGCATCAGGATCACGCCGGACCGCTGAACCGTCATGCGGCGCGCAGCGGCCCTGGCGGTGACGAAGTGCGCCCGGGTGTAGGTGGTGATCGGCACCAGGAAACTCGCCACCGGCAGGTCGGTCAGCGGGATTCCTTGCAGGCCTTGCTGCGGAATCCCGACCGCGTTGAAGGAGATGTCGATCCTTCCCGCCGCCTGCACCACCGCGTCGCAATGGCTCTCCACGGCCGTTTCGTCGAGTGCGTCGACCACCGCTGTCTCCGCCGCTCCGCCGATCTCCTTGGCCAGTGCGTCGAGCTTGGCGAGGTCCCGGCCAGTCAGAAAGACCCGCGCCCCTTCACTGGCGAAAGTTCGGGCCACGGCGCTGCCGGCCGCGCCGGCGGCACCGTAGACGATCGCGTTCTTGCCTTCGAGCAGCATGGTCCGCTCCCCTTTTTCGCTGTGGTCGATTCCGGGATCAGACACGCTGGGCGCTCGCCGCCGCGATCGCCGCGTACTGGCGCTCCAGCTCCTTCGCCGCCCCAGTGCGCCAGCTTTCGGCTTGGGACTGGGCCATGGGATCCGGAAAGATATCCTCTTCGCCCTTTTCCACCCCGTCGAAGATCCCGCGCGCGACGGACTCCGGGGAGGCCTTCGGAATGTCGACGCCTCGCGACATGTCGGTGTCCACGATGCCGGTGAGGACAGCGTGAACGCTGACTTGGTGTTCGGCGACCAGCGCGCGCAATGATTGTGTGAGGGAGAACGCGGCGGCTTTCGAGATCGAGTAGGCCGGGATGAGCGGGAACGGGGCGAACGCGTTGACCGACAGGTTGTTGACGACGGCGCCGGCGGACCGCATCAGCAAGGGCAGGAAGGCCTGGGTCACGCTGTGGGTACCGAAGAGGTTCACGGCGAGGTGCTGCTGGAGCACCGAGCGATCACTCAGGTCGTCGTAAAGCGCGATACCCGCGTTGTTGACGAGGACGTCGAGAGCTTCGACCTCGGCCGCGGCTTCGCGGATCTGTGCCGCGTCGGTCACGTCCAGGGCGAGCGCGGTGACCCTCCGGTCAGCGTGGGCCGAGGGGTGCCGCATCCCGGCGTAGACCCGCTTCGCGTTTCGCTTCAGGGCTTCCTCGACGAGCGCCTGTCCGATGCCACGGTTGCTTCCGGTGATGAGAACGGTTTTGCCTGCGATGCTCGTGATGATGACGATCTCCTCTGTCTCGGGTGGCGGTTTCGGACCACCACCCGAATAGAGACAACCGGGCTTGCGTGAACTCATCGGGAATCCGGGCTCCGGCCGAAGAGAGCGAGCAGTCGTTCGCCCGGTGTCGCCGTCGCCGGGGAACCCAGGGAGGTGGCGAACGCCCGAACTTCGGCACCGGCCTCGACCAGGGGCCGCGACACAGCGAGCAGACTCCGCGCCAGTTCGGCGGGAATGAGGTGTTGTGCTCCGCAGCTCTGCGAAATGTCCCAGCCGTGCACGACCATTTCGGTGGCCGCGGTGTACACCACGATCTCCGCCGGAACCCGCCGATCCCCGACCTCGCACCAGCGGTCGCCCGGCAGGACAAGAGCCCACGCGACCACGAGGTCGACGAGGCGGGCGCGGATCGCGGCGACCGGATCCGCGTCGGGCTCCGGGCCGCCGGCGTACGGTGGCTCGCTCGCGGTCAGCACTCCGGTGAGATCTTCCAGCGACGCTCGGACGTGGCGGAGCAGGTCACCCAGGGTCCAATCCGGGCACGGAGTCCGTGTCGACAGATCGGCGTCGCGCGACAACAGGACGCTGCGCAACAGGTACCGGGCGGCGCCGCCGAGGACGGACCGCTCCTCGCCGCCGGGACGCGCGAGCGGCCCGCTCACGTCCGGGCAGCGCGCGGAGTGGCAGGTGGTGCCGGTACCACCGCAGGCAGGTCGAAGGCGGCGATCAGGCCGGGATCGAGAAAGGCGTTGATGCGGGCGACGTGCGCGCCGATCAGCGAAAGAACCTGCACGCCGTAGGCGTGGAAAGCGCCATCGCCGCCGCGCTGGTACACGGCGAAGGCGGGGGCGCCGTTGGCGCGCGTGGCGATCAGGCGCCACTGACCCGGCGTGCTCAGGACCTCCCTGGCCAAAAACGCGCACACCACGTCGGCGCCGGTGAACCACGTGGGAATCGGAGGCATCTCCAGCTCGACGTCGGCCCGCAGCAGGTTCGCCAGCGCGGCGACGTCCGCGTATTCGAAGGCCGCGACGTAGCGGTCGAGAAGGTTCCGCAGCTCGGGTTCCGACGGTTCGGCGAGGTCGTCCGCAATCGGACCGGCCTGAGCCAGCTGGGCCCGGGCGCGTTGCAACGCGCTGGTGACCGCGGCGACGGAGGTGTCGAGCATCTCGGCGACCTCTCTGGCGTGCCAGCCGAGGACGTCGCGCAGGATAAGGACCGCGCGCTGCCGCGCGGACAGCTGCTGCAGGGCCGCGACGAACGCCAGCCGCACCCCGGCGCGGCCGGACACGACCGTCGCGGGGTCGGCGGTGGAGGCGTGCAACAGGCTGTCGGGCGCCGGCTGCAGCCAGGGGATGTCCGCTTCCGGCCCGCCGAGCGCCACCTCGGCGTCGTCCGACGGCGCGCTGAGGCCCGACGGCAGCGGTCGGCGCCGGCGGTTCTTGAGCGCGGTCAGGCACGTCGTGGTCGCGATCTTGTACAGCCACAACCGCACCGAGGAGCGGCCCTCGAATCGGTCGTAGTAGCGCCAGGCGCGCAAGTACGTTTCCTGCACGAGATCTTCCGATTCCTGCAGCGAACCGAGCATCCGGTAGCAGTGCGCGAGCAGCTCCGGACGATGACGGTCGGCGAGCTCTGCGAACTCCGCCTCGCCGGCGGCCGTCATCGCCGAGCCACCCGGCCGCGACCGGCCCCGGTGGCCGGTTCTTTCGCGTCGGTGAGGTCAGGCGTCGTCATAGCGGTCCTCCGTCCCGTCGGCCGGTGGTCCGGCGTCCTGGTAGAGACAATCGGGCGCCCGCAAACTCATCGCTGAAGCGAGGGTGAATCTCGGACGTAGCGCCGGTCCGGGTCGGAGAAGTGGTCCGGCCGGGGCTGGGCCGCCGACGTCGTCGAACCCGACCTCGGAAACGACGCAGGCCCCCACCCTGCCGAAACGCGGCAAAGTGGGGGCCTGCACCGACCCTCAGTAGCGGATCACACGAGCAACAAGAACGGCAAGCCGTTCGGCGAGCCCAGGCCGGTGACGTCGTCGTAGCCCTTGGTGGTGTGGATCGTCAGGTTGGGGTAGTCGAGCGTGCGGGCGGAGGTCAGCAGGCCGTCCGACGCGTCGACGCTGTTGGCGAAGTCCACGCGCTGCACGGCGGCGTCCACGTGTTTCACGTCGTAGATCGTGCCGGTGCGTGACGTGAGCTGGTAGAGCGCCGGGTTGATGAAGCCGTGGTGGAAGTGGTCCAGGCTGTCGGCCACGGCCATCACGCCCGCGAAGACCGGGGACGCCAGGCTGGTGCCGCCGATGCGGTACTGGTCGTAGTAGTCGCCGTCGGGGAAGCGCTGGGTCTGGCCCACGAGCATGCCGGTGTTGGGGTCGGCGACCGCGGAGATGTCCGGGACGACGCGGCCCTTGGCCTTGCCCTTCTGGTTCTTCGTGGACAGCGCGTCCGGCACGATGCCCTTCTGGTACGCCGGCTGCGGGAACACGCGGCTGGTGCCGCCGCCCGCGCCGCCGTTGAAGGCGCCCGGGAAGGACGGGGCGTAGGCGCCCGCGGTGAGCGTGGACTTGCCCGTCTCCCAGCCGGTCTCGAAGGTCCGCTTGCCGGACGCGTCGACCGCCAGCGAGGTGCCGCCGACGGCGGTGACCCACGGCGAGGAAGCCGCGAAGTCCGGCGAAGGCGTGCCGAGGCGTGCGACCTCGTCACCGTTGTCGCCGGAGGAGAAGTACACGCCGATGCCCTCGAGCGCGGCCTGCACGGCGATCTGGTTGAACGCCTTGATCTCGTCGGCCGGCAGGTCCTCGCCGGTGTCGCCGTAGGAGTTCGACACGATGTCGGCCTTGTGGCCGGCGATGATGTAGTTCAGCGCGGTGTCGAGCGAGAGGTCCTCGCAGTCGGAACCGCCGACGTAGAGGATGTTCGCACCCGGCGCGAGGCCGTGGGCGGCTTCGACGTCGAGGGTCTCCTCGCCGTACCAGCCCGAGGCGTCGCACTGGTCCGGGCCCTCGTCGGCCGGGTTGACCGGGAAGACGTGCTGGCTGAACTGCGCCTTCGTCAGCGGGTGCGCCGGGTCGTTGCGCTTGGCGTACTCCGACGCGTCGGCGTAGATGGTCGGCGACGCGAAGGCGTCCACGATCGCGATCGTGGTGCCGCGGCCGTCGGCGCCGAGCTTGGCGGCCTGGTCGAGGCCGTACGCCGAACGCAGCTGCGCCGGCTTGTAGCCGCACGGCGCGTACGGCAGCTGCTTGCCGTTGTACGCCGGGTCGGTCGTGTCGGTCTTCTGGCCGTAGTAGTCGCTGCACGGGCCCGAGTTGCGGAAACCTGCGCCGGGAGGCGCGGTCGCCGGACCGGAAGACTTCGCGGAAGCGGTGTCGGCACCCGAGGTGTGGTCCGGCTTCAGCAGGCTCGTCGCCTGGTCGACGCCCACAACACCCAGCACGGAGGAAGCAAGCGTTGCCGGCACGGACAGGTTCTTGTCCGCCGCCCGCAGCGTCTGGCCCTTCACGGCGTACTTGCCGAGCGTGACGTCGAACGCCTTCTGTACCTGGTCCGCCGTACCGACGGCCTCCACGTACGCGCGGTTCGACGGCACGTCGCCGATCTGGAACCCGGCGCCCGACAGCCACGTCTTCACCGCGGACACGGTCTGGTCCGAAGCGGTGAAGCGGTCGCTCACCTGCTCCGGCGACAGGTACTGCCGGTAGCTCTTGGACTGCGGGTCGGACACGCCCGCCGCCACGGCTTCGGCACTGGCCTCGTCACGCAGGTTCAGGTACACGCGGAAGTCCAGCTTCGACGCCGGCGCGGTGTTCGCGACCTTGGCCCCGGGGTTCGCCCAGAGCGGGTGCGACGCGGGGATGTCGGCCCGGCCCGGGGCCGACGCCGCAGACGCCAGCCCCGGCGTGGCGGCCGCGAGGCCACCCGCCATCGCCAGCGAAAGGAACACGGTGAGACTTCTTCGCACAGGCAACTCCCTCGTGAATCGCGGCGCCAGGCCGCAGACGTCCGGCCCGAGACTAGGTCCGCACCGGCCGCCGGGGAAGCGTCCCGCCCACCGGTGCGGAACCGTTATCTCGAAGCCGCACTCGATCTTCGTTGGCACACAAGGAAGAAGTCCGGTTCGTCCGCGCTGTCCCGAGTGGAATGTCGTCTAATGGAACAAAAGTCCGATTCCAAAGTTCCGCATCGCGGTATCACGGAGCACGCCGGGCGGGGAAGCACCACCTACTTCCGTCGGTTGCTCACACCGCCTGCAGCCCCTTCGAACCCGCACCGACCACGAAACTCTTGTCCGTCTTGATCACCAGCTTCGCCGGGTCGTTCACGCTCGTGTCCGACACCACCACGAAATCGGCCAGCATCTGCGCCGGCGTCGCGGTGACGCGCACGTAGCCGCGTTCTCCCTTGCAGTACTTGATGTGCGGGTTGTTCGCGAGCCACGCGGCCGACGGCGGCGCGGCGTCGTCGCTGTTGGACGTGACCGAGGTGGTCACCAGCTCCGAGCCGACGATCGGGTCGCTGTGGTCGAAGTAGTCCTTGCGCAGGTCGGCCGCCCAGTGCCGGTGGACGTCGCCGGTGAGCACCACCGGGTTCGGCACCCCGCGGTCGATCCAGCCTTGCGTGATGCGATCGCGCGAAGCCTGGTAGCCGTCCCACGAGTCCGGGCTCTCGCACGTGGTCGAATTGCCGTCGCCGTCGCGCTGGGCGAAGAACACCTGCTGGCCCAGGAAGTCCCACGTCGCCGGATGCGTCTCGAACGCCTTGAGCAGCCACTGTTCCTGCGCCGTGCCGGTGATCGTGCGCGAGGTGTCGCGGTACGGACCGCACGCCGTGCCGGTGACCTGCGCGCTGCGGAACTGGCGGGTGTCCATCATGTGGAAGCGCGCGAGGTTGCCCCAGAGGAACTGGCGGTACAGCTGGATCGACGAGCCGTTGGGCTTGGCCGTGGACCGGATCGGCATGTGCTCGTAGAACGCCTGGAACCCGTAACCCTTGCGGGCGGCCGAAGCCGGGCTCGTGGTGGAGTTCCAGTTGTTCATCACCTCGTGGTCGTCGAACACGACCAGCCACGGCGCCAGCGCGTGCGCGGCCTGAAGGTCCACATCGGTCTTGTGCTGGCCGTGCCGAGCCCGGTACAGCGCCAACGTGGTGGTGTCCGAAGGCACCGCGAGCCGCCGCGGGTTGAGTTCCGCCTTTTTGCGCCCGGAAGGCTTTTCGTAGATGTAGTCGCCGAGGAACAGCACGAGGTCCGGATCGTCGCGCACCACGCCCTTGTACGAGTGGTACCAGCCTTCCTCCCAGTGCTGACACGACGTGAAGCAGTACTTCAGCTGGTTCACGGCCGCACCCGCGGCGGGCGCCGTGCGCGTGCGCCCGACCGGCGAAATGTAGCCGGCGGTCTTGAAGCGGTAGAAGTACTCGCGCGCCGGCTCGAGACCCGTCGGCTCGATGTGCACGCTGTGCGCCGACGCGCGCACCGCGTTCACCGAACCGCTTTGCACGATCGAGGAAAACGCCTCGTCGTTCGCGATTTCCCAGTCCACCGCGTACGTCGCGTCGGGCATGCCGCCGAAGCCGTCGGCGTTGAGCGGCGCGGGCGCGAGCCGCGTCCACAGCACCACGCTGTCCGGCAACGGGTCGCCCGAGGCGATGCCGAGCTGGAACGGGTCGTGGATCGCCGGGGCGGCGACGGC
Source organism: Amycolatopsis sp. NPDC005232 (assembly GCF_040607795.1). Taxonomy (NCBI): domain Bacteria; kingdom Bacillati; phylum Actinomycetota; class Actinomycetes; order Pseudonocardiales; family Pseudonocardiaceae; genus Amycolatopsis; species Amycolatopsis sp. NPDC005232. Next base: position 76,022 of record NZ_JBEXHL010000028.1, on the reverse strand, counting down.
GGTGCGCGCGTTGGCCCACGACGGCAGTGCGGTCGTGGCCGCGGCCGCAGTCACGGCGGCGAGTCCGCCCAGCAGCACCGAGCGCCGGTTCACCTGGCCCATGTCAGGGGATCCTTTCGGGGAGTAGGGGTTGTCAGGCCGCGAAGTCGGTCAGGCCGGCGCTGCAGCCGGCGAACGTCGGCGGCGAGGTGTTGTGGCCCGTGCAGACCTTGTAGAAGACCCACTTGCCCTTCGCGACGGGCGCGGCTTTGTCCACCGATGTGCCGTCTCCGCCGGAAGCCCAGACGTAGTACGGGCCCGAGCCGTCGGCGAGCCAGTACTGCACGACGCCGGAGCTGCCGTCGGCGTTGGTGTCGTAGGCGACGAAGTGCGCGTCGGACGAGCGGAACACGCCTTCGGCGGCGCAGGACGCGGCGCACTGGGCGCTGCCGGTACCGGTGCCGCAGTCGGGTGCGACGCGGCCGTCGGAGCCGGTCTGCACGTAGCCGTCGGACACGTAGCCGCCGAGCGCGGGCACGTAGTCCCAGATCGTGGTGGTGCCGAGCGGGCCGGCCACAGAACTCCCGGTGGTCTGGCACTCGATGGCGATGGTCGCGCCGTTGGCCACCGTCTTCACGGCGGTGGCGGCGGCATTGGGTGCGCGGCGGACGTTGAGCGGGTCACCCGCGGTCTGGACCTTGCCGGGCACCGTGGCAAACGCGGGCACCGCCGCGGAAAGCCCGAACCCGCCGATCGCGGCCAGGACAACCCCGAATCCGGCGAGGCGCCGGAGCTTCGAACGCTTCATGGCCATAGCGTGTCGAAGCCTTGTACACGACCCGTACAAATCGCGATATAGGGGACGTGAACCGCCGAATGGATCTAGCTAACCTGCGCAAACGCTCCTAGCATGCCCGGTCATGGGGACCTTGCCGCTCAGGCGGGTAAATTGTTGACTTCGCTGGCGTTCCGAATTCTCGGACCGTTGGAGGTCATTGCTGAAGGCCGGACCGTTCCATTGGGCGGGCCGAAGCCGAGGTTGCTGCTGGCCGCGCTGGCTTTGCAGCCGAATGTCGTGGTGTCCACCGAAGTGCTGGTCGAAATCCTCTGGCCGGGTACCGCACCTCGCTCCGCGGCAGCCAACATCCGCACCTACGTCCATTCCCTCCGCAGGCGGCTCGCGGAAACGGCACCCGAGCTGGGTGACCGCATCAGCAGCCGGGCGTCGGGATATCTGCTCTCGGCCGCAGACGAAGAACTCGATCATGTTCTGTTCGCCAACCACGCTGCCGAAGCGCGGAAAGCGTTCGAACGCGGTGACGCGGAAGTGGCGCTCGCGTTGCTCGACAAAGCCGACGCGCTTTGGCGCGGCGAAGTACTCGAAGGCCTGCCCCACGACCACGGCTGGGGCGCGGCGATCGCGCGGCTGGCCGAGCTGCGGCTGTCGGTGCAGGAGCAGCGGCTGCGGGCCCGCCTCGCGCTGGGGCGCCACGGCGAGGCGATCGCCGAGCTGCGCGGCCTCGTCACCGAACACCCGTTGCGCGAACAGCTGTGGCAGCAGCTCGTGACGGCGCTGCGCGACGGCGGCCGGATCGCCGAGGCCGTGGAGGCCTACGAGCTGGCCGAGCACACGCTGGAAGAAGAGCTCGGGGCGAAGCCCGGGCCCCGGCTGCGGGAGTTGCGGGCCACGCTCGTGGCGCCCGCCGCGGTGCCCGGGCTGCCGGCCGAACTCGCGGTGCCGCGGCCGCGAGCTCAACCGGAGCTGCCGATCTGCCAGCTCCCGCTCGACCTGCCGGACTTCACGGGCCGCGAAGACGTGGTCGGCCGGCTGGTCACGCGCCTGCGGGAGCACGGCGAGACGGGCCGGCCGACGGTGGTGGTGCTCTCGGGCGCGCCCGGCGTCGGCAAGTCCGCCATCGCGGTCCGGGTGGCCCACGCGGTGCGCGACGCGTTCGGGGACGGGCAGCTCCACGTGGACCTCGCCGGCACATCGTCGTCGCCAAGGGCGCCGATGGGTGTGCTCGCGGAGTTGTTGCGCGCGCTCGGCATTCCCGACGCGGGCCTGCCGCGCGATCTGCCGGAACGGTCAGCCCTGCTGCGCTCGCGCCTGGCCGGCAAACGCATGTGCGTGGTCCTCGACGACGCGGGCAGCGCCGCCCAGGTGCGGCCGCTGCTGCCGGGCACGGGCGCCTGCGCGGTGCTCGTGACGAGCCGGGTGCGGCTGCCCGACCTCGACGGCGCGGTCGCGGTCGACGTCGACCTCCTGCCCGAACCGGAGGCCGCGCGGCTGCTGGAGGGCATCGTCGGGGCCGAGCGCGTGGCGGCCGAACCCGACAACGCCGCCGCGATCCTGCGCCAGTGCGGGCACCTGCCGCTCGCGATCCGCGTGGCCGGGGCGAAGCTCACCAACCGGCCCAGCTGGTCGCTGCGGATCCTCGCCGACCGGCTGCACGACGAGCGGCGCCGGCTCGACGAGCTGCGCGTCGGCGACCTCGCCGTGCGCGCCAGCGTGACGCTGAGCTACGACCTGCTGCCGATGTCGGCGGCCGCGGCGTTCCGCTGGCTGGGTGCGCTGGGGCCGATCCAGTTCCCCGCCTGGGTGGTCGCGGCCGCGCTGGGCCGCTCGTCGGCCGACGACGTGCTTGACGTGCTCGTCGACGCCCACCTGGTGGAGCTCGTGGCATCCGACGCCACGGGCCAGCCGCGGTATCGCCTGCACGACCTGCTCCGCGTGTACGCGGCGGAGCTGGCCGGGCGGGACGCGCCGGAGAAGACGCGACGCGCGGCGCGACGGGTGCTCGAGGGTTACCTCGCGCTGGCCGTCGCGGCGGCGGAGCGGATGCCGATCCACTTCTTCGGCCAGTACCGCGACCAGGCCGTGCCGTACCCGGACCTGCCGGACGGGTCGGAGCAGCTCCTGGCCGACCCGGCCGCGTGGTTCGCTGCGGAGCGCCATTCCGGCGTCGCCGCGGTGACGCTGGCCGCGCAGCTCGGGTTCGACGACCTGGCGTGGCAGCTCACGGCCGCGTTCACGCCGTACTTCGACCTGCGCGGGCACCAGGACGACTGGCACGCCACCCACGAGGTGGCGCTGGCGGCGGCCCGGCGCGCGGGGGCCGTGCACGGCGAGGCGATCGTGCAGCGCAACCTGGGGCAGATCCACCTGTACCAGGACAGCTACGCCGAAGCGTTCGTGGCGTTCGACGCGGCGCGGGAACTCTACGAACGCGTCGGCGACGCACAGGGCACCGGCATCGCGCTCGCCGGGCTCGGCACGATCCTGCGCATCCAGGGCGACAACGACCTCGCGCTGGAACGCTGCCACGAAGCGTCGAAGCTGTTCGCCGAAGCCGGCGACCGGCACGGCGAGGCGGTGATCCGCATCGCCGTGGGTGCCGTCTGGATGGCGCAGAAGTGCTACGCGCCGGCCAAGCGGTGGTTCACCGACGCGCTCGAGCTGGCCGCCGCGATCGGCGACCGGCACCGCGAGGCCCACGCCCTGCAACGGCTCGGGCTGCTGCACCAGCACGAGGGCAACCTCGGGCCCGCGCGCGAGTTCGTGACGCGCGCGATCGCCGTGTTCACCGATCTGGGCGACGACCACTGCGTGGGTTACGCCAACCAGAACCTCGGTGAGCTGTGCCTGCACAGCGGCGATTTCGCCCACGCGCAGCTGCTGCTGGTCAACTCGCTGAGCGTGCACCGCCGCAACGGCGACCGGCGCTCGGAGGCCGAGGTGTCGCAGCTGCTCGGTGAGCTGCATTCCGCGCTCAGCCAGCCAGAACGCTCGCGCACGTACTCCGAGCGGGCGCTGGCGATCTGGCGGGAGCTTTCGGCGCGGCCGCAGCAGTCGGCGCTGGAAACACGGCTGGAGTCCACTCCGGGTGAGGGGCCGCGGATCGTGTCCGCCTGACCCGTACGCGCGGGCTCGCTTGCGCGGCAAGGGGTCCTGTCGAGACGACGATTGCGTCTCGACAGGACCCCTTTGTCGTGGAGGAGCGGGAATGGTCCGAAGAGGTCTGGTTCGGCGGGTGCTCGTGGTGCTGGCGGCGGTGCTCACGGTGGTACCCGTGACGCCGGCCGCCGCGGCCGGGTCATGGCGGGTGGATCTGTCCACGGTGGACGGTGACGACGTGAACGTGTCCTCGGTTTCGGGTTTCCTGACGTTGGCCGACTCGGCGTGGAACCCGGTGACCGCACGGAGTTCAGGCGTTCTCGTCACGGCAACCCGTCGCCTCGCCTCCTCGGTGGGCCGGGTGACCGCACAGGTGGCGGACGCCGTCCCGGCCGGCACCGCCGTGGAGGTCGACGTCCGGGGCCGCGACACGGCCGGCGACTGGACCGAGTGGACACCGGCGGGCCAGGAGCTCCCGTTCGCCGTCGAGGTGGTGCAGGCCCGGATCTCCCTGTCCGGCACGGCGTACGGCGTGCGACCGGCCGTGCGCTCGGTGGCGCTCACCGCGTCGGGCGGCTCGGCGCGGGACGCGGTCGTCACCGAGCCGTTGACCTACCGGATCTACGCGACGCGCGAAGGCCTCGTCGGCGGCAAGACGTCCAACGGTCACGTGATCGCCAGCAGCGACCACTTCGTGTCGTTCCCCTCCACGAAATCGGTGTCCCCCAAGGGAACCGGCTCGTACACGGCGAAGGTCTGCCGCACCGACGGCACCCGCTGCGAGTTCGCGCCCGTGTGGGAGGTCGGCCCCTGGAACACCCACGACGACTACTGGAACCCGGCGCAGGAGCGCGCCACCTTCCCCACGCTGCCGCAGGGCACGCCCGAAGCGCAGGCCGCGTTCGAGGACGGCTTCAACGGTGGCAAGGACTCCCGCGGACGTGCGGTGAAAAACCCGGCCGGGATCGATCTCGCCGACGGCGTCTTCTGGGACGGCCTCGGCCTCACCGGCAGCTCGTGGGTCGACGTGACTTACCTCTGGACCGGCACCGGCGGCCCCGCCGGGGTGATCACCACCGCCGGTGCGCCGCTCAACCTGCGCGAGAGCCCCAGCACGTCAGCGGCGACAAAGGGCGTCGCCGCGCCCTACGCACGCGTGCCGATCGAGTGCTCGGTGCCCGGTGAGTCCGTGAGCGGCGCCCTCGGCACCAGCGCGATCTGGGACCGCATCGGTCCGGACCTCTACGTCTCGGACACGTACGTGAAAACCGGCACCACCGGTCCCGTCGTGCCGATATGCCCTTGAGCTGCGATGACAGGCGACCAATACTGGACAATTCGCCAAGCCTGAGGGGGCAGCATGACCACACTCGACACGAAAGACGTGACTCCGTTGCGGCGGGGGTTCGCGGGGACCGTCTTCACCTCGGCCGACGACGGTTACGCCGACGCGCGGAAGATCTGGAACGGCCAGATCGACCGGCACCCGGCCGTGATCGCCCAGGTCGCCGGCACCGCGGACGTCGCGACGGCGCTGGCGTTCGCCCGCGAGCACGGGCTGCCGGTGAGCGTGCGCGGCGGTGGGCACAGCTTCGGCGGGTTCTCGATGTGCGACGACGGCGTGGTGATCGACCTGAGCGCATTGCGCGCGATCACCGTGGACACGCACACGCGCACCATCCGCTGCGGCGGCGGCACCACGTGGGCCGAGCTCGACGCGGCGGGCCAGCAGGAGGGGTTGGCGGTCCCGGGCGGCACGATCAGCGACACCGGCATCGGCGGTCTGACGCTCGGCGGGGGCGTCGGCTGGCTGACCGCGCGCCACGGCCTCAGCGTCGACAACCTGCTCTCGGCCGACGTCGTCACGGCCGATGGTGTGCCGCTGCACGCGTCGGCGGACGAGAACGCCGACCTGTTCTGGGCCCTGCGCGGCGGGGCCGGCAACTTCGGTGTGGTGACGGAGTTCGAGTTCCGCGCGCACCCGGTCGGCCCGATGATCGAGCTGGGCCTGTTCTTCTGGCCGCTCGCGCAGGGTCCCGAGGCACTGCGGTTCATCCGCGACACGGTCGCGACGCTGCCGCCGACGATGGGCGCGATGCTGGTGGGACTCAACGCGCCGCCGGCCGACTTCGTGCCGCCCGAAGCGCACTTCGCGCCCGGGTACGCGCTGGTCATCGCCGGGTTCGAGGGCCCGGAGGAGCACGCCGAGGTGGTCGCGCAGGTCCGGCGCGGGCTGCCGGCGGCGTTCGAGCTGGTGACACCGATCCCGTACGTCGGTCTGCAGCAGATGCTCGACGAAGCGGCTCCGCGCGGGCTGCTGGCGTACGAGAAGGGGCTGTACGTGGACGAGCTGAGCGACGAGGTGCTCAACGTGATCGCCGAGTACCTGCCGCGCAAGTCGTCGCCGCTGTCGATCACGCCGATGTTCGTGATGCGCGGGGCCTACTGCAGCGTGGCCGAGGACGCGACGGCGTTCGGCGGCACGCGCACGCCCAAGGTCGCCGTGAACCTCGCCGCGACCACCGCCGATCCGCAGGAGTTCGAGGCGGACCGCGAGTGGGTGCGCGCGTTCTGGACGGCGCTCACGCCGTTCGCCTCCAGCGCCAGCGGCTACGTGAACTTCATGACGGAGTACGACGAGAACCGCGTGCGCGCGGCGTACGGCGCCGAGAAGTACGACCGGCTGGCGCTGATCAAGGCCAAGTACGACCCCGGCAACGTCTTCCACCTGGGCGCCAACATCCGGCCCGCGGTGGCCGTCTGACACGTCGTCGGACCGAACCAAGGTGCCGGCTGCCCAGGGACACGGCGGCCGGCACCCACTTTGGCCGGGAACTCAGTGCCCGGACAGGTCGATCGCCTTGTCGAGCTCACGGGGCTTCAGCACGCGCAGGATGCCTTCGAGCAGGTAGTAGTCCGCGTACGGCAACGAGATCTCGATCCCGTCCTCGGCCGGGCGGTTGCGCGTGCAGCGGGCCACCACCGCGTCGGCGCGGGTCGACTTCGTCGTGAGGCACGTGCGGGAAGTCGCCTCCAGCAGGCGCAGACCGGCGGCGCGGTACTCCGGGCGGCCCGCGGCCGAGGCGAGGTCGATGAGGCCGCACGCCATCACGACGCCGGCGGAGGCGTCCTTGATGTCGTTGGGCGCCTGCGGGGCGGTGTAGTCCCACACCGGCACGTTGTCCGGGGTGAGGGCCTTCAGCGCGAAGTCGGCGAGCCGTCGCGCGGTGGTGAGGAACGAGCGGTCGCCGGTGCGGCGGTACATCGTGGTGAATCCGTAGATGCCCCACGACTGCCCGCGCGACCAGCACGACGCCGGGCTGTAGCCCTGCACGGTGTTCGGCCCGATCTCCGCGCCGGTGGCCGGGTCGAAGTCGAACACGTGGGGCGTGGAGCCGTCGGGGCGCAGGAACACGCGCTGTGCCGTCTTCGCGTGCTCGATGGCGATGTCGAGGTACTGGCTGTCGCCGGTCTGCTTGGTCGCGAAGTCCAGCAGGTCGAGGTTCATGATCGTGTCCATGATGATCCGGCCCGCGTCCTTCGGGTCGGTCAGCGAACCCCAGGCCCGGATGAAGTGGCCCTTGGCGTTGTAGCGCTTGATCAGCGACGAGGCCGCCTGGATCGCGCCGGCGCGCCACTTGTCGTCGCCGGTGACGCGCCACGCGGTGACCCACGACGGGTAGAACAGGAATCCGAGGTCGTGCGTGCTGGTGTCGTTCTGGCGCGGCGCCAGTTTGTCGGCCGACGCGAGTGCGAGCGTGCGGAATTGTTCGTCACCGGTGTGCAGGTATGCCATCCAGAGTGTGCCGGGCCAGAATCCGCCGACCCAGTCACCATTCTGCGAAAAGGCCCATTTCTCGAACTTGGTCCCGGTGGGAAACGAGGTGACACCCGGCGCGACGGCGCGCAGCTTCTTCACCGCATAGTCTGCCGCTGAGCGGAACACCTTCTCCTTGCTCGCGATGTCGGACACTCCCTGCTCCGAAGCCCCTCGCTCGGAAGCCGCTGCCGGAACGGTGCTGGTCGCGGTCGCCGCCACGGCGGCACCGGCCGCGGTGGTCAGCAGGGTACGCCGGGAAACGCTCACGATTGCCCGCCATTTCACAGTCGTGGAAAACGCCAATGGGGAAATGCCTCACGAGAAGGCCGCCTGCAGTTTACTAATCCGGCCAAAAGTAGGCCGCCCCCCACACGGCACGCAACTGTTGCCACGAAGCCATTCGGCCGTGACTGTGGTCGGATTAGTAATAATCGGCACCGTACACGACCGTCATGTGCTTGTACACCCACCAAAGCGTGCTTTCACGGTTGTGAATTGTTCATGGATGTGAACTCGCTATTCCACGCTCCGGACCGGAGTGAACCACGTGCTCACTCCGGTCCGGACCACTCAGTGGTGGTGGTGCGCGTGAACCACGGCGTGCCCCTTGCCTCGGCCGATCATCCACTTGTTCACCGGCACCGTGATCACGAAGGCGACGATGAGCGAGAACAACAGCGAGAGCCAGAACAGCGCCGACGCCAGGCCCGCGTCCATCGCGCCCGGGACCACGACGATCACGAGGTTGTCGACGATCTCCATCACCGCGATCGACACGGTGTCGGCGGCCAGCGCGACCTTGAACGCCGCGGAGAGGCTCAAGCCCGACTTCAGGACACCGCGCATGGTCAGGCCGTAGCCGAAGACGAACGCGAGCACGATCGAGAGCACCACGGTGGCCGCGTTGGGCAGCCCGAACGCGGTGCCGAGAACCATGCCGAGCACCTCACCGATGGCACAGCCGGTGAGGCAGTGCAGCGTCGCCTGGATCGCGGTGGACCAGGACGCGCCATGCTGGTGGTCAGTCATGTCGCCCACTATACCCCCTTAGGGTATCTCAACGCTGGGGAATGTCACTGTCACGGTCAGCCGCCGAGGAGCGACTTCATCGTGGTGATCTCGGCCTCCTGGGTGTCGACGATCCGCTGGGCCATGGCCTTCGCGTCCGCACTGCTCCCCTGGGCCAGCTCGGTGCGCGCCATCGCGACGGCACCGCTGTGGTGCTGGATCATCAACTCGAGCCACTTGCGGTCGTAGGCCGCGTCGCGCAGCTGGTCGAGGCCGGCGGTGTCGACCATGCCGGGCATCTGACCGTGATCCATGCCGCCCATCGGTGTAGGCGTCGGTGCGCCCCAGGCCTTCAACCACGCCGTGAGCTGGTCGATCTCGGGCTGCTGAGCCTGCTGGATCTGCTTTGCCAGCGTGATCACACGCTGGTCGCCGGTGTGCTGCGGCACGGGCCCGGACATCTCCACGGCCTGACGGTGGTGCGGGACCATGTCCTGCGCGAACGTGACGTCCGCGGCGTTGTGATCAGCGGGCGGGGCGGCGGTCTGCGACGAGCAGCCGACGAGCACGGCGGCGATCGCGGGCGCCGCGATGCCCGCCAGGAACTTGCGATTCATGACGTTTTCTTTCCTCACTGGATACGACGGGGTTCGGACACGCTGGAGCTCGTGCCCGATCAGATCCGCAGTACGCAGGAGGCGGTGAGGCGTTCTCGACCCGTTCGTGAAGGCGGCGCCCGGGCAAACCCGGCGGACCTGCGTTCGACCGGCCCCGACACCGCACCCTCGCGACGCCGGCACAGCAAGGCCAGTGCGAGCAACAACCCCGCCGCGGCCAGCAGCACGGCGAGGCACAGGTGCAGCATCACGTGGCCGCCATCGCTCGCGGGCGGCGCGGCAACCGGATCCGCCGACGTCGAAGCCACGGGCACCGGAACCATCGCCACCGCGGGCGCGTCCATCGCCGAGTGCGCAACGGACACCGACGGCATCCCGCTCATCTCACCACCGCCCATCCCAACACCGTGCGGCGCCGGAATGTGGTGCATCGCGAGCACGCCGAAGACCAGCGCGCCGAGCAACAGCCAGCGCGCCGGGGCCGGAAGCAGGAACCCACGGGGCGGTCGAGTCATCGCCCCCAGGGTAGCCACATACCCCAAACGGGTACCAGGTGCTTCCAAGATCACCGTTGAACTCACTTCCGTAACCCTTTGCACACGACCGGTTGACCCCTGTGAGCACGCTCCCTTACGTTCACTCCAGGTCGCCGACGGTGCGCAGACCGTGAACAGAAGGAATGGTGGGGATGCGAGGGCCGTCCAAGACGCTCTTCCTGGGCGTCGCGCTGCTGCTCAGCGCGGTGGTGGGGCTCGGCAGCTGTTCCTCCGCGCTCCGGACGCCGACGGCCGACGGCGACGAAGCCCCGGTCCGGATCGCCTTCGTGCCGAAGGTCGCGGGCATCGCGTACTTCGACGCCATGAACGCGGGCGGCCTGGAAGCAGCGAAGCAGCTCGGCGCGCAGTGGATCACGCGCGGCCCCGCGACGGTCGACCCGGCGGCCCAGACCGCCATCCTGCACGACCTCGTCGCCCAGCACGTCGACGTGATCGCCGTGGCGCCCAACGATCCCCGCGCGCTCGCGCCCGCGATCGCCGACGCCCGCGCCAAGGGCGTCCACGTGCTCACCACCGACACCGACGCGCCGGAAACGCAGCGCGAGGTGTTCGTGAACCAGGCTTCCCCCGAAGGCGTCGGCACCGCGCTCGTCGACGCGCTGATGGCGAAAACGGGCGGCAGCGGCAAGTTCGCCATCGTCTCGTGCGGGCGGACCGCCGCGAACCTCAACGCGTGGATCTCCGTCGAGCGGGCCTACGTGGCCCAGCGCTACCCGAAGGCGCAGCTCGTGGAGACCGTCTACGCCGGCGAGGACACGACCACGGCGACCGAGCTCGCGAAGCAGGTCCTAGACCGCCACCCCGACCTCACGGGCCTGATCGGCGAGTGCACCACGTCGGCTCCCGGCGTCGCGCAAGCGGTGCGGGATCAGCAGAAGATCGGCCGCGTCTACACCGTCGGCACGGGCACGCCGCAGACGATGAAGCCGTACCTGCTCGACGGTTCCTGCTCGATGTCCGTGCTGTGGAACGTCGAATCGCTGGGCTACCTCACCGCCTGGGCGGCGGAACAGCTGGTGGAGGGTCGCTCTTTCGGCCCCAGCAACAACGTGAGCCTCGAACTGCCCGCGGTGAAGTACGACGCGCGCTCGAAGACCATGCTGCTCGGCGACCCGCTGCTGATCACCCAGGACAACGTGGACCAGTTCAAATACTGACGGCCGGAGCCCCGTTGACGGAGCCCCGGCCGCAGTCCTCGCTTACAAACCAGTGCCTTATAACAAAACAGTGCCTTGCTGTGAAACAGAAACTCAGCGCACGTCGATGGTGACCGTCGCCGTGGTGACGCGGGCGGGCAGCTTCGTCGTGTCGATCTTCAGGTACTCCCCGTCGTCCTGCTGACCGTTGGGCAGCGTCTTGGCGTGGAGCGCGTACGGCGGCGCGGTGTTCGAGAGGCCGTCGATGCCGAAGTCATTGTCGTTGCTGACCACGAGGGTGCGGCCGCCGTCGGTGGTCGCGACGCCTTCCACCTTGTCGTGGCCGAAGAAGCCGCCGGTCGGGTCGAACCCGGTCACCAGCGCGCCGAGGTCGACATAGAGCTTCTTCGCCACCGGCGTGATGCCCACCTCGGCGAGGTCCGCGGTGGCCTCTTCGGTGGTGTCCTTGCCGACGTAGGCGTCGATGCTCGACTGCGCGTCACCCACGAGCAGCCCGCCCTTGGCGGAGTCGTAGGCGGCACCGGCCACCTTCGCCTTCGGCCCGACGTCGGTCGCGCCGCTCAGGTCGATCTCGTAGATCTTCTTGAACGCACCGGGCTCGAAGTTGCCGTCGCGCTCGTCCACGAGGAACTTCGTCGACGAGAGCGCGGTGATCTCGCTGACGGCCGTGCCCGTGTCGTCCGGGTCCTGCAGCAGGTACAGGTACTCGTGCGTCGCGTGCGTGCGCAGGTCGACCGTGACGATCCGCAGCGTGGTCACGTTGCCGGGCTTCTTCGTGAGGTCCGGCTGCTGCAGGGCCGACTGCATGATGCCCACGAGCGTCTTGCCGTCCGGCGTGAGCGCGAGGCCTTCCATGCCCTTGTTGGGCACGCGGTACTTCAGCTCCTTCGGCAGCGAGCCGTCGAACGGCGAGAGCCGCTCGATCGCGCGGCCGTCGGCGCGGAAGTGGGTGATGAAGGGACCGTACTCATCGGACACCCAGAACGTGCCGTCGCGTTCGGCGACGAGGCCCTCTGAGTCGTACCCGTTGGGAGTGGCCGGCAACGGCTTTCCGTCGAGGCCCACGATCGTCTCGCCGGTGTCGGCCGCCGTGCTGACCTGCCCGTTGTACGGCGAACCGTCCTTGGCGCGCAACGGAATCCGCTTCTCGAGCACGGCCTTGCCGTCCTTGAGGCGGAACTTGCCGATGGCCGGGTCGAACGCGGGCAGCGGCTCCACCTTGGACCCGTCCGACGCGTCGACGTTCGGGCCGCGGTCGGTGAGGCCGTAGAACTCGTCGCGTGACCCCGGCACCGGCGTGAGCGCGGAGCCGTAGGCACCACCGGTGAGCTTCACGCCGCCGATGGTCGCGAGCGGCGGCAGAGACGTCGGGTAGAGCTGCACCGCGTCCGACACGGAGTACGTGAAGGTGTCGCGGCCGTGGAAGCCCGGCGCGGGCGTGTAGCTGAACGACCCACTGGGGTCCAGCGTCAGCGACCCGTGCGCCGGCGCGGTGTGGCGCACGATGGCGCCGCTCGCGTCACCACTGCTGTCGTTGCCGAGCACCCCGTCGCCGTGCACCTGCAGTGCCCGGCCGGCTCGCGTCCCGTAGTGGTCGTCGCGGGCGGCGAACGCGGCGTGCCCGTCGCCTCCGTGCGCCGACGCCGTGCCGGTGGCCAGCAGCCCCACGGCGAGGATCCCCGCGGCGACCCCGATTCTCACGCGCTTCATCCGTTTTCTCCTCTTCCGGCGTCACACGACACCGGAGGAGGAGTCTGGTTAACGGAGTTGGACAACCGCCGTCTTCGAGGCGACGCCCGCGTTAACGGCCTCGTCTCACATGCGCCGCCGCCGCGCCACCACCGATCACGAGAACCAGCACGGCGACGCTCCACCTGCGTTGTTTCTCCACGCGGTGGCCGGCGTCGGCCACCGGCTGCGGTGTCGCGACGGGACGGAATTTCGTCGGTGGCGCGACCGAAGTCGAGGCAACGATCGGGGCGGGCGAAGTCGCGTTCGGCGGCTGGGGCACCGCCGGTGGCTGCTCCGCCGGCACGGGCGGCGGTGGGTCTTCCGCCGTCTGCGAAGGTTTCACCGAGTTCGACGACGGTGGGGGATCCAGTCGCGGGGACGGCGGAGGCGGTGGAGGTGGGGGCGGCGGGGGCGGTGCCGTTGCCCCGGCGAGACACCCGGCCGCGTCGGAGGTGTAGAGCTCGGGCCCGGTGCTGATCTCTTGCGCCCCTCCGGAGCCGTCGCGCGGCAGGCGATAGGTCACGCTGCGGTGGCCGATGCGGTTCGCCGTCGCGTAGAGGGCACCGTCCGGACCGAACACGACCGAGCCGTACGCCGTGGCGAGGGGGAACTTCAAGCCCGGCACGGTGGCGACGCGGCCGTCGCGCGGGTTGATCGTGACCACCGAGCCGTGACCCGCGGCCGTGACCGAGACGCCGTAGAGCAAGCCGTCCGACGGGCTGTAGGCGAAGTCGTCGACGCCGGCGGACAGGACGATCGGCCGCAGCTGCAGGTGCGCGACCACGTCGAGGTAGTGGGGACTGGCCGGGTCGACGTCCACTGTGTACAGACTGTTGGCGTGCAGCAGGTACCACGAGTTGCCGGCCATCGCGCCACCCGTGGAACCGGTCGCCCAGCTCCAGATGCCGTGTTCCGCGCCGGCGCGGAACACGCCGCCGAGGTCGGTGACGTGACCCGAGCCGTCGATCCGCACCGCGTGGGCGCCGTCGTGGAAGTGACCCGAGGCCGGGCCGTCGGCCACGCCGTAGACCACACCTTGCGAGGCGGAGTAGGCCATCGCGTTGATCGTGTAGCCGGGGTTGCCGAGCGACTGCCGCTGCCCCGTCGGCAATGTGAGCCGGACGAATGACGACGAGTGCGAGTTCTGGCTCTCCACCTGGAGAACCGGGCAGGTCGCCGGCGCGGCCGGGTGCGTCCGGCCGGGTGATTCGAGCCACCCCGACGCCACGAGCAGCGCCGACACGGCCGCCACGGCGGCCGCCACCGGGAGGAAACGGGGAATGCGCACGGCCCTCAGCCCAGTCGCGCCAGTGCCGAGCTGAACGCGTCGGGTTGGATGCTCGCGCCGCCGGCGAACGGGTTCTGCAGCTGGAAGATCGCGTAGAGCAGCAGTGCGATCGTGCCGGCCAGCGTCGACACGATCACGAGGTGCGCCGCCATGCGCGTGCCGCCGAAGAGGTTGGGCAGCAGCACGGAAATCAGGCTGCCGAAAATCAACGCGAACCACACCACGGAACCGACACCGCTCGAGGCGGCGTCGGTGAGACGCGCCTGTCTGGCCTGGTAGACCTGCCACAGGTCGTTGGCGGCCTCGGTCTTGCGGTCGTTCTCCCAGTCGCTGCTCGCCTGCGCGCCGGCGATGGTGCGGCGCAGCTGGTCGAGCTGCGTCCAACCGGTGTCGGGGACCGTGCCGCCGTCGGCCAGGCGCGGCCATTCCTGGTGCTGCACAGTACTGGCGTACGCGGTGGCGAGCTGCTGCACGCGTTGGCCGGTGTCGCCCGGCAGCGCTTCGGCGGCCCAGGTCATGGAGACAAGGCTGTCTGCCTCGGTGTAGGAGCCGTCGCGCGCGGTCCCCACCGCGTCGAAGAGCGAGATCAGCACGAACGCCACGAGCACCGCGTGGAGACCGCCGACAATGGTGAACACCTGACCGGCCGCATCGTTGTTGTCACGACGACCTTCATCCCAGCCGAACCGCCTCACCAGATAGCCGATACCGCCGCCGACCACGGCCGCTCCGACCACCCAGAAGATCCCGGTCAGGTAGACGTTCATCCGGCCCCTTTCAACTCGCAGACCACTGGATCCGCCATTGTTCGACGAATTCCCGGAAGTGGGCCCGCTCAAGTTAGTCATCTGATTCCCGAGCGACAAGAAGCGGCAGTTCGGTTCATTCGAGTGGCCCTGCGAAGCCCCCGATGATCACTGGAACGGAGCAGTTGAATGTTGGAACACCTGCTCTGGATACGCCCGTTCACCTGGGGTACACCGGCGATCTTCGGTCGAACTTCCCGTCCGGGTGAGTCCTGTCGACCGAGTGTGACGAACGCGGCGCCGACGAAGATCGTCTAAAACTGGCGCGCCGACAACAGCAACTGGAATGTCCGATTACCCGTTCTGGCAAACAGGTGAACCGACCCGGTTACCCGATCGTGGGATTGTCGAGTGAGGCCGGCTTGCTATGTTGATTCCGCGGTGCCGACCCGAATGAATTGCAGCAGGATAACGAACTCCAATTCGTGCTGGAAACTTTCTCACACGCCCGAAATCCGACGATAGGTGGTTTTCGCTGTGACCGTCACGGACCCCGTGGACTCCGCGAATCAGGAACAACCGCAACTGAGCCTGGGCCGGGCCGCGGCCCGCACGCTCGCGACGACGACCAAGTCTGTTCCGCAGATGCAGGGCATCACCACGCGGTGGCTGCTCAAAGTGCTGCCGTGGGTGGAGGTCTCGGGCGGCGCGTACCGCGTGAACCGCCGGCTGAGCTACGCGGTGGGCGACGGCCGCGTCACGTTCACCACCACCGGCGCCGAGGTCCGCGTGATCCCGCCGGAGCTGGGTGAACTGCCGGCGCTGCGCGGTTTCGACGACGAAGAGGTGCTCATCGAACTGGCCGGCCGGTTCGTGCAGCACGAGTTCTCCCCCGGCGACGCGCTCGTGGAGTTCGGCCACCAGGCCGACCAGGTCTTCCTCGTGGCGCACGGCAAGATCAGCAAGGTCGGCACCGGCGCGTACGGCGACCAGACGGTGCTCGGCACACTCGCCGACGGCGACTACTTCGGCGACACCGTGCTCACCAACGCCGACGGGATCTGGGAGTACACGGCCAAAGCCGTGACCGCGTGCACCGTTCTTTCCTTGTCCCGCAGCGAGTTCCAGGGCGTGCTCGACCGCTCCGACGCGCTGCGCGAGCACCTCGACGCCGTCGCCGCCGGTTCGGCCGGCCCGGCCAACGACCACGGCGAGGCGGTGATCGACGTCGCGTCCGGTCACGACGGCGAACCGCAGCTGCCTGGCACGTTCGTGGACTACGACAGCTCGCCGCGCGAGTACGAGCTGAGCGTGGCGCAGACCGTGCTGCGCGTGCACAGCCGCGTCGCCGACCTCTACAACCAGCCGATGAACCAGATCGAGCAGCAGCTGCGGCTCACGGTCGAGGCCCTGCGCGAACGACAGGAACACGAGCTGGTCAACAACCGCGACTTCGGCCTGCTGCACAACGCGGACTACTCCCAGCGCGTGTCCACCCGCACCGGCCCGCCCACGCCGGACGACTTCGACGACTTGCTTTCCCTCGTGTGGAAGGACCCCGCGGTCTTTCTGGCGCACCCGAAGACGATCGCGGCGTTCGGCCGCGAGTGCAGCCGCCGCGGTGTGTACCCCGACGCGGTGGACCTCGGCGGGCACCAGGTGCCGGCGTGGCGCGGCGTGCCCGTGTTGCCGTGCAACAAGATCCCGGTCACCGAGACGCGCACCAGCTCCGTGTTGCTGCTGCGCACGGGCGAGCAGTCGCAGGGTGTCGTCGGTCTGCACCAGACCGGGCTGCCCGACGAGTACCAGCCGGGCCTGAACGTGCGATTCATGGGCATCAGCGAGCAGGCGATCATGTCGTACCTGGTCAGCGCCTACTACTCCGCCGCCGTGCTGGTGCCCGACGCGCTGGCCGTGCTGGAGAACGCCGAGATCGGGCGCGGTGACTGAGCATGGCCGCGCCCGCCACCCCGCCGCGCCCGCCCGAGGCCGCCCCCGTGCGGCCCGGGCCGGCGCCGCTGCCCCCGTCGGCGTTCGGGCCGACGGGCCTGGGCACGAGCGCGCTGCGGATCGTGCCGAGACCCGCGTCCCAGCGCCCTGGAGAAGCTGAGCCCACCAAGCGAGGAACCACATGACCGTGACCGAAGAGCCGCCGCTTTCCCTTTCCACGCGCGCGGCCCGGACCCTGGCGACCACCACCAAGTCGCTGCCGCAGATGCGCGGCATCACCCCGCGCTGGCTGCTGTCGCAGCTGCCGTGGGTGGAGGTGCCTGCCGGTTCGTACCGCGTGAACCGCCGGCTGACCTACACCGTCGGCGACGGCCGGGTGAGCTTCTTCAACAACGGCGCGCGGGTGCAGGTGGTCCCCGCGGAGCTGGCGGAACTGCCGCTGCTGCGCGGGTTCGCCGACGCCGACGCCTTGTCGGCGTTGGCCGAGCGCTTCGAGCAGCGCGAGTACGAGCCGGGCGACACCATCGTGACGGCGGGTTCGCCGCTCGATTCGGTGGTGCTGCTGGCGTTCGGCAAGGTTTCGCGCACCGCGCCCGGTTCCTACGGCGAGGAGGCGCACCTCGGCACGCTCACCGCGGGCGACCACTTCGGCGCCGAACTGCTGGGCGGCTCCGCGGGGAACTGGACCTTCACCGCCAAGGCGGCCACGCGGTGCATCGTGCTGGCGCTGCCGGCGGAGGCGTTCGCGCGGCTCAACGGTCGCGTCGAAAGCCTGCGCTCGCACATCAGTGACGTGCTGGCGACCCCGGGCCGCGAGCACAACAAGGCCGGCGAGGCGAGCATCGACCTGTCCGCCGGGCACGACGGCGAGGTCGCGCTGCCGGGCACGTACGTCGACTACGACCCGGCGCCGCGGGAGTACGAGCTCGCGGTCGCGCAGACGATCCTGCACACGCACAACCGCGTGACCGACCTCTACAACCAGCCGATGAACCAGCTGGAGCAGCAGCTGCGGCTCACCGTGGAGGCGTTGCGGGAGCGGCAGGAGCACGAGCTGGTGAACAGCACGGACTTCGGGCTGCTGCACAACGCAGACCTCGGCCAGCGCGTGACCACGCGCAGCGGCCCGCCAACGCCCGACGACCTCGACGAGCTGCTGTGCCGCCGGCGCAAGTCGCGCTTCTTCCTGGCGCACCCCAAGGCAATCGCCGCGTTCGGACGCGAGTGCACGGCGCGAGGCCTCTACCCGGCGAACTCGATGCTCGACGGACGCCGGGTCACGACGTGGCGCGGGGTGCCGCTGCTGCCGTGCGACAAGATCCCGATCTCGCCGCAGGGCACCACCTCGATCCTCGTCATGCGTACTGGCGAGGAGGAAGCGGGCGTGATCGGGCTGCGCCCGGCGGCGTTGCCGGACGAGTACCAGCCGGGGCTGAACGTGCGGTTCATGGGCATCAGCGACCGGGCCGTGACGTCCTACTTGGTCAGTGCGTACCACTCGGCCGCGGTGCTGGTGCCAGACGCGCTGGGAGTGCTCGACGACGTCGAGATCGGGCGCTGAGCTTGTTTTTCGGAGGCGATGTATGACCACAGTGGACGCCCGGGCGCGGACGGTGCCGGAGGTGCTGGCGTGGAGCCGGGACCTGTGGGAACCGGCGATGCGCGCGGCGGTCGACCGGCTGCCCGATTCGATGCGCCGCATCGCCGGCTACCACTTCGGCTGGTGGGACGCGTCGGGCGCCGAGTCGGCCGTGCCGGCCGGCAAGGCCCTGCGGCCGGCGTTGGTGCTGCTGTCCGCCGAGGCGGCCGGCGGCGATCCGGCCGACGCGATCGCCGCCGCCGTGGCGGTGGAGCTGGTGCACAACTTCTCGCTGCTCCACGACGACGTCATGGACGGCGACGAAACCCGCCGCCACCGGGCGACCGCGTGGACCGTGTTCGGCACCAGCCCGGCCATCCTCGCGGGCGATGCGTTGCTGACGTTGGCCTTCGACGTCCTGGCCACGGACGGTCCCGCCGCTGCTCGTGTCCTGAGCACGGCGGTGCTGGACCTGTTGCACGGCCAGAACGAGGACTTGGCCTTCGAACGACGAGCGTCCGTGGATCGGTCCTCCTGCATCCGCATGGCCGAGGGCAAGACCGGCGCACTTCTGGGTGCCGCCTGCACCTTGGGCGTGCTGGTCGTCGGCGGCCGCGGCACGCACGTCTCGGCGCTCGGCGCGTTCGGCCGCTCGCTCGGCCTGGCGTTCCAGCACGTCGACGACCTCCTCGGCATCTGGGGCGACCCGGCCGTGACGGGGAAGCCGGTTTACTCGGATCTGCAGAACCGGAAGAAGTCGCTGCCGGTGGTGGCGGCTTTGGCCTCGGAGACCCCGGCCGGCCGGGAGCTGGCCGAGTTGTATCGGCAGGAGGCTCCGCTGTCGGCTGGGGAGCTGGCCCAGGCGGCCGTTTTGGTCGACTCGGCGGGTGGGCGTTCGTGGAGCTCTTCGGAGGCTGCGCGGTTGCTGGCTTCGGCGTTGGCTTCGCTGGCCGCCACGACGCCGGCGCCGCGTCCCGCGGCGGAACTCACGTTGCTCGCCCACCACATCACCCGCCGGGACCACTGAGCCGCGGTGACCGACCTGGCGCGCTCGTGTCCCTCCCCCAGGACACGAGCGCGCCGTTCCCGTGCGCTGCCGAGCCGTTGCAGCACGTCTGAATTGCAAATCTGTATCCAGGTGCTGCGCTGGTCAACATGCTCTCCGTGGCCTCCTGGAAGGGAAACGCGAGAACCGTCGCCTATTCCGCGTCGAAGGCGGCCCAATGGTCGCTGACCGACGCGCCGCGCGAAGGCCTGCGCGACCAGGGCACGCTCGTGGTGGGCGTGCACGCCGGCTACGTGGACACCGACGGCGCCGCATGGCTGGACGTCCCGAAGATCGGGCCGGCCGAGGTCGCGGCCAAGACCATGCAGGCATTGCTGGACGACCGCGCCGAGGTCCTGGTCGACGACGCGGCGCTCCGGCTCAAGGCCACACTTTCCCAGCCCCTCGACTGAGAATCGCTCACCTACCCAGCCGAGTCAGCCCGTCGCGATCGGCACCTTCGGACGACATGGCCTTGTCGCTTTCGCCAACGCCTCGGCGCCGCGCATGGCACGCGGGTACACCATCAGGTCACGCAGGCGGGCTGCTCACTTCCCCGGCCGAGTCAGCCCGTCGTCGGCAGCACCGCGGGACAAGATCACCTCGTCGGTGTTCGACAGCGCCTCCGTGCCCCGAGCGCTCGGCGGCGCAGAGCTCAAGTCGCGCAGGCGGATCGGCGGGCCGAGGTCGATCAGGGTCGGGATGTACTCCGCCTTGGAAACAGCCCAGTGGCCGTCCGTCTGAGTGAAGGTGAAGCGCGCGGCCGTGCCTTCCTCGGTGGAGCCGCGGGGGTCGTCGTGGCGGGCGATTTCGTTGCCGAGGCCGTAGGCGACCCACTTGCCCTCGACCTTCTCGAAGGGCTGGACCACGTGGGCGTGGTGGCCGACGATCAGGTCGATGTCCGGGGAAGCCAGTAGCTCCTTGGCCAACGAAGCCTGGTCGTCCGTCACCGAGTGCTGGTACTCGATCCCCCAGTGGAGGCTGGCGATCACGACCTCCGCGCCGGCCGCGCGGGCGGCGTGGGCCGCCGCGAGGATGTCGTCGGCGTCGATCTGGTTGGCCAGCCAGGGTTTGCCGGCGGGAACCTTGATGCCGTTGAAGCCGAAGGCGAACGACAGCTGCGCAACCTTGACACCGTGGACGTCGAGGATCAGCGGCTTGTCAGCCTCGGCGGCCGAGCGCGCCGAACCGGTGTGCTTGAGGCCCACCTCGTCCAGCTTGTCCAGCGTCCGCGTGATGCCGGCCGCGCCCTTGTCCAGGGTGTGGTTCGAAGCCGTGGAGCAGGTGTCGTAGCCGGTGTCCTTGATGGCGTCGGCGATCTCGGGCGGCGCGCTGAACGACGGATATCCCGTGTACGGCCCGCCCTTGGGCGCGAGCGGCGTCTCGAGGTGGCAGATGGCCAGATCGGCGCCCGACACGAGCGGCTTCACGCCCGCGAGGATCTGGCGGTAGTCGATCTCGCCGCCACCATCGGCGTCCGCCTGGTCGGTGAGCGCGGGGTGGATCAGCACGTCGCCGGTGGCCACGACCGTGAACGACGCGGGCGTGGCCGAAGGCAAGCCGGCAGGGGCCGAAGGAGCGGAAGCGGGCAAAGCGGCCTGCGGAGCCCCGCTGCATCCCGCCAGTACCAGCACGGCACCGGCCCATCCCACGATCGAGCGGCGGATGTGCGTCATGTTCGCCCCCTTTGTCCAGCTGCGGGCCACATCCTGCCGCATGTCGACCGGACAAGACTCAACGCCTGCCATAACGGACCGTAATCGAACCCAAGTCAACAAGAAAACCCACCAGCAACCGAAACAGCAGCACGATCAGCGCGGAGCAACAAACCCTGGTCAGCCGGGAAAAAATACGATAATTAGCCGCCAACCACCAGACGGAAAATCACTCTCCGTAGGTATCCATCCGCTAACTGCGGCAGATCCCGTGGTTGACGTCACCCGATCAAGTGTCTTGTAATACGAGTCACGCGGAGTTCACGCCCACGCAACAGTCGTCCTCGGCCCCCATGGGAGCACTCGATGTCCACATACCCGCACAGGTCACGCACCTGGAGCGTTGTTGGTTGTTGTTTGATTGCCGGTGCAGTGTTGGCCGGATGCTCCTCCGGCAAGGACACCGCCGCGCCCGCGCAGCAGGCGCCGACGAACGGCAAGATCACGCTGTACTACCTGCAGAAGCAGGGTGACCAGCAGTACTTCGTGGAGCAGGCGCAGGGCGCCCAGGCGGAGGCGAAGGAGCTGGGTGTCGACCTCAAGGTCGTGAACCTCGGCCAGGACGCCAACAAGGCCATCACCGAACTCGACGCCGCGGTCGCACAGGGCGCCAACGGCGTCGCCATCGTGGTACCGGACCAGGCCATCGGCCCGGAGGTCATCGACAAGGCCAAGAGCGCCGGCATCCCGATCATCGCGTCGGACGACGTGATCAAGGACGGCACCGGCAAGGCCGCCGCGTTCGTCGGCTTCAACGGCACGCAGATGGGCACCTCGGTCGGCCAGGAGGCCGCCAAGCTGTTCAAGGCCGCCGGCTGGTCCGCCGCCGACACCAAGGTGATCAGCGCCTACAAGCAGGACCTCACCGTGTGCACCGACCGCGTCAACGGCTCCAAGGCCGCCTTCGACAAGGACTCCGGCGCCCAGGTCCAGGTGATCAACGTCGGCACCGACAACTCCCCCGTCGACGCGCAGAACCGCGCCGGCGCCGTGATCAGCTCCAACCCGGGCGTGAAGCACTGGGTCGTGTGGGGCTGCAACGACGAGAACGAGACCGGTGTCGTCACCGCGCTCGCCAACTCCGGTGTCGGCGCGAACGACATCATCGGCGTGGGCCTCGGCGCCTACCTCGACTGCAAGGACTGGGCCGCGGGCAAGGACACCGGCAACAAGTCCTCGCTCTACATCTCGGGCGCCGAGGTCGGCAAGAGCGCGATCCAGGTCCTCGTCGACAAGGTCAAGAACGGCAAGGACCTGCCGCTCGAGACGATCGCCAAGACCACGATGGTGAACAAGGACAACTTCAAGGCGGCCGGCGTCAACTGCACCTGACCCGACCGCGGCCCGGGGGTGTCCACACGCGACACCCCCGGGCTCTCCTGTGAGGAATGCTGAGGAAGGCTCACCATGGCCAGTTCCACGGCGCTCATCGCCGAGGGCATCGGCAAGCGCTTCTCCGGCGTCACCGCGCTCGACGACGTGACGCTGGAGTTCCACTCCGGCGAGGTGCTCGCGCTCATGGGCGAGAACGGCGCCGGCAAGTCGACGCTGCTGCGCGTGCTTTCGGGCGATCACGAGCCCAGCGACGGCACGCTGCGGGTCGACGGCGAGCCGGTGGTGTTCGACAACCCGCGCGCCGCGATGGCCGCGGGCGTGCGCGTGATCTACCAGGAACCGGAGATCATCCCGCACGTCTCGGTGGCGGAGAACGTGTTCGTGGGCGAGCTGCCCTCTCGCGCCCGCGTGTTCAGCCGCCGCACGCTCAACCAGCGCACGCACGATGCGCTCGTCGAGTACGGCTTCGAAGGCGTGCTCGACCCCGCCACGCTCGGCAGCAAGCTCTCGGCCGCGCAGCGCCAGCTCGTCGAGATCCTGCGGGTGCTCACCGCGGCCACCCCGCCGCGCGTGATCGCCTTCGACGAGCCCACCTCGTCGCTCTCGGAGCACGAGGTCGACGCGCTGTTCCGGCTCATCCGCCGGCTGCGCGACTCTGGCGTGGCCGTGGTCTACGTGTCGCACCGCATGAAGGAGATCTTCCAGCTCGCCGACCGCGTGGCCGTGCTGCGCGACGGCAAGCTCGTCGGCGTGCAGCAGGCCGCGGAGTCCGACGAGAACCAGCTGGTGCGCATGATGATCGGCCGCGACCTCTCCGCGCTGGAGCGGCGCGAGACGGCTGACACCGGCGAGGTCGTGCTGCGCCTGAACCACGTGACCACCGACGACGTCACCGACGTCTCGTTCGAGGTACGCGCCGGTGAGGTCGTGTGCCTGGCCGGGCTCGTCGGCGCCGGGCGCTCCGAGCTGGCGCGCGCGATCGTCGGCGACCTGCCCGTGCGCTCGGGAACCCTCGAGCTGGACGGGAAACCGTTCAAGGCTCGCACGCCCGGTGACGCCGTGAAGGCGGGCATCGGGTTCGCGCCCGAGGAACGCAAGACCGACGCGTTGCTGATGCAGCGTTCGGTGCGCGACAACGTCTCCATCGCCGTGCTCGACCGCCTGCGCCGCTTCCGCGTGATCAAGCGGGCGAAAGAGCGTGAGCTCGTGGCGGAGTACATCCGCGAGCTGCGCGTGCGCACGCCGTCGATGGAGCAGGAGGTGCGCAAGCTCTCCGGCGGCAACCAGCAGAAGGCCGTGCTCGCGCGCTGGCTCGCCCGCCGCCCGCAGCTGCTGATCCTCGACGAGCCCACTCGCGGCGTCGACGTCGGCGCGAAGGCCGAGATCTACCGCATCATCGACGGTCTCGCCGCCGAAGGCGTCGCCCTGCTCGTGATCTCGTCCGACCTGCCCGAGGTGCTCGCGCTGGCCGACCGCGTCGTCGTGATGCGCGCCGGGCACGTCGCGGGCCAGGTGAGCCGCGACGAAGCGACCGAAGAAGCCGTACTCACCCTGGCCATCCCGGCGACGGAGCCGGCCGCCGAAGACATCCAGGAGGTGGGGGCGTGAGCACCCCGACCCGGCCCAGCCCCGCGCAGGAGCAGCCGACCGAACAGCCCGACCCGCACCGGGTGTCCACCGCGCGCAAGGTGCTCAACGGCATCGGCGTGCAGAACAGCAGCCTGATCATCACGCTCGTGGTGCTCGTCGTGCTGCTCTCGACGCTGAACGACAACTTCTTCCGCACCAACAACCTGCTGCTCATCGGCAGCGCGATCACCATCATGGGCCTGCTGTCGCTGGTGCAGACGCTGGTGATCATCCTCGGCGCGCTCGACATCTCGGTCGGCTCGATGGCCGGGCTCGCGTCGGTGATCTCGGCGATGGCCTTCACGTCGACCGGCAGCTCGATCGTCGGCATCCTCGCCGCGGTCGGCACCGGCATCCTGTGCGGTTTGGTCAACGGCCTGATCATCATCTTCGGCCGGGTGAACCCGGTCGTCGCCACGCTGGCCACGCTCGCCACGTACAAGGGCATCGCGCAGGTCGTGTCCGACGGCAAGGCGCAGGGCTACACGGGCGCCGACGACCTGTTCATCTTCCTGGCCAAGGGAAGCGTGCTCGGGCTGCCGACGCTGGTGTGGGTGTTCCTGATCGTCGCGGCGGTGCTGCACTTCCTGCTGAAGTACACCGACATCGGCCGCAACGTGTTCGCCATCGGCGGCAACGACACGGCCGCGCGCCTGGCCGGCATCAACATCAACCGCTACATCATCGGCGTCTACGCGCTCGTCGGCGTGGTCGCGGCCATCGCGGGCGTGCTGATCACGGCGCGCACCGGCTCCGGCCAGCCGACGTCCGGCTCCGAGGGCCTCGAGCTACAGGCCGTCACGGGTGCGGCGCTCGGCGGCACGATGCTCAAGGGCGGCAAGGGATCCATCGTCTCCACGGTGCTCGCGGTGTTCATCCTCGGCGTGCTCGACAACGGCATGTCGGGCCTGGGCATCAACCAGTTCTGGCAGAACGTGGCCCACGGCGCGCTGCTCGTGGTCGCCGTCGTGCTGCAGCAGCTGCGCAGCGGGGAGCGCCGCGTCGGTCTTCCGGCCTGACGTGGGCTCAGTCGTCGGGGCTGACGGGGCCGGCCTGCACGCCCGCATCGTCGACGCGCTCGGCCGCCTGATCGTCGAAGGGGCGCTGCCCACGGGCCAGCCGATCGTGCCCGAGGACATCGGGCGCCGCTTCAAGGCCTCCCGGACGGTGGTCCGGGAGGCCTTGCGGGTCCTGGAGTCGAAGGGGCTCGTGGCCGCACGACCGCGCGTCGGCACCTGGCCGCAGCCACCGGAGGCGTGGGACGCGATCGACCCCGACGTGATCGGCTGGCGCGTCGGCGGCCCGGATTCGCTGCGGCAGCTGCACGATCTGATGGAGCTGCGCCACCTCGTGGAGCCGCAGGCCGCGCGGCTGGCGGCCCGGCACCGGGCGCCGGACGAGCTCTCCGCGCTGGCGGCGGCGTACGGGCTGATGACCGACGCCGTGGAACGCGAGGACGCCGAGGCGTTCACCGAGGCCGACACGCTGTTCCACGCCGCCCTCGTGCGAGCCGCGGGCAACGCGTTGCTCACCCAGCTGCAGGTGCCGGTCGTCGCCGCACTGCGGGCCGCACCCGAGCCGACGACGGGCACGCTCGTGGCGCACTCGCGCGTGCTCACCACGGTGCTGGCGAAGAACGCCGACGGAGCCGAGAACGCGACGCGCCGGCTGCTGGAAACCGTTGCGGCGTACCGCTCACCGGCACCTTGACACGCCCAGTGGTCCACACCATAGTCCGTGATCGACCGGCCACCGACCGATGGCCTCCGCCGCCATGAGCTGCTTGAGGAGGACGCACCCATGCGTTTCCCGGGAATCCGCGGTTTCGCCGTGCTCGCGGCGGCGGTGACGGCCGGCGGGCTGGCGCCGGCCGTGGCGAGTGCGGCACCGGCGGCGCCGGCCGCGCAGTGCTCCGTGGCCGACGCGATGGTGAAGGCCGGCGACTACTGGGTCGCCCACGGGACGAACCTCGCGCCGGCCGACTGGCAGAACGCGACGTTCCACGTGGGCAACCTCGCCGTGGTCCGCACCACCGGCGTGTCCAACCACCAGACCCTGCCGTGGGGCGAGGCCAACAACTACCTGCTGCCGACGACAGCGGGCCGGCCGTTCGCGGCCGAGGACGAGGCCGCGGGTGAGGCGTACCTCGACCTGTACACCTACTTCCACCCCGACCCGCCGATCCTCGCCGACCTGCGTTCGCGCCTGGCCGACGAGGTCGCGAACGTGCAGGCCGGGCACACGGACTACTGGGACCACGTGAGCGCGCTGAACATGGCGATGCCCTCGTTCGCCCGCATCGGCGTGATGGACTCCTCGGAGCCGACGCTCGCCGCGATGCAGAAGCTGTTCCAGCACACGGAGAAGAGCCTGTTCGACGAGTTCTCCGGCCTGTGGCGCACCGACGCGCACTCGCTGTCGTACTGGTCGCAGGGCAACGGCTGGGCGCTGGCCGCCCTGACGAAGGTGCTGCAGGTGCTGCCCGCGAACGACCCGCGGCGGCCGGAGTACCTGCGCGTGTTCAAGAAGATGGCGACGACGCTGAGCGTGCTGCAGCGCCCGGACGGCTTCTGGAACGCCAACCTGCTCAACCCCTTCGGCGGCCCGGAGAGCAGCGGCACGTCGCTGATCACCTACGGCCTCGCGTGGGGCGTCAACGCGGGTGTCCTCGACAGCCGCTGGTTCAAGCCGGTGGTCGATCGGGCGTGGAAGTCCTTGTCCACCAAGGCCGAGAACACCGACGGCTTCGTCGGCTACGTCCAGCCGAAGACCGACGGACCGGGTTCGGCCAAGGCCACGGACACTTCGGCCGCCGGTGTGGGCGCGTTCCTCCTGGCCGGTCAGCAGGTCGCCGACCTCACCCCGGGTTGCGCTCTGCCGCCCGCCAGCTGATGTGCACCCCAATGTGGCGTTCGTTGCGCTGAACGCACCGAACGCCACATTGGGTGCGCTGAACGCAACCAACGCCACATTGGGGTGGGCGGTCTACTTGAGACAGTCCTGGGGGTCGCCTCGGGTGAGAGTCGGGTCGGTTTGCTCGAACGTGCGCGCCACGCCCGGGTCGGACGTGCGTGTCTCGAAGCGCACGGTCACGCGGCCGTGGCCCGCGCCCTGGACCCAGCCGGTGCCGAACTCCGGGTGCACCACGTCGTCGCCCGGGCGCCAGCCGCTCGACGACACCGGCGCCGACCCACCGGGCGACGGTACGACCGCCACGACGGGCTCCGGCGAAGCCCCGGCCGGTACGGCGAGCGTGAACAACGCGTCCTGGTGCGGCACCGAAAGCCCGCTGAACGCCACCCCCGCCAGGCGTACGCCACCGAACTCCTGCGGATCCAGCAACAGCCGCTCGGCGGTGGCCGCGAGCTGGTTGAGGTCGTCCGTGGGCGAGGCCGTGGTTTCCGACCGCGTCACCGTGCTCATGTCCGTGTGCCGCAGCTTCACCACGACCGTGCGCGCGACCCGGCCCGCCTTCACCAGCCGCGAATGCGCCCCCGCCGCGATCTTGCGCACCTCCGCCCGCAGCCGGCCCAGGTCCACGATGTCGACTTCGAACGTCGTCTCCGCGCTCACCTGCTTGGCCTCCCCACGCTCGGCCACGGGCCGATCGTCGGTGCCGCCCGCGAGCTTGCGCAGCTCACGCCCGACCACACCGCCCAGCGTCGCCGCCGCGTCGGGCTCCGACAACGCCGCCAGCTCCCCCAACGTGAGCACGCCGATGGTGCGCAGCTTCGCCTCCGCGACCGGACCGATCCCCCACAACGCCCGCACCGGCAACGGCGCCAGAAACTCCCGTTCGGTGCCCGGCGGCACCACGAGCAGCCCGTCCGGCTTCGCCCGATCCGAGCCGATCTTCGCGACCTGTTTGCCCGTGCCGGCCCCGATCGACGCCGTGAGCCCGGTCTCCGCGCGAATCCGCGCCCGCAGGTCCTCCGCGAACCGCGTCACCTCGTCCACCGACGCACCGGCCAGCGAAGGTGGCTCGGCGAAAGCCTCGTCCAGCGAAATCCGCTCCAGCACCGGCGCCACGTCCGCGACGATGTCGAAGACCTGCTTGCTCAGGGTCTCGTACAACCGGAATCGCGGCGGCAGGACGACCGCACCCGGCGGCAACAGCCGCCGCGCCTGCGACATCGGCATCGCCGAACGCGCGCCGTACTCGCGGGATTCGTAACTCGCCCCGGCAACGACACCACGCGGCCCGGTGCCGCCGACGACGACCGCGCGGCCCCGCAGCGTCGGGCGCGTGAGCTGCTCGACCGAGGCGTAGAAGGCGTCCAGGTCGAGGTGGACGACCCAGCGGGTCACGTCAGCTCCCGCCGGTGGCGTCCAGCAGCCGGTGCAACGCCGTCGTGTAGGACTCGAAAGCCGCGCGGCCCTTGGCGGTCAGCTTCACGAGCGTGACGGGCGTGCGGTGCTCGTAGGCCTTGGTGATCTCCACGTACTCGGCGTCTTCGAGCTTGCGCAGGTGCGTGGAGAGGTTGCCTGCCGTCATGTCGAGCAGCTGCTGCAGCCTCGGGAAGGTGATCTGGTCGCCGTGGTGCAGCCCGGCGAGCGCGACGGTGACGCGCAGCCTGGCCTGGGCGTGGATCACCGGGTCGAGCTCCGGCAGGCTCGCCTCGGTCACCGGTCGGCCACTCGCGTCGGACCGGAGCGCCGTTCCCGGACGAAGTACACGAGCGATGCCACGAGGAACCCGCCACCGCCGGCCAGGGACAGCACGAGGAAGTTGCCGGGCACGCCCACGAGCACGCTCGCGCCGCCGCAGACGATGATCCACGCGCCGAAACCGTACTGCAGCTTGTCCTGCCACAGCATCCCGCCGGCCAGGTAGAGCACACCCGTGAGCAGCAGTGAGGTGCCCGACCACAGCAGCGAGATCGTGTGCGGGTCGAGGTCGCCCAGGTTCATCACGCGCACGTTGATCAGCGACAGCGCGGCGAACGAGATCATCCAGCTCCAGCCGTACATCGCGCCGGTGCGGCGCGACGGGCCGCGGATCCCGCGGCTGATGCGGCCGCCGTAGTAGGCCGAGTACGCGATGGCCGCCACGAACAGCACCGCGACCACGATCCCCGCGACCCACCCGGGCATGAGCGGGCTCGCGTGGCTGTCGTCGGCCAGGTACACCAGTCCCCAGCCGACCAGCCACGTGAAGGCCCAGACGCCGAGCAGACGCGCCGGGCTGGCCCCCAGCTCCCGGCGCGTCCGCTCGTTCTGCCGGGCGATGAGGTTCAGCGACTCGGCCGCCGACATCGGCTGCTCTTCGTCGTCATCCACCTTGTTTCGCCCTCCCACCGTGCTGACCCCTATGCAGCACGGAAGTTAACACGTGAACTAACTGACCTTGGCCGTGTCCAACCGGAACCGGCGCACCACCACCAGTGCGGGCACGACCAGCCACGCCGCCAGCACGCCCACGGCGAGACCGAGCCCGCTCGCCCCGCCCACCGGCATCGTGCCGACGCGGCCGAGCCAGTACGTCGGGAAGAAGTGCGCCACCGTGGTCATCCAGCCGGGCATGATCGACAGTGGCATCCACAACCCGCCGAACACTCCGAGCGGCAGCATCAGCGCGCCGGTCATCGCGCCGACGGTGTCGCCCTTGCCGAACAGCCCGAGCAGCAGGCCCAGCACCGCGAACGGCAACGCGCCCAGCCACAGCGCCACCGCCGTGAGCACCCACTGCGTGGCCGTGAGCTCGACCCCGCGCAGGGCGCCGGCCACGAAGATCACCAGGAGCACCGGCAAAGCCATCGCCATGGCGGAGGCGATCTTCACGAACACGTAGTCCGGCGCGCGCATCGGGGTGAGGCGCAGCTGGCGCTGCCAGCCGTCGGTGCGTTCGGTCGCCACCCGCGTGCCGGTGAACAACGCGCCGCTCAAGGCGCCGTACGCACCCATGTTGATCATCGTCGTGGTGCTCGCCCGGACCCCGTCCGGGCCGACGTAGTCGCCGAACAGGCCGCCGAAGAGCAGGAACATGCCCAGCGGCACGGCGATCGTGAACAGCGCGAACTGCGGGCTGCGCACGATGCGCACGATCTCCAGGCGCAGGTAGACGAGGTTCATCGCAGGGCTCCTTCCGGCTCGTCGGTGTGCTGGTCGCCGGTCAGCGCGAGGAACGCTTCTTCGAGACCGACGGCGGTGATCTCGATGTCGCTCGCGTCCGGGAACGTGGTGAGCAGCGCGCGGATCGCGAGGTCGGAGTCGGCGCACGCCAGCTCCGCGCGGGCGCCCTGGATGCGCGCGGTGGTGACCCCGGCGAGTGCGGCCAGTTCGGCCTCGTTCGCACCGGGCACCACGGCCCGCAGCACGCGTCCGGAGACGGCGGCGCGGACCTCGGCGACCGTGCCGTCGGCGACCACGCGGCCGTGGCGCACGAGCACCACGCGGTCGGCGTAGTCCTCGGCCTCGGCGAGGTAGTGCGTGGCGAACAGCACCGTGCGGCCGACTGCGCTGAACTCGTGCATCGAGGCCCAGAACGAGCGCCGGCCGTCCACGTCCATGGCGGCGGTCGGCTCGTCGAGCACCAGCAGCTCGGGGTCGCCGGCCAGGGCCAGCGCGTAGCGCACCCGCTGCAGCTGGCCGCCGGAAAGCTTGCCGCAGCGGCGGTTCGCGAAGTCCGTGATGCCGGCGCGTTCGAAGACCTCCCCGGCCGCCAGGGGCTTGCGGTACATCGAGCGCATCAGCGCGACGAGCTCGGCCGGCGTGGTGTCGCGCAGCAGGAAGCCGTTCTGCACCATCGCGGCCATGCGCCCGGCGTCGACGGCCGCCCGCGCGTCGCCGCCGAACACCCGCACCTCGCCCTCGTCGGGCCGGGTGAGCCCGAGCAGCATGTCGATGGTGGTCGACTTGCCGGCCCCGTTGGGGCCGAGCAGCGCCACGACCTCGCCGCGGCTGACCTCGAGGGTCAGCTCCTCGACGGCGTGCACCGGCCCGAACCGTTTCGTCAGGCCTCTCAGACTGAACGCCTCACTCATCCCGTCCCCCATCGACTTTGCGCTGCAAACCTGTTGGGGAACTTTGTAACACAAACCTCGCTGCGATGAAAAGTGCTACGAGCCGCGAACTTGGTTCATCAAGGTCTTTCGAGGGCCCTGGAAACGACGAAGCGCCGGGCGGGGACAGTGCCCCACCCGGCGCTTCGACTGGCGTTTCAGCTGGTCAGAGGTGACCCAGCAGCGGAATCGGGTCCGCCTTGGCCTTCGCCTGCGCGGACGCCGACGGGGCCGGTTGCGGCTGCGGCAGCGGCGCGCACTCGACGTCGGCGGTGCGGCCCGGCTTGCGGGCCGGCAGGGCGCCGGTCGCCAGGTAGTCCGCGATCTTGGTGTCCACGCACGCGTTGCCGCGCGGCGTGATGGCGTGGCTCGTGCCACCCGGCTCCGCGATCAGCGACGCACCCGGGAAGCGGCTGCGGACCTCGAGGCTGCCCTCGAACGGCGTGGCCGCGTCGAGCGTCTCGTCGATCATCAGCACGCTCTGCACGCCCTTGCCGTCGACCTGCACAGGCTTGCTCGCCTTCGCGGGCCAGTACACGCAGGGGGCGTTGAACCAGGCGTTCTGCCAGGTGAAATACGGCGCCTTGAGGAAGGTCTTCCAGTTGTCGAGGCGCCACTGGTTCCAGTTGGTCGGCCACTGCACGTCGGTGCACTGCACGCCGAGGTACACGGCGTAACCGTTGTCGCTGTCGGACTCGAACAGCGCCTTGACCAGCGACGGGTCGTTCTTCGTGACGATCGCCGACAGGGCGTCTGCCACGTCCAGCCAGGTGAGCTGGTAGTAGCCGGCCTGCTGGATCACGTCGGTCAGCTCGTCGGGCCCGATCTGGCCGCCCGCGGGCTTGAGCGAGAGCTTGACCAGCTCACGGTCGACGGTCGCCTTCACCGAGGCCTGCGTCTTGCCCAGGTGGTAGGTGCTGTCGTACTTGGCGAGCCAGCCGAACCAGATGTTGATGTTGCGGTCGAACGCCACATCCTGGTTCAGGTTCGCCTGGTACCAGACGTCGCGCGGGTCCACCGTCGAGTCGAGCACCATGCGGCGGACGCGCTGCGGGAACATCGTGCCGTAGACCTGGCCGAGGTAGGTGCCGTAGGAGTAGCCGTAGAAGTTGATCTTGTCGGCACCCAGGGCGGCGCGGATGGAGTCCATGTCGCGCACCGAGTCGGTGGTCTTCAGGTTGTCGAGCAGCGCCTTCGGGTTCTTCTTGGCGCAGTCCTCGGCGTAGCCCTTGGCGCGGTTGAGCCACGTTTTCTCGAGGCTCGGCGTGAGCGGCACGTAGGAGGGCCGGTCGAAGCTCGTGTAGCTGTTGTCGCACGAAAGCGCGGGCTTGCTGGAGCCGACGCCGCGCGGGTCGAAGCCGATCCAGTCGTACGCGTCGCCCGCGTGGTTGGGCACGTTGGCGCCGACGCGCGAAAGCGTCAGGCCCGAGCCACCTGGGCCACCGGGGTTGGTGAGCATGACGCCCTGGTACTGCGCGTCCGGCGTCTTGTGCTTGATGCGGCTGACGGCGAGCTGCGCCTTCTGGCCGCCCGGCTTGCTGTAGTCCAGGGGCACGGTCACGAAACCGCACTCGGCGCCGGCCGCCTTGAGGCCGGCGTTGTCGCACTGCCCCCACGCCACGGGCGGCGGGGTGTAGGCGGCGGGGGCGGTGGCCGGCGCCGCTGACGCGACGGGCGCGGTGACCAGCGAGGCCAGCGTCGCGACGGCGACTGCCGCGAAGACAGCACGTCTCACGGGAGTTCCTTCTCTGTCGGGGTTCTCGTCTGTCGGGTCCGCCAGACGTTAGTCGTCTTCGCCGCGCCCGGCCGGTTGATCGCGGCGCTCTGCCCGATAGTCCCTACGAAAGATGGACGTCGGAAATTCGGTTGGTCCCCGCGCCGGGTCGCCGTTACGGTGGCCGCCATGACGATCTTCCAGCGCTTCCGGCAGCTCTAGCCCCGGCGTGACTCTTCACGGCCGCGCGTTCGCGGCCGTCTTCTTTGCGCGCCGCGTCCTCCCCTTTTTACGGAGTCGTTCATGCGCGAACACATCGTGATGGTCGGTACCACCGCGCCGAGCCACATCTACCCGTCTCTCGGCGTCATCGCCGAACTCGTGCGGCGCGGGCACCGGGTGAGCTACGTGGTGGGCTCGCCTCTCGAATCACTGGTCGCCCCCACGGGCGCCCACGTCGTGACCCACCCGACCCTCCTGCCCCTCGGCGAGGCCGGCGTGTGGCCCGACGACCCGGCCGACGCCATGCGCGTCTTCCTGGACGAGGCGATCGCCGTGCACCCGCAACTGCTGTCGACGTTCGACGACGATCGCCCCGACCTGCTCCTCTACGACATCGGCGGCCTCGGCGCGCCCCTGCTCGGGACCCGGTACGGGGTGCCCGCCGTGCAGCTGTCGCCCACGCTTGTCGCATGGGAGGGCTACGACGAGGACATGAGTTCGGTGATGGACCCGATCAAGGCCTCACCGTCCGGTGTGGACTACGCCCGCACGGTGACCGCGTGGCTGCGGGAAAACGGCGCGACCGAGGAGGCTTGGACCTGGCTGTCCCACCCACCGCGGGTGCTGTCGCTCATTCCGCGGGCGATGCAGCCCCACGCCTCCCGGGTCGGCTCGCACGTCCGGTTCGTCGGACCGTGCCTGTCGCCGGATCGACTGGCGGAGTCGTGGACCCCGCCTGATTCGGGGAAGCCGGTGCTGCTGGTTTCGTTCGGCACCGCGTTCACCGACCAGCTACCCGTTTACCGGGCTTGCCTGGAGGCTTTCGCCGACTCACCGTGGCATGTCGTGATGTCGATCGGCTCGTTCGTGTCCGCTGCGGACCTGGGCCCGCTGCCGCCTTCGTTCGAGGTGCACTCCCGCGTGCCCCAACTGGCGGTGCTTTCGGCATCCTCGGCCTTCATCACACACGCCGGCATGGGCAGCTGCACGGAAGCACTGTGGTACGGCGTCCCCACCGTGGCCATCCCGCAGGCCGCCGACCAGTTCGG
Source organism: Amycolatopsis sp. NPDC005232 (assembly GCF_040607795.1). Lineage (NCBI taxonomy): Bacteria > Bacillati > Actinomycetota > Actinomycetes > Pseudonocardiales > Pseudonocardiaceae > Amycolatopsis > Amycolatopsis sp. NPDC005232. The sequence continues at coordinate 41,985 of NZ_JBEXHL010000028.1, read as the reverse complement.
CAACGCGGCGCAACTGGAGACGCTCGGCGTCGGTCGGCACCTGCCGGCTTCGTCGGTGACCGCTGCTTCCTTACGTTCGGCGGTCGACGAGGTCGCGGGCTCCGCCGAGGTGGCCGCGCGGCTGTCGTCGTTGTCCACGGAAATCCACGCCCACGGCGGCATCCCGGCGGCGGCTGATGCGGTGGAGGCATTCTTGAACTGAGGGTGGGGTTCCCGCCGGGAACCCCACCTCACTCAGGCTCTGATCTCATTCAGGTAGTTGTAGATCGTGTACCGGGTCACGTCCAGGTGGGTGGCCAGGTGGTCCACCGCGTCCTTGATGAGGAAGAACCCCGCCTCGTCCAGTTCGCGCACGACGGCGGCCTTGTGGCGCTTCTTCATGAGGTCCACGGGGATGCCCGCCTTGCCGATGGCGCGGTCGACCAGGAAGCGTTGCAAGCTGTCGACGTCGGGCGGAAAGGTCTCGGGCCGAGAGGCTGCCGCGTCCGAGGATGGTGACGTTTCGCTGTTCACGCACAGGCAGCCGACTGCCACGCCGTCGGCGTCGCGGAGGAAGAGGGTGGACGAGCGGATCGCGCGGCCGTCCGGGCCGTGGGTGCGGTAGTTGGTCAGGTCCTGCGTGGTGCCGCGGCGGACGAGGCCGAGCAGGAGGTCCGTCATGGGCCCGCCGGCGGTGCGGCCGGTGACGTCGCCCGCGATGGCGACGATGGAGTCGGGCAGGCGGGACAGGTCGTGGAGCAGGACCTCGTTGCCGGGGCCCAACATGGCGGCCAGGCCGTCGACGGCGGGGATCAGGGCGGTGAGCAACGCGGGCGTCGCACCACCCGAAACCGCCGACGGGAAAGTCACCGAGGTACGCGGGCGCAGGAGACTGTCCAAAGCGGACCGGACGACCTCGGTGGCGGACACCGGCGTTGACGCGTGCGGCGAGAGGCGGACGTGTTCCGGCCGGACCGTCGCCGCGATGCCGGCCGCCGACAAAGCCGCACCCACCTGTTCCGCCGGGTGGCCGGGCAGCTCGAAGGCCAGGATCCCCGCCCGGCGGTCCACGGCGGACACGACCGAAGCGCCCAGCGACAGCAGCACTTCCTCCAAGGCGTCCACGCGTTCGCCGATCCGGCCGGCGATCGCCCCGACGCCCGCCTCCTCCACCAGCTCCAGAGCCGCCGCGAAGGCACCGGACGTGATGGGACTCAGGTTCGAGATCGACCAGCCCGCGGCGGTCGTGTCGGCGGGGTGGATCTCGTCGTCGAACAGGCCGGGGTCGCGCGCGCCCGTCCAGCCGGACAGGATCGGGTCCATGCGCTCCAGCGCACGGTCGGACAGCACCGCGAAGCCCGTGCCCCAGCCGGCGCGCAGCCACTTCTGGCCGCCGACCACGAGCACGTCCGCGACCTCCCACGGCGCCTCGATCACGCCGAAGCCCTGGATCCCGTCGACGACCAGCAGCCGGTCACCCACCACCTCGCGCAACGCGGCGAGGTCGGCGCGGTAGCCGGTGCGGAAGTCGACGGCGCTCACCGACACCACCGTCGTCTCCGGCGTCAGCGCATCGGCAACCAGGGAAGGCGTGACAAACCCGGCGGGCAAGCGGCGAACCCGCACCCGCCCGGCCTGGGCAGCACGTGCCCACGGATACGTGTTCGCCGGGAACTCCCCGGCCGAGACCAGCACCTCGCCGTGGGAGTTGAACGCCGCTTGGAACAGCCCCAGGCTCGTGTGCGGCAGCAGCACGGTGTGGTCGGTGTCGCTCCCGCACAGCCGCGCCGCGGCCGCCTTCGCGCGCGTCTCCTGGCGCATCAGCTCGTCCACAGTGGACGGTCCGGCCTTCGTCGCCGCTTCCAGCAGGCTCGCCGTGGTGTCGAGCACGGCGTGCGACGGCGGCCCGAACCGCGCGAAGTCGAGGTAGCCGGAGGGCTCGTCGAACTGCAGCAGGTACCGAGGCGAGATCCGCGTCACGAGAGGACCCGCGCGAGGAACTGGCGGGTGCGCTCTTGCACCGGGTTCTTCAGCACGGTCTCGGGCGGGCCCGTCTCGACCACCGCGCCGTCGGCGAGGAACACCACCTCGTCGGCCGCCTCGGCGGCGAAGGCCATTTCGTGCGTCACGACCACCATCGTCATCCCCTCCCGCGCCAACGTACCCATCACCGCCAGCACCTCCCCCACCAGCTCCGGGTCGAGCGCCGACGTCGGCTCGTCGAACAACATCAGCTTCGGCTTCATCGCCAGCGACCGCGCGATCGCCACGCGCTGCTGCTGCCCGCCGGAAAGCTGCGCCGGGTACGCGTCCGCGCGATGGGCCAGCCCCACGCGGTCCAACAGCTCCAAGGCCTCCTCGCGGGCCCGCGACGGGTTCATCCCGAGCACCCGCACCGGTCCCTCGACCACGTTCTCCAGCGCCGTCCGATGCCCGAACAAGTTGAACCGCTGGAACACCATGCCGATGTCCCGCCGTTGGCGCGCGACGTCCTTTTCGCGCAGTTCATACAGCTTCCCGCCGCGCAGCCGGAAGCCGATCGGCTCGCCGTCCACCCACACCTGTCCGGCGTCGATCGTCTCCAGGTGGTTGAGGCAGCGCAGGAACGTGCTCTTGCCCGCCCCCGACGGCCCGAGCAAGCACACCACCTGCCCCCGGCGCACCTCGAGGTCGATGCCCTTGAGCACCTCGGTGTTCCCACTGTGTTCTTTGGGGGTCGAACCCCCAGGCCCCCGCCGGGGGGCAAGCCCCCCTGGACCCCCCGAGAAGAAGCTTTTGCGCACCCCCACAGCACGCAGCAGTGGCTCAGACACGGGCACTCCTCACCAGCGGCATCCCCCGCAACGCCTTCCCCACCCTCGCGGCGGGCCCGCGATCGGCGGCCCCGAACGAGCGTTCCAGGTAGTGCTGCCCGACGCCGGCCACCGTCACCACGACCATGTACCAGATCGCGGCCGCGATGAGCGTTTCCATGACCAGCAGGTTGTTGGACGAGATGTTGTTGGCCGCGTGGATCAGCTCGGTCACGCCGATCACCGACGCCATCGACGTGCCCTTGAGCATGTTGATGAAGTCGTTGCCGGTCGGCGGGATGATCACGCGCATGGCCTGCGGCAGCACCACGCGCCGCAGCGTCGCACCCGGCGTCATGCCGATGGACTTCGCGGCCTCGGTCTGCCCGACGTCCACACTGGTCAGACCCGCGCGCACGATCTCGGCCATGTAGGCACTCTCGTTGAGCGCCAAGCCGAGCAGCGCCGCGGTGAACGCGCTGATCAGCACGTTCGTCTGCTCGTGGACGAGGTAACCGCCGAAGGGCAGCGGGATCGAGATCGTCGGGAAGATCAGCGCGAGGTTGTACCAAATGAGGATCTGCAGCAGCACCGGAAGCCCGCGGAAGAGCCAGATGTACGCGGCCGCGAACCACTTCGCCACCGGGTTGGCGCTGCGGCGCAACAGGGCGATCAGGATGCCGAGCACGATGGCCACGGCCTGCGAGATCACCGCGAGCACCACGGTGTTGAGCAGCCCGACGGCCATCACGCGGTAGAACACGAAGTCGGGCACCGAGTCCCACTCGATCTGGGCCTGCGCGAGCGCGAACCCCAGCAGCACGAGCAGGGCGACGATGACCACCGCCGAAACCCAGCGGCCCCAGTGCTTCAGCCGGACGATCGGCAGCTGGTCAGCTCCCGCCATTGACGGCCGCCTCCTTGACCGCGCCCTGCTCCACGCCCCAGGCCTGCAGGATCTTGCCGTACGTGCCGTCTGCGACGAGCTCCTGCAGCGCCTGCTTCACGGCGTCGCGCAGCTTCGTGTTGGTCTTGGTGAAGCCGATGCCATACGGCCCGCCCTCGATCGGCGCGCCCGGCACGACCTCGAAGAACTTGCCGTCACCCGCGGTTCGCGAGATGTAGACGGCGCTGGGCAGGTCGTTGAGGATCGCGGCGACGCGGCCGGTGCGCAGCTGGTTCTGGTTCTGCGTGTCGGAGTCGGTGGCCGTGACGGTGATCGCCGGCTTGCCCGCCTGCGTGCACTCGGTGCTCTGCGCGGCGGCGAACTTCTGGTGGCTCGTGCCCTGCACCACGGCGACGTTCTTGCCGCACAACGTGTCCGGGCCCGTGATGCCGTCGGGGTTGCCCTTGCGGACCATGATCGTGATGCCGGAGGAGAAGTAGTCGACAAAGTCGATCTGCTGCTGGCGCTCCTTGGTGTCGTTCATCGCCGCCATGGTCAGGTCCACGCGGCCGGACTGCAGGCTCGTGATCAGCGAGCCGAACGCCATGTCCTGATACGACACCGTGACGCCCAGCTTCGCGCCGATCGCCTTCGCCAGGTCCACCTCGTAGCCGATCGGCGTCTTGCCGTCGCTCGAGTAGAAGTTGTTGGGCGCCGACTGGATGTTCGACGCGAGGTGCAGCGCCTTGGCCTGCGCGACGGCAGCCGGCAGGGCGGCGGTGAGCTGCGCGTCCGGCTTCACCGCGGCGATCAGCGAGGCGTTGTCCGGGATGGGCGAGGCTCCCCCGCCGGCCGGTTGTCGCGTGCCGCCGGCGCCGTCGGGACCACCTCCGCAGGCCGCGGTGCCAAGGGCGAGCGCACCGGTCAGCAGGGCGGCCTGCCAGGCGCGGGTACGGGACGGCGACGGCATCGGGGACCTCCAGGGCGTCGTGGTGGGCGGAACGGTACAACTTGTTGTTGAAGTGGTCAACAGACAGTTGAAGTCCGCTGGTCCGCTAAGGTTCGATCATGCGCATCGGAGTGCTCGGAGCCGCGGGAATCGTCCCGGAAGCCCTGCTCAAGCCGGCCCGGGAGAACCCCGACGTCGACATCGCGGCCGTCGCGGCGCGCGACATCTCGCGCGCCCACGAGTTCGCCACGAAGCACCGCATCCCCGAGGTGCACGCAACCTACGAAGAGCTGCTCGCCGACCCGTCCATCGACGCCGTGTACAACCCGACACCCAACGGCCTCCACGGCCGCTGGACCCTCGCCGCCCTGGCTGCCGGCAAGCACGTGCTGTGCGAGAAACCCTTCACCGCCAACGCTTCCGAGGCCCGCCTCGTCGCCGACGCGGCCGAGGCGGCCGGGCTCGTGGTGATGGAGGCCTTCCACTACCGCTACCACCCGTTCACGCGGCGCATGGAGGAACTGCTGGCGTCCGGCGAGCTGGGCGAGGTGCAGCACATCGAGACCGCGGTGTGTTTCCCGCTGCCGCGCTTCAAGGACATCCGCTACAACCTGTCCCTGGCGGGCGGCGCCACCATGGACGCGGGCTGCTACGCCGTCCACATGGCACGCGTTCTGGGCGGCGCGACCCCGTCTGTTGTGGATGCCCGCGCCAAGCTGCGTTCCCCGGAAATCGACCGCGCCATGACGGCGTCCTTGCGCTTCCCGTCCGGCGCGTCGGGCCGCGTGCGCGCCTCGCTGTGGTCGTCGGACGTCCTGCGCATCAGCGCCCGCGTTGTCTGCAGCGGCGGCGAGCTGCGGGCGATCAACCCTCTCTCACCGCAGTTCTGGCACCGCCTGTCCATTCGACGCGGCGATTCCCGCTCAGTGGAACGCTTTTCCCACCGGCCCTCGTACGCCTACCAACTGGAAGCCTTCGCCGACGCGGTATTGCGCGAGGTGCCGAGCCTGACGCCCCCCTCGGACGCCATCGAAACCATGACCGTCGTCGACGCGATCTACGAGGCCGCCGGCTTGCGCCCTCGCGTCCCCACGTCCTGACGCGCCTTCATCAACGCGAACCCCAGCAGGTTGAGCCCCCGCCACGCGCGGGGCTCGCCCACGCGCTGGTCGTCCGGCGCCAGCCCGATCCCCCACACCCGATCCACCGGACTCGCCTCGACGAGCACGCGCTCCCCCGTGTTGGCCAAGAACTCGGCCAGCCCCGCGTTCTGCCCGAACTTCGCCACGTTCCCTTCGACGACGATGTCGAACCGATTGGCGTTCCACACTTCGGCGTCGAAGCCTCTGACTTCGCGACCGAGGGCCTTCGCCGCGCCCGGATGCGGCGCCACCCGAATCCGCTGCGCCGCGCCCTCGTCCCCGAACAGCCTCGCCTTCCGCCACATCATGTAGTGCTCCGCGGTCGCGAACAGGCGCCCGTCCACCTCGAACCCCGCCGGCCACCACTGGCTCAGACACCCGGCCCCGATCCGCCCACCCGGCTCCGGCCGGTGCCCCCAGAACGGCAGGTACTTGAACCTCCGCCCCCGGTCTAAGGCACGACAGAGCTCATCGAACGTCCGCGGCTGTGGTCCCATACCGACAGTGTGAACGACTTCAGGGAGTTTCGCCCGAAGTTTTCGCAGGTTGACGGGGTGGAGGCTGGGGTTTGGGGGAACGAGGGCGGCTGGATGGGGGATGGGGGTTTGTCGCCGAGTGGGATATGGGGTGGGGTTGTTGTTGGGGGGGGTTTGGTGGTGCGAGGCAGGGTGAGGGTGGTTGGTGGGGGTGGTTGATTCGCTGTGGGATTCGAGGGGTCCGGATCACGGTGGCAACGCGAGTTGACCCTCCGAGGCGATGCTGGGCGGCTCGCCTCGGCAACGCTGGGCGACCCACCCTGGCAAGGCTGGAAAGCGTACCTTGACACAAAGCGAGCACCGTAGAGAAGGTAAAGAATCGGGGGGCCGGCGGGGGAAAGGATGTTAAAGGAGTTTTCGTTCCAGCATGGGTGGGGGGTGTCAATGCAACGACATCCGCGCAACCAACCAGATGGCCCCGAAATGCCCGGCAACCGGTCAGTCTTCGGCCGCACCCTCAAACCAGTCGCCGATGTTCTTCCAGGCGAACGCCAACTTCCAAGACTCGTCACCAGCAAGCCATCCAGCAGCTGCGGCAGTGATCTTGTCCCGGGAAATAGTCAACGTCTGGTGATGACGAGAAGGGGCACCGTCGCGGTACTCAAGCTGGTACGTCCCATTAGGGGTATACCAAACCTGCCAGTAAGTGTTCTCGACGCCACCATCGAGAATCAGATGGCCGCCACGCGGCAGGGACTCCATGACAGCAGCGATGTTGTTCTCGGTGGGGTTCTGCACGTTGACGCCGGTGGACGTCTCCATCGTTACCAAGGTGATCACCTCTCGGGTCGCTGCGGTCGAGCCGAAGGATATCGCGGCGACGAGCATTAACCAGGTCACGCGAGCCCGGCCCCCGCCCGGTACTGGCCACCCAGCCAGCTAGCGTGGCCGGCATGGAGATCGATCTGACCGCGCGCAGCGACGAGTTCCGGGCCTTCTGGACCGAGCGGAGGCTCGCTTCCCTGACCACGGTCCGGCCGGACGGCACGCCGCACGTCGTGGCGGTGGGGGTCACCGTCGACTTCGAGGCCGGTATCGCGAGGGTGATCACGTTCTCCGACTCCCACAAAGCGCGCCTCGCCAAGGCCGCGGGCGAGGGTGGCGTAGCGGCGGCGGTCTGCCAGCTCGAAGGGCCCGTCTGGTCGACACTGGAAGGACTCATGGTCCTCCGCGACGACCCGGAAGCCGTCAAGGACGCCGAGAATCGGTATGCCGCGAGGTACCGTCAGCCGAAGCCGAATCCCAAGCGGGTGGTGTTGGAGATCCGCGTCAGGAAGGTCATCGGCAACGCCTAGGCGCGGGCGTGCACCAGCCAGGTGTACTCCGCGATCAAGGCGGCGAGATCCGTGTCCTCACCGGCGGCCGCGAGTTGCTGGTGTCCCACGAGCATCGCCAGGCCGAGGGCGGTGAGGGTGCGAGCGAGGGCGGCATCACCCACCAGACCCTTGACTGCCCGCCCCACGGTCTTCAGCCGGGCGTCGTCCACCCGCTTCTGGGCCGCGCGCACGGCCTCGTCGTTGGCCGCCCAGGCACGGATCGCCGCCTCGGCCTTGTGGTGCAGGCCGAGTGTCAGTTCCATCAGCGCCGCGAAATCGGCGGCAGGGCCGGCGCGGCCGAATGAACCCGAGGCCAGGATCAAAACCTGCCGGTTCTCCCAAAAGACCAGTAGATCCTCGACGAACGCCGACCAGCCGCCGAAATGGTGATAAAAGGACCCGCTCGTCACACCCAGATCGCGGCACAAACGGCCGACGTTCAAGCCGGCGAAACCATCACCGGCGAGCACGCCGAGCGCCGCCTCGAAATACTGTTCCCGGGTCACCGCGGCCATCAGACGTTGCGGTCCCGATCCCGCCAATAGGGCTCCCGCAGCGAGCGCTTCAGGATCTTCCCCGTCGCGTTGCGCGGCAATGCCTCAAGCACGTCAACGCTGCCCGGGCACTTGAAGTGCGCCAAGCGCTCCCGGCAGAATTCCAGCAGTTTGTCCACGTCGACCACCTCGCCCGGCATCGGCGCGATCACGGCCTTCACCTGCTCACCCCACCGTTCGTCCGGTACGCCGATCACGGCGACCTCCGCGACGCCGGGGAACTCGGCCACCACGCGTTCCACCTCGGGCGAATAGACGTTCTCGCCGCCGGTGATGATCATGTCCTTCACGCGGTCTTCGAGAAATACAAACCCACCGTCGTCGACGCGGCCGATGTCGCCCGTGCGCACCCAGCCGTCGACGATCGTCTCGGCGGAGGCCTCGGGTTTGCCCAGATAGCCCGACATCCGCTGGTCCGTGCGGATCCACACCTCGCCCGACTCGGTGTCCTCCAACGTCGCCGGGTCGACGATCCGCACCTCGACCCCGGGCACCGGCGTGCCGGCCGAAGCCAGACGCTCGGGGCGAGACGCGTCGCGGTGCGCGACGCCGTCGAGAGTGGTCACGGCGCCGGACAGCTCAGTCATGCCGTACACCTGCACGAACTCCATGTCCGGCCACGCGGCCAGCGCCGTGCGCAGCAGCGGGAGCGGCATCGGCGAAGCGCCGTAACCGAGGTACTTCAGCCGGGAGAAGCCGGCGATCGCCTGTTCCCCCGCCTGCACGATCGCGCCGACCACCGCCGGCACGAGAAAGGCGTGCGTCGCCCCCGCGGCCAGGGCGCCGAACAGCGACGGGGCGTCCGGTTCGCGGGTCATGATCGTCGGCAGGCCGGTGAGGAAACCCACGATGGCGTAACAGGTTCCGCCGACGTGGAACAGCGGCATCGCCACGAGGTTCTTGTCGCCGTCGACCATCGGGAAGGCCGTGCCCACCGCGGTGCCGTGCGTCAGCACACTGCGGTGAGTGAGCACGGCACCCTTCGGGAATCCCGTGGTACCGCTGGTGTACATCACGAGCACACCGTCATCCTCGGCAACCGAAGGAAAGTCCATAGAGGACGGATCACCCGCCGAAACAAGAGCCTCGAAAGCGTCGGAGTCCCCGCCCACGACAACGAACTGCCGCACAGCAGGAAGCCGATCCCGGATCCCCTCCAGAACCGGCACCAATTCCGCGCCGACGAACACGATCTCCGCACCGGAGTCCGCGAGAATGTACGCCAGTTCGTCGGGCGAAAGCCGCCAGTTCACGATCGCGTTGGCCGCCCCCAGCGCCGCCACCGCGAAGGACACCTCAAGGCACGCCGGGTGGTTCTTGTCCACGAACGCCACCCGGTCGCCGCGGCCGACGCCGTCGGCTGCCAGCGCCGCGGACAGCCGCCGCACGCGGTCGTCGAACTGCGCCCACGTCCGCGTGACGCCGCCGAAGGTCACCGCCGGCTCGTCGCCCCGCTCGCGCGCCCAGTGTTCGAGCACGTCTCCCAGCAGACGGAAGTCGGGACGTTCGTCGACAGCCATGCTGCGGCTCCCTTCGCAGGCACCAGCGCCATAGAGTGCTCTATGGTGCGACGCCGAAACCCCCGCCGTCAACACCCCGGCCAGGGGAAACTCGCTCACGCGAAGAGCGCCAGCACCCCTTCGGCGCTGCGCACCACCACGTGCGCGGCCGCGCGCTCGGCCGGCGGGCGGTCCTGCCGCTCGGCCTCGTGCCGCCACCGCAGCACGGCGTCCGCGCCGGCGGCGTAGACCTCCCGCGGGTCCGTCTCGAAGTCGAGGCCCAGGCGTTCCTCCGGCGTCGTCCCTTGCGCACCCAGCAGCCGCACGGCCTCGTCCGCGGGCTCGCCGGACAGCGCGGTCCGGCCGCCGCGGATGTCGGCGATCAGGCGCAGCTCCGTGAAGTCGTGGGCGGTCGCCGCGAAGCGCTCCACCCGCGCCTCCAGCCGGTCACTGCCCGGCCGCGGTTCGTTCTGCAGCACGGTCTCCAGCCGCACCACGGCCGTGCGCGCCTTCAGCGCCTCAGCGCGCGCCGCGAAGCACCCCGCGACGGTGTCGCGCAGCTCCCCCAGGCCGCTGCGCCGCACGAGCTCCGTGGACAGCTTCACGCGGCTGTCGCTGCCCGTGCGGATCAACGTCAGCGCCAGCTTCACCCCGAACAACCCGAACCGCGAAACCAGCGAACGCCGCGTGTCCACCGAAACCGGCCCCGGGAACGCGGGATCGGTGAACGCGTCCACCGACAGCAGGTAGCGCTCCAGCTCCTCGCGCGGCACGGCGGCGAACGCGGCCAGCAGCTCGAACTCGTCGTCGGTGAACGCGCGGGCGCCGTATGCGAGCTGCGCGGCCACGGCGATCACGCCCTGCGCCCCGCTGCACAACGGATCCTCGCGCCACGCCCGGCGCGCCAGCTGCTTGGCCGTGAGCAGCGCGTCGATGCGGCCCGCGCCCGTTTCGTCGGCGCGCGCGAGGACCAGGACCGTGTCCACGGCCGTCTGCCGCGCGAACGCCGAGCGCGCGGCCGGGTGCGTGCTCGCCAGCTCGTCGGGCTCGAGGTGGCGCAGCAGCCGCACGGTCGCGTCGGTCAGCACCGAGGCGGACGGGTCGTCGACCAACGTCAGATCACGCAACGACCGCGTTTCGCCGAGCGCCGCCGCGAGCGTCGACTTGCCCGTGCCCGGCGCACCGGTGATGCCGACGCGCAGCGGTTCGTCCAGGTGGTTGAAGGCTTCGTGCAGCGACGCGGCCGCGCGCGGGCTGTCGCGGTAGAGCCCACCGGCTTCGGCCAGCAGGCCGCGGACGTCCTCGGTCACGCCGGCAGCTCCCTCGGCGCGCGGCCCGCGAGCACACCCAGCTCGCCGGCGCGCTGGTGCAGACCGGCCAGACGCTCGATCTCGCGGCGCAGCTTCACCATCCGCCGTTCCCGCTCGGCCGAGCCGGCGATGATCGTCTCGCGCTCCCGCGCGAGCTGGTCGGCCAGCTCCTCGGCCAGCCCCGTGAAGTGATCCCGCAGTTTCCGCTGCACGCTGCGGATGGCGTCGCGGCACTCCTTGGAGAAGCGCAGGAAGACGTCGTCGACGTGGCGCTGCGCGGTCATCTTCGCCACCGCCTGGCGGCGCTGCAGCCGCATGCCGCCTTCGTCGCTGATCGTCTTCGCCGCGAACGCCGCGCCCGCGCCGAGCGAGACGGGGTTGATCAGCGGCAGCCCGGCGAGGCTCGTGACGAGGCCGAACATGAGCACACCGCCGTAGGAACCACGCAGACCCGTGAACAGCTTCTGCCCGATCTTGAACCCCTCGATACGCGGCTGTCGGACATCGGCGATCAGCTCGGCGCCCGACTCCCCGAGCCGCAGGTCGTGAAGGTCGTACTGCGCCCCGAACGCCGCGGCGACAGCCTGCGCGATCCACTCCGCGCGGTCGGCGGTGAAGTTGTAGTTCGTCTCCACGGCCTCGGCGAGCGTCTTGTCGAGCCACGGCCCGAACTCGTCCCACACCTTCACCGGGTCGCCCTTGTCGAAGGTCTCGTCGATGGTCTCGACGATCTTGCGGGTGCGCTCGCGCAGGTCGTACTCGGCGTCGGACTGCAGGTCGCCGATCTCGTCGGCGAGCAGGTTCTGCCAGCGGGTGTTGCGCTTGCGCAGTTCGTCGGCCTTGCGCTGCGCGCGGTGCAGCAGGGTCGTCTGGTCCACGCCCGCGTCCTGCCCGGCGAGCTCCGCACGGGCCCGCAGCGTCTCCACGAGCTCAGCGGTCGCCGCACGCACGCTCAGGGCCGCCAGCACGGCACTCGTGTGCTCGGGTGGCCGCGCGGCCTGCTCGGCGATCCACGTGAGCAGCGGGGGGAAACCGGAGCGCGAGTTGAGGTCCTGGTCCCCCGCCTTCGCCGCGGCCATTCGCACGGTGGCCGACACGGGCAGCACGGGCGAGTCGATGCCGGCGCCCGCCAGCAGCGCGCGGTCGCGTTCGGCGACGGCGCGCCAGCTCGGGCAGACGTCGATCTTCGTCAGGGCGACCACGACGTGGGGGCACCACGTGCGGACGTGGTGGGCGAGCGCGACCTCCGCCTCGCTGAGCGGGGTGGTGGCGTCGGAGACGATCACGACGGCGTCGGCGTCAGCCAGCACGTCGAGGGCGGCGGCGGTGCGCGGCGAGCGCGGGTCGCCGATCGCGGGGGTGTCGACGAGCACGAGGCCCGCCGAAAGCAGTTCGCGCGGCACGCCGACCTCCACGCGGCGCAGCGAGCCCGGGGGGCGTGCGCCGAGTTCGCCGGTCAGCTTTTCGACCGGCACGGGCACGCGTTCATTGCCGCGGCCCACGAGCGTGGCGGCGGGTTCGGCGGAGTAGCCGATCTCGACCGGCACGGCCGGCGTCGCGGCGTCGCCGACGGCGCAGACGGGTGCGTTGAGCACGGCGTTGACCAGGTAGCCCTTGCCCTGCTTGGGAAAACCCAGCACGGCGACTCGGGTCGCGCCTGGCGGCCGGTCGCGGCGCCGGCGCAGGCGCTGCACCAGGTCTTCGCGGCCGTGGGACCGGCAGGCGTCCAAGGTCTCGTCGAGCACTTCGAGCCAAGCGGAAGCGGTCACGTCGAAGGAGTGTCCCCCGTGCACGAGGAGTAAGCGAACCGGGTGGTGGCTCCGCGGTCGCACCCAGACCGCGGAGCCACTCCCGTCAATGCCTGTGGATCACAGGTGCAGGTCGAGCCCGCCGCCGCCGTGGCTGGTCTCGGCGCCGGCCTGGAGGTCGATGCCCAGCGTGTGCTGGCCCAGGTCCGTGACGGTCGAGACGGTGTCGTGCACCGCGCCGAGGCCGGCGTCGGTGCCCGTGTGCGCGTCGGTGCCGGTGTGGGCGTCGGCACTCGCGCCGCCCAGGTCCGGAACGACCGAGTGCGTGAGGCCCTGAACCTCGTTGGTCACGCCGCCCACGGCGTGGTCCAGGCCGCCGGCACCGAGGCCGTTGGTGAGGTTGCCGACCTGGTCGGTGACGGAGCCCGCGAGGTCGCTGACGTGGCCCTCGACGCCGCCGGCGGCCTGGGCGAGGTTGCTCGTCAGGCCACCCACGGGGGCCATGGCGCCACCGGCGACCGGCAGGTCACTCGCGTGGAGCGCCGAACCGCCGTCGACGGCACCGGTGACCTGGCCGGCAACGTCCTGGACCTGCGCGACGGCGCCGCTGACGGCACCGGCGTCGAGGCCGCCCGAGAGGTCGTTGACCAGGCCGAAGGCGCTGGTCGGGTCCTGCGCGAGGGCGGTGACGCCCGCGGCGGTGTTCTGCAGGTCGGTCACGCCGGACAGCGTGCCGACGGCGGGCAGCTCGCCCACGACCGGGAGGTCGCCCACGGCGGGCAGCTCGCCGACGGCCGGCAACGCCGGCAGACCCGGGACGGCCGGCAGCGCCGGGACCGAGAGGCCGTCGACGCCGGGCAGGCCCAGCGACGAGGTGAGCGCCTGCAGCTGCTCGATGGCGCCCGCGGGGCCGTCGGCGAGGACGCCGGTGAGGTCGCCCGCCTGCGGGAGGTTGCCGAGCGAGCCCAGGTCGTCGACCGGGATGTAGTCGAGCACCAGCGGCATGACCTCGTGCACGTCGGCGGCGCTGATGTCGCCGAGGCCGGCGGCCTGCAGGGCGGCCTGCGGGTCCTGGGCGAAGGCGGCCAGCGACATCGGGTCGCTGAGCAGGGTGAGCGTGAAATCGTGCAGGGTCTGCACCGGGTCCATGTGGGGATCTCCAGAGGTGTTGACTGCGGGGGATTGGCCCGGCCGTCCCCGGCCAGGTTGCCGATGAAGGTAGAGACGGGGCTCCCGGTCCACATCGGGGTTCACTCCCAGTTGTCGCGCGTTGCGCCGTTAGGGGGTCGGCGGCTCCCCGTTAGGGAGCGCGGGTGACTCATCGGCCCGCCAGTGGGGTTAAAACCGACATTCGCGTGTCGTTGGTGACCCGATCGCGTGAGGATCGCCGGGGGCCCGGGGATTCGGCCGCGCACCCCTCCGGGACGGCCCCTCGAAACCGGCTCCGCACCCCCGTTCACATCGGCGTTCACTAACAGTCGCAGCTCGCTCAGCCGTTAGGGGGTCGATATGAGATCGTTAGGGAGTTACGGGCTCATCCGTTCGGGGGCTCGGTTGGGTAAATCCCACCCGAGCTTGCCCGGATGACCCGAACGGGTGAGGATGGCGTACCCCTAGGGGGCGGATTGCTCTCCTTGGCCCGTCCCGGTGCGACGAAGGGAGGAAGCGGCGTTGCCCTATGTGCTCGGTATCGATGTCGCCCACGCCCGGACCCACGCCGCCACCCGTCGGAAACTTGCCGACGGCTGGGGCGCCCCCGAACCGCTGTGGCTCGGCGAGAGCTCGCCGGCCGCGGCCACCGCGTTATTCCTGGACGATGAGGGTTACTTGCTCACCGGCGACGCCGCGGCGCGCGCCGGAACGAGCGTTCCGTCTCGATTGCTGACGGGGTTCCACCGCCGCATCGGCGACGACGTCCCCGTGTTCGTCGGGGGCGAGCGGTTCTCGCCGGAGTCACTCACCGCAGTCCTCGTCGAGGGCATCGCGGAGCACGCGGGCGCTCAACTGGGAGGAGCACCCCGCCACCTCGTCGTCACCCACCCCGGTGATTGGGGCGACTACCGGAGTGACCTTCTGCGACGAGCGCTGGGTGAATCCGGCTTCGCCGCCGTGACTTTGGTGCCCAGTTCCCTTGGCGCCCTTTATGCCCATCTGCCCGATCCCGGACCCGGCGATCAGACGGCCGCGGTGTGCGAGTTCGGGCCCGACGGCGTCACCGTCACGCTCGCGACGGCGTCCGGCGCGGGCGGCTGGGTGGCGCGCACGAGCACCGAGGGCGTGGCGCCCGCGGCTGCCGTGAGCACGGCTTTCGCGCTCGCCCACGGGATTTCGGTGCTGCCCGACGCGTTGGCGGGCATCGTGTTCTCCGGCGAACCCGGGCCGGGCGCGCTGCCGGGCCGGTTGCCGTGCCCCGTGTTCGCCTCACCCCAGCCCCCGCTCACGGCCGCGTTCGGAGCCAGTAGCCTCGCCGCTCAACGGATGAGCCCGCCCGCCCGGCGGGAGCAGCCCGTCGCGGAGACGACCCTGATCCCCAAGGTCGACTCGGTACCCGAGCTCGCCGAGCGGCCCTCCCCGCCGCCGGTGGACATCACGCCGTTCGAACTGCCCCCGCCCGAAGGCGCCGCGAAACTGCTGCGCCGCTGGCGTCCGCTCGCCGCGGCCGCCGCAGTGCTCGCGATCGGTTCCTCGGTCCTGATCGCCGCTCTCTCCTCCCACGAAGCCACGGCGGACAAGGGAACCGCCCCGGCCCACCCCGCGTCCCTCACGTCATGCGCCCGCCCGGGCGCGGCCCCCACCGGTGAAGGTCACTGTTGAACGCACTGCTGGCGAAAACCGGCACCGACGCCGTCCACCCCGTTGCGCGCCTGCTCCTCGCCGAGCTGGCGGCTGTGACCGCGACGCCCGCGCGGCTCGTGGTCGTCGCGCCCGGTGGCTACGGCAAGACCACGCTGCTCGGCGCGCTCGAATCGGGCTGCCGCGAGGCCGGCGTCGACGCGACGCTCGTCGACGACGCCGACCAGCTCGGCGAGGAGGACGTGGCGAGATTGACGGCGCTGGCGGGACCGGTCGTGCTGGCGCACCGGCCGAACCCGCGTTCGGAAGCTTTGCGCGCGTTGGCGGAACCCTTCGCCCGGCAGGTGGCGCTGCCGCCGCTGGACGCCGAGGAGGTCGGGGCGCTCGCGCGGCAGCTCACGGGCCGGCTCGTCGACGGGACGGCCGCCGCCGCGTTGCACTCCCGCACCGGCGGGGTGCCACGGCTGGTGGAGCGGGCGGTGACCGGGCAGCTCGGCGAGTTCCGGGCCGAACTGGCGGAGCTCGACGACGACGTGCTGCGGTACTTGATCGCCGCGGAGGCCGGCGCCGGCCGCAATCTCGACCTGCTGTGCGCCTTGCTGGAGCTGGCGCCGGATCGGTTGCCCGAGGTCGTCGACGGTGCCCGCGCGACGGGGCTGCTCGACGCGAACGACGAATTGTTGCCGGTCGCCGCGGAGGCCGTGCGGACGTACGGGCCGCCGGCTCGTCGGCTGACGGTGTTGCAGCAGCTCGTGGAGATCCAGCTGCGGGGCGGGTTGCCCGTGCTGGAGCTGGCGAAGTCGTTGCTGGACACGGGAAGTTCGGGCGCGAGCGCGGCGGCTGCCTTCGCGGCGGCCGCGGGTGAGGCGTTGCCCGGGGACACGAAGCTGGCGGCGCGGCTGTTCGAAGCCGCCGCCGAGGCGGGGGCGCGCGACACGGCCGTGACCACGGGGTGGGCCCGGGCGGCGGCGTTGTCGGGTGACCTCGACACAGCGCTACGGCTGGGTGACGGGATGTTGAGCGGCGACGATCCCGAGGCGCGGGCCGCCGGGGCGGAGATCGCCGCGACGGTGCTGGCGCACCGGGGTGAGCTGGCGCGGAGTGCGGAGCTCTATCGGTGGGCCGCCGCGGCGGACGCTTGTGCGCCTGGGGACGGTGACGGGCCGGATCTGACGGCGTCGACTTGGGGCGCACCCCGACCGATGCCCGGCCACAACGCACCCGTGCCCGGCGAGGCTTGGGCGCCTTCGTGGAACAACGCCCGCGGGCCCGAGGTGTACCGGTGGGCCGGGCGCGGGGCCGCGAACGCGTTCGCCGCGATCGCGCTCGTCGGGTCCGGCCAGCTGGACGCGGCGCGGACCTTGGTGGACGCGCCCGTGCCCGGGGTGGCGCCGACGTTGTTCGCCGGCGCCGTCGCGCGGACGGCCGGCGGCGTCGTCGATTCGGTGAGCGGGCAGGGCGCGGACACGCTCTCGGCGCTCGTCGGGGCGGCCGCGATGCTCGAGCCGGCCGCCACGGGCGCGCCGCTGCCGGACAGCCCGGCCGCGCTGGCCGCGCTCGTCGGGCTGCACTCGGGCGAGCTGGGGCTGGCCGAATCGGTGCTGGACCGCGCGCTGGCCAGCGACGTCGGCGGCGACCTGCTCACCGCGCGGCACCGGCTGTTGCTCGGCTGGGTCGCGATGACCAGCGGACACCTCACCGCCGCCGCCGAACACCGCGACGCCGTGGCGGGCACCCGCCTCGAAGCCCGCGACGAGCTCTTCTTCGCGACGCTCGAACTCGGCCTCGCCCGGCGCGCGAGCGACCTGGTGGGGCTGCAGCAGTCGTGGGACCGCGCGTACCAGGCGTCGATGCGGCAGCAGACCGACCTGTTCACCCTGCTGCCGCTGGGCGAGCTGGCCATCGCCGCCGCCCGCACCGGCGCGCACGCGAAGCTCACGCGGCAGCTGCGCCACGCCCACGCCATGCTCGGCGAGCTCGGCAACCCTCCACTGTGGACTGTCTCCCTGTGCTGGCACGAGCTCCACGCCGCCATCACCGTGGAAGACCTGGACACCGCTTCCCACCAGCTGGCCGCCCTGACGAGCTTCGCCGGCCACGGCCGTTACCCCGCGGCGCTGGCCCGCGCCGCCACGTGCTGGCTCGCGGTCCTCGGCGGCGCCTTCGACCACGACGAGGTCTCCGCGGCCGCCGCGGAACTCCACGAACTCGACCTCTGCTGGGACGCCGCCCGGCTGGCCGGCCAGGCCGCCATCCGCACGTCCGACCGCAAAGCCATGGTCCAGCTCCTCGAAGCCGCCCGCCAGTTCCAGGCCGGCACCGGCCGCCGCGAATCCGCCACCCCGGAACCCGGCGCCGCCCCCGGCCTCAGCACCCTGAGCGAACGCGAGCTCGAAGTCGCCCGCCTCGTCGTCGACGGCCTGACGTACAAACAGGCCGGCAGCAAGCTGTTCATCTCCGGCAAAACCGTCGAACACCACATGGCGCGGATCCGGGCCAAGCTGGGTGCGGCGGACCGGCGTGAGCTGCTCGCGACGCTTCGGGAGCTGCTCGCCAAACCCGACTTCTCCTGACTCCCCCAATGCGGCGTTCGGTGCGTCCAGCGCACCCAATGCGGCGTTCGGTGCGTTGAGCGCAACCAACGCCGCATTGGGGTGGAGTCACCGGCCTGGTGTCAGTCGCGGCTGGGACCGAAGCGCTCCGTGCGGATCGAGTGCGGCGAGTGGCCCAAAGCCAACAGCGCGTCGGCCACCGTTTCCACAAAGGCGGTGGGCCCGCAGACGAACGTGGTGGGCCCGAAGTCTGTCGGCCAGCTGGCCGTGTTGAGGGTGGCGACGCTGATGCGCCGCGGAATTCCCGGGGCGCCGTCGGGGAGTTCGCGGGTGTAGACGTACGTGACGTCCAGGCCGGCGTACGGCTTGCGCAGCTCGGCGGCGTAGTAGAGGTCCGCGGGGGTCCGCACGGAGTACACCAGGCGGAACAACGCGCGGCTCCCGGCGGCGCGGCGGGCGCGGATCATCGCCATCAGCGGCACGACGCCGGAGCCGCCCGCGACGAGCAGGACGGGGGCGGGGTCGGTGGGGCGCCAGACGAACCAGCCGCCGATCGGGCCGCGGATCTCGACGGGGTCGCCGACCGCGTAGGGGCCCGTGAGGTGTTCCGAGACCTCGCCGCCGGCGACGCGCTGCACCGTCAGCTCGAGGCGGTCACCGTCGGAGGGCGCGGCGAGGGAGTAGCTGCGCTGGGCGGTGTAGCCGTCGGCGGCGGTGAGACGGACGTCGATGTGCTGGCCCGCGAGGTGCCCGGGCCAGCCGGGGACGTCGAGCACGAGGGTGCGGGCCGTCGGCGTCTCCTGGCGGATCTCCGCGAGGTACGCGACGCGCCAAGCTAGTCGCCCTGATACCGCTGTTCGCGCCATGGGTCTCCGTAGTCGTGGTAGCCGGAGGACTCCCAGAAGCCCGGCTCGTCCTTCGTGGCAAGTTCCAGCCCGCGCACCCACTTCGCCGACTTCCACAGGTACAGGTGCGGCACCAGCAGCCGCGCCGGCCCGCCGTGTTCCGGGGTGAGCGGCTTGCCGTTGTACTCGTACGCGATCCACGCCTGCCCGCCGAGCAGGTCGGCGAGCGGCAGGTTGGTGGTGTAGCCGCCGTAGGAATGCGCCAGCACGTAGTCGGCCTCGGTGTCGAGGTCGCCGATCAGCGTTTCCACGGGCACGCCGCGCCAGCGCGTGTCGAGCTTGGACCACTGCGTGACGCAGTGGATGTCCACGGTGAACTTCTCGCTCGGCAGGGCGGTCAGCTCGCGGAATGACCACGAGCGCTTCTCACCCTTCTCCGTGGTGACCGCGAACTCCCACTTGTCCAGGTGCACGCGCTGCGTCGGGCCCGCGGACAGCACGGGGAAGTCCTCCGTGAGGTACTGGCCCGGCGGCAGCCGCGGGTTGCCGCCGCGGGCGCGACCGGTGAACCCCGGTGTGATGACACCCATCGCGGACTCCTTTCGCCGACCCTCCAACGCCCAGCGCAGCCTACCCGCGAACGTGCAATCCGAGCGATGTCACCAGCACCGTCGCTTGTTCAGGCGACACGATCGCCCCGCCGAGCTCGGCGTGCACCGGGTCGAGCGCCGAAAGGTCACTCCCCCGCAGCTCGGCGCCACCGAATTTCACCTCCAGCAGCTCGGCACCCGACAGGTCGACGTCGGCGAACGTCGCCCCCGTGCAGTCCGCGCGCGTGAGGTCGGCCTCGCGCATCCGCACGCCCTGGAACGTCGCGCCGCGCAGGTCCGCGCCCGCGAGTCCCGCGAACGACCAGTCGCCCCCGAGCACCTTCATCGGCCGCAGTGAGCACTCGGTGAACCGGCTCCCCACGAGCTTGCACCCGCTGAACTCCACGTCGAACAGGTTGCAGCGCGTAAACCTGCAGCCGGTGAACGCCGTGTCCACGTGCTTCGAGGCGTTGAAGCGCACGTTGCCGAACACGCAGTCGACGAACGAGACACCGCGAGTGACGGCCTCGGTGAGGTCGACGTCGTGGAACTCGCACCGCTCGAAGCGCCGCCCGGTGAACTCCTCGGCGTACCAGTCTTCGCGGCGGAAGGTCAGCTCGATCTCGGCAGGCTCAGCGGTGTCGGGCACGCGGTCAGGCTAGTGCCTCGTCAATGGTGGCTGGTGCGGTAATTGATCTTCGAGTCGAGTGTCCATCCTGATCGCGGACGATCGATGACACCACGCGAACGCTGATCTGCGTGATCACCGGGCGCGACCCTCCGAGTCGCCGATCAAGTCGGGGTCACGACCACCAGGAGCTTCAACGGCCCTTTGGTGTCCACGTCGCAGTCCACCGCGCGCGGCGGACACGAGTAACCGTGCGGGGTGATCACCAAGCCCACTTTGCCCGGCGCGACCGCCTGGTAGATCGAGGTCTCGCCGTCCACCTGGGCCAGCCGGAGCACCGACCAGATCCGACCGTCAAGGGCGCGCTGGGCGGTGTTGTAGTCCAGCTTGACCAGACCGCCCACCGACAGCTCGACCGTGAGGTCCGGATCCATCCCCGGACTGACCTCCTGTTCGGCCCCCTTGGGCAGCGAGTACCCCGCCGGGGCCACCATCGGCCCCTGGTCGGGCACCACCGACCGGGTGCACCCCGCCGACACCAGCCCGAGCAACACCACCACGACGATCAACCTGCGCACTCGCGCGAATCTAGTTCCCGCTTGGCGCAACGCGGACGGCATTCTCGTCCGAACTCACGCCGCGCAGACCACAGCCGTCGCCGGTCATGTCCGCCGGCGCAACCCATCCGACAACCCGACTACCTGATCAACGTTGCTTGACGAGGCACCAGTCGTCGCTGTGCGGTCCCGAGCCGGGCGCCCCGTCGACCAACCGGCGCAATTTGACCGGTGACGCGTTTCACCCTCACTCGGAAGTGGGAATTAACCAGCATGTCCAGATGGCGAAGTTCCACCAGAACTAACACGGCAGCCCGAGTGATCACCGGAATCGGCGCGTTGTTCGCGTTCATCGAGGTGCTTTACCTGGTGATGCTGCTTGCCGGCGCCAACGCCGCGAACGGCTTCTTCATCTTCATCCGGTCATTGGCCGACCCGCTCGCGCTGTTCTTCCCGGGTCTGTTCCCGGTGAGCAACCCTGACCTCGCGGTCATCCTCGACTACGGCCTCGCCGCGGTGTTCTGGCTGGTCGTGAGCGGGATCATCGCGCGACTCGTCGCCCGCTGACCCGTTTTTCTGCCGGCCAAACGTGTTTCACGCCAACACTGGGCGAAACGCCCGGCGAACGCCACAGCCGGAAGCGACCGGTTACCGCGCCCCATACGATGTCCGGGTGAGCGAAGGCAGATGGTTCGAGGGCTGGCCCGAAATCGCGGGCCTCGCCGCCGCGGCGGGTCGTTCCCTGCTGCCGAACGTGCCCGCCACGCCGGCCGCCCTCGCGCGCACGGTCACCGAACAGCTCGTCGGCCGCCGGCTCACCGCGAAGGCCAACGGCGGCGAAGCCCGCTTCGTCCTGACCGAACTCGACTACCCCGCCGATTCCCTGCGCCTGGCCACCGGCCGCCTCGGCGACGTGCGTCTGGTCGCCGAGGACGTCGAGTGGCCGACGTCCGCCACGAGCACCATCCCGCTGCGCCGCGTTGTCCTGCTGGCCAAGGACGTCCGCCTGCGCAGCCTCCCGACTCCCACCGTGGTCCCGGGTGAGGTCGAGCTGGACATCACCGTGCCCGGCAGCGTCGTGCGGGAACGCGTGGCCGACGCCCGGCCGGATCTCGTCGCGACCCCGCACGAGGACGGCTTTCAGGTGCGCTGGGCCAAGCGCCCCGGCTGGGGCCGGCTCACGCTCACGCCCGCCGTCGCTTCGGACGCCGTGGTGCTGACCCCGGCGACCCTCCACATCGGACAGCGGGAGTTCCGCGCCCCGAAACGGATCCGGCCCGTCGTGCTGCCACTGCCCGAGCTGCCGAAGGGGCTGCGGCTCACCGGCGTGCGGCCGGCCGACGACGAGCTCGTGCTCCACACCGTCGCCGACGAGTGGCCCGAACGCCTTTCCCGCGTCCCGCTGCCCGACCTGCTGGCCTGGCTCACGACGGCCGCACTCACGCTGACGCTGCCCCGGTTCCGCTAGCGCTCGCCGACCACGCCACCGACAGGGAATGCACGCCGTAGACGAGCATGTCCGTGCGCAGCGGCACTTCCTCGGCGGGAATCGCCAGGCGCAGCTCCGGCAGGCGAGCCACCAGCTCCGCCAGCCCGACCCGCAGCTCAGCTCGGGCAAGCTGCTGCCCCAGGCACTGGTGCACCCCATGTCCGAACGCCAGGTGCGGCGTGCGCGGACGCTTGAGGTCCAGCCGTGCCGGCTCCGGCCAGTGCTCGGCCGCGCGGTTGGCCTGCGGCACCGAGATCAGCACGGTGTCACCCGCCGGGATCGTGACGCCGCCGCCCTCGAGGTCCTCCGTCGCGACGCGGTTCGGTCCGATGTGGATGATCGAGAGGTAGCGCAGCAGCTCGTCGACGCCGTTGTCCAGCACGGACGGGTCCTCGCGCACCAGAGCCAGCTGGTCCGGGTGTTCGAGCAACGCGAAAGTGCCCAGCGCCAGCATGTTCGCCGTCGTCTCGTGGCCCGCGCCGAGCAGCACGGTCGCGATGTCGACCAGTTCCTGTTCGGTCAGCGCCGGGTCGGCGTCGCCGTGGATCAGGCCGGACACGAGGTCGTCGGCCGGGTGCTCGCGCTTGTGCGCCACCAGCTTGCGCATGAACGCGTAGATCGACTCCGAGGCCTTCGCGCGCTCCTCGTCGCTCTTGGTCAGGTTGAGCGCGATGCCGGTGTGCTCCTGGAATTCCGCGCGGTCCGCGTAGTCCACGCCCAGCAGCTCGCAGATCACCAGCGAGGGCAACGGCAGCGCGAACGCGGGCACGATGTCGCCCTCGTTCCCGGCCGCGCGCATCGCGTCGAGGTGCTCGATCGAGATCTCGCGGATCCGCTCTTCCAGCAACTGCATGCGCCGCACGGTGAACTGGCCGGTGAGCAGCCGGCGCAGCCGCGTGTGCTCGGGCGGGTCCATGAACAGGAACCGGCCGTCCTCGCGCTGGGCCACGTCCACGGGGCAGCGCGCCTCGCCGACTTCGCCGGGGCGCAGGTCCATCGCGCTGCGGTTGCGCACGTTGTCGGAGCTGAACCTCGTGTCGGCCAGCACCGCGCGGGCCTGCTCGTAGCCGGTGATCACCCAGGCGTGCGCGCCGTTGACCAGCTCGATCCGCGACACCGGCGCCTTTTCCGCGAGCACGGCGGGCGGGTCGAACGGGCACTTGCCGCGCTTCAGCATCTCCGGCGGGACCGGGCGGCGCATCGTGGGCGGTTTCGCGGCGGTCATCAACGATCCTTCCGGATGGTGGGAACACGCGGGGCGGTCAGCAAACCGGTGAGGGCGTCGGTCAGGGCCTCGCCGACCAGCGCCCAGTCGGCCGGCACGCCGGTGGCCGCGGCGAGCCGTTCCTGCTCGGCGCACGTGTGAATCACCGCGACGCGCGCGGTTTGGCTCCGCAGAGCCGATTCGGCGGCCGGCAACGGCGTCACGTGCGCCCACACCGCGGCCGTGCCCTCGACGAACTCGACGGCCAGAACCGGCTCGACGCCCTCGACGTCGAGCAGCGCCGGATCGGTCACGACCTGCGCCAGGAACCGGGCGCACCAGCTGGGGTTGCCGAGGCTCGCGAGGTGCTCGGTGTAGGGCAGCACGAGGCTCGCCACGTGGTCGCGCGGCCGCTTCGACCGCCGGGCGGCCGCCACGCGTTCCTTCGCCCGCGCGGCGATCGGCTCGACGTGCGAGCGCGTGATGGCGCGGATCAGGTCTTCGCGCGTGCCGACGTGGTAGGCCAGCGCGGAGTTGTTGGCCTGTCCGGCGGCCTCCACGATCTGGCGGTTGGACACCTGCGCGAGCCCGCGTTCGGCGAACAGGCGTTCTGCCGTTCTGAGAAGCAGCTCGCGAGTCGCCTCGGCCTGTTCCCGGCGCGAGCCCGGGTCGGATGTGCCCGTTACCGATGTGCCTGCCACCAGCGCACTCCCTCGTAAGACGATCTTCTTACGAAGCTAGTACTAAGACACGCGTCTGACAACCATCCGGTCGGAAATCACCGATCCGGCGTCAAGACTCTTCGCCGAGGTAGCGCGTGTGGTCCTCCTGGCGGTTCACGTCCGCGGAGTAGTACTCCGCGGCGAGCTTCTCCGCCTTGGCCCGCAGGAGGTCCAGCTGCTTCGCGAGCTCGTCCTGCGCGCTGGTGCCGTCCGCGTCACGCCGGGAGGCGAACCAGCGCGGCAGGTTCAGGTACGTCTCGACCGACATCGGCAGGTCCGTGCGCGCGAGCAGCAGCACGCGGTACTGCATGTCCGGCGTCGAGGCGAGCCGCAGCGGGTCCTTCAGCAGGTCGGACAGCACCTCGGCGACGTGGCGCACACCGTCCACAGCGGACGGCGGCAGGCGCCCGGAGTGGCCGGCCACCGTCTGCACCAACGCCTCCAGCGACGAGCGCACCTGGGCCGCCTCCACGGTCGGGTCGACGACGAGCCGCACCTTGTCCGGCGGAGCGACGAGCGCGCCCGCCGTGTAGAGCACGGCCATGACCACGAACATCAGCCACAGCGGCCCGATCACCCCGACCGCGTACAGCACGAGGCCGATCAGGCCGCCGATGCAGCCGGCGATGTTCTTGGTGGAGCCGAACCAACGCCTCATTGGTACCCGCGAATCTCCTGGAAGACACTGGACAGCTGGGTGTTGCGAGCGTCGAAGACCTTGCCGCCGGTCAGCGTGGCGACCTGCGTGAGCTCGTCGCCGCTGCCCTCGCCGAACAGCACCGTGAACACCGGGATCTGCTTCATCGCCGCGGGCAGCGAGGCGAAGGAGGACTTGAAGCCGTCGAGGTTCGAGCCGCTCTCGTTCTGGCCGTCGGTCATCAGCACGATCGAGTTGAACCGGTCCGGGTCCTGTGCCACCAGCGGTTCCATCACCTGGTACGCGCGGTCGAGACTGTCGTAGATCGCGGTGCCGCCGTCGGCCTGCAGTCCTTCGGCGAAGCTCTTGATCTTCGCCAGCTCGCCCTGCGGGTTCTGCTCGGGCACGGTGAACGTGACGGGATTGCCCGGCGCGGTGTTGAACGGCAGCATCGTCACCTCCTCGCGGCTGCGGAACTGCCGGTAGCGGCCCACGAGGGAGTTGTCCGCGCCCGTGAGGCCGGCCAGCGCCGAGCGCAGCGCCTCGATGCGGTCGCCCTGCATCGAGCCCGACGTGTCGAGCACGTACAGCGTGCGCGACGGACGGCGGATCTTGCTGAAATAGGCCGAAAGCAGCGCGTCCACGGCCTGCTGCGTCGCCGGGAACGGCAGCTCGACCAGATCGTGGGGCACGAACTGCGTGCCGAGCTGCACGCCTGGCACCACGGGGCGCCGCTGCGTGACCTGCATGATCCGCCGCTGCACGTCGGGCGTGCGCAGGTAGTCGGACAGCTTCCGGTGCGCGTCGCGGGCGTCGTTGCTCGCGCTGGTCAGCAACGTGAGCGGGTAGTCGGCGGTGACGACGCCGTCGCTGGGGTAGATGAGTTTCAGCGGCTGCGGCAGCCTGCCGGAGGAGTTCATCGACAGCAGCACGGACTCGTAGTTGACCAGGCCGTCGACCTTCGCCCCCGGGTCCTGCCCGGTCGCGCGGCGCTGGAACGCGTCGGAGAGCCAGCCCGAGGAACCGGCCGACATCACCTGCGCGCTGAAGAACTGCGTGAGCTGCGGCGTGACGGCGGTGATCTGCTGCGCGTCGATCGCCGTGCCGGAGTGGGCCAGCGCGGACGCGACGCCCACCAGCGCCGAGAAGCCGGAGTTGGACGCCGACGGGTCGGTCATCCCGTAGGTGAACTCCTTCTTGCCCGCCGCCGCGGCGATGTCGCCCCACGTCGGCGCCTTCTTGTCCCACCCGAGCCGCTGCGCGACCGGCTGCGACAGGCCCAGTACCACCGGCGAGCTCATGATCTTCACCTGGTTGCCCAGGCGCTTGGCCGCCTCGGGAATGCCCGCGGGGTAACGGTTCGAGGAGAACCAGACGGCGTCGTACTTGCCGTCGAGGCTGCCGTTGGCGAGCGACTCGGCGCCCTCCAGCGTGCCGGTGAACGTGAACTTGACCTTCACGCCCGTCGCCTTCGCGGCCTCGTCGAGCACCGGTTGCATGTCGGCGAGCTCGCTGCCCGCGAGGATGCGCAACGTGCCGGCTTCGGGTGGCCCGGCGTCGGTGCCGGAGCTCGGATCCGACGACGAACACCCCGTCACCAGCAGGGCGGCGGCGAGCGCCAGTACCGCGAGTTTCTTCACAGCTCCCCCTCGTGCGAACGGCGCAGCCGGTCCTCGGCGCGCCGCAGCTCACCGGACAACGACTCCACTGTGGACGCCATGTGCATCACGGCCTCGGCCTTGAACCCGTCGATCGCGTCGAGGGCCGAGTAGATCCGGTCGAACGAGTCGCGCAGCGTGTCGACGGCCACGGCCGGGTCGCTCGACGCCTTGCGGATCTCCGCGCTCTGCGACTCCAGCAGCGCGGCGTTCGCGCGCAGCAGGCCGTCGGTGGTCGACTGCAGGGCCGCGACCTCGTCGAGCACGTCGCGCTGGTTGGCCAGCGCAGCGCTCACCAGCAGGGCCACGCGCAGCGCGGAGACGGTGGTGGACACCGCCCGCTCGACGCCGCGGATCAGCTCGTCGTTGGTGCGGCGCACCAGGTCCAGCGCGAGGTAGCCCTGCGCGCTCACGGCCAGCTGCGTCAGCACGTCCTGGTGGCGCTGGCGGATCGGGTACAGGATGTCGGCGCGCAACGCGTTGGCGTGCGAGGGATCCGTGAGGTCGAAGACCCCGGCCTGCCGGTCGATCGCCCCGTCCACGGCCTCCGCGAACGCCGCGGCCTCGGCGAGCCGGCCGAGCGTGGTCCACAGCCGTTCGCGCTCGCCCTTGAGCGCCGCGTTGTCGCGCCGCAGCACGTCCTGGCGGATACGCAACTCGCGGACCAGGGCGTTCACGGGCTCGTTGGCCGCGCGGTAGCGGTCGAGGGCGCGCTTGGCACTCGCGGCGGCCGGGAAGATGCCCAGCAGCTTGCGGCCGGTGATCGGCAGCTTGGCCGGGTCGAGCTCCGCGACCGTGCGGCGCAGCTCGACCAAGCTTGTGGTCACCTGCTGCTGCGGCGAGCCGACAGAGCCGCGCGCGGATTCCAGCGCCTTCGTCGAACGGTCGAGCATCGTGCCCGCGACCGTGGCCGCCGCGCGCATGTCCGCTTCGCCGACGGCGAGGAGCTCGTCGAGCAGCGTGGTGAACTCGGGCGACTTGACGTCGAGCGCTTCCAGGCGCGTCGCGAACTCACCGGCGCGACGGGCGATGTCGGCCCGGGTGTCGTCACCGAGCGCGATCAGGCCGGCGGCGCGCTCCACGGGGACCGCCGCCACCGGCTCCGGCGGGGTAAGGGTGAAATCGTCCATCAGTACTGCTTCTGGATCGCGTCGAGCATCCGTTCCAGCGTCTCGAACGACGGCGGCTCGACCGTGTCCACGAGATCGGCCGGCACCGGGGCCTTGGCCGCGGCCACGACGTCGCGGAACTGCTGCGGGTTCGTGGTGCGGAAGCCGAACGTGGCGGCGATCTTGCCCAGCTCCGGATCGGTCGAGAGCAGCTGGCCGACCTTGTCCCCGTTGGGAGAGAACGGAACCAGCGTGTGCTTCGAGTAGACCGTGGGCGCCGTGTAGAGCATCCGCATGTCGGGCTGGATCGACCCGTCGTGGCGCACCAGGCGATCCACGTACTGCGACTCGTAGATCAGCGCGAGCGGCGTCTTGCCCATGCCGGCCGAGAGGTAGTCCTCGAACGGCCCCTCGGTGCTGTTCTGCGTGTACCCCTGGTCGAGGAACAGCTTCGACACCTGGGGCAGCACCTTGGCTTCCTGGTCCGGCGTCGAGACGACGTTGTTGCCGTTGGCCACGAACGACACGATCGACAGGTACATCGCCGCGGAGTTCGACTCCCGCGGGTCGGTGGTCGTGACGAGGATGTTCTTGCGCACGGGGTACGCGGTGTTGCCCGGCAGCTGGTCCCAGCGCGTGCCGGCCTGTGTGAGCTGCAGGTACTTCGCGATGTCGAGCACCTGGTAGTCGCCCGCGCCCTTGTGCACGGCGCCCGCGGCGCTCAGCAGCGAGACGATCGGCTCGAACGTCGCGATCGCCATCGGCGACTGGAACGGCGTGTACACCGTGGTCACCTTGCGGTCGCGCTGGATCTTCTGCGCCGCCGGCGACGAGGAGGGGAACGCGAACTCGTACTTGGCGAGGTCGACCGTGGTCGCGATCTGGCGCGAGCCGGCGGTGTCGACCTCCACCTTCAGGCCGTGCTTGGCGAAGGCGTCGACCACGCGCTGGTCGGTGAAGAAGGCCTGTTTCTCCGAGCCGATCACCCCGCGCACGACGGTGAGGTCACCCCCTCCCGACGACGCTTCGTCGCTCCCGGACCGCCCCCACACGATCACGGCCACGACGGCGAGCACCAGAACCACAGCCAGCCCGATGGACAACCGGCGTTTCACGAACCCACCTTCCGCACGTCCCGCGACGCGTCACTTCGGATCCTTCAGCCCCCGCAACTCGTTTGACGCGCGGCACGAGGAGTTCGAAGTGAACGATCAATGAACGGACGGGGTCGATCGGGATCCGGTGAAGTCCCGGCTTTTCCTTGTGAAGGAAGGGAAATGACGAACCGCCCGCGCGCCGCAGCCGGTTGATCACGGCAGCGGCGCGCGGGCGGTCAGCGCAGACGACTCAGAGCGAGGCTTGTTCCTCCACCGGCAGGCAGATCTCGAACCGCGTGTCGCCCGGCACGGACGTCACCTTGATGTCGCCCGAGTGCCGTTCCACGATGATGCGCCACGAGATGTCGAGGCCGAGGCCCGTGCCCTCGCCGACGCCCTTGGTGGTGAAGAACGGCTCGAAGATGCGCTGGCGCACCTCTTCCGGGATGCCGGGGCCGGAGTCGCCGATCTCGACGCGAACCTGCTTGCTCTCCTGCCACGTGCGCAGCGTCAGCGTGCCCTCGCCGCCCATGGCCTGCACGGCGTTGTCGATGATGTTGGTCCACACCTGGTTCAGCTCGGCCGCGTAGGCCGGGATGTGGTCGATGCCGCGGTCGTAGTCCTTGACGACCTGGATCTTGTCGCCGATCTTGCCCGACAGCATCACCAGCGTGGAGTCGAGTCCTTCGTGGACATCGATCCACTGGTGCGGCGCGCGGTCCATCTGCGAGTACTGCTTCGCCGCGCCCACGAGCACCGAGATGCGCGTGGTCGAGTCCTCGATCTCGCCCATGAGGATCTCGGTCTCGAGCGCGTACGCGAGCCAGCGCAGGGCACCGTCGAGCAGGCCGTCGCCGACGGATTCCAGGACGCCGTCGAGGTTCTCGGTCTTGAGCCCGGCCGCGACGAAGATCGCGGCGAGGTCCCAGCCCTGGTCGATGTCGTGGTCGTCGAACCAGTCGCTGATCTCGTCCTCGCGGTCGGACTGCTGCATCGCCGAGAGCCGCGGCGCGTCGGCAACCGTCTTGACCAGCTGTTCCTGCACGTCGAGCAGCTGCTCCAGCAGGTCTGGGTCGATGTCCTTCTTCGCCAGCAGCGCGAGCTTGTGGCGCATCCCGGCCACGCGCTCGCGCAGCGACGCAGTGGCGCGCACCGCGGCCGCGGCCGGGTTGTTGAGCTCGTGGGTGAGCCCGGCCGACAGCTCGCCGAGCGCGAGCAGCCGGCGCCGGGACGAGATCACGGTGTCGGAGTTGCGCCAGCCGAGGTACATGCCCTCCAGCAAGTGCGCCGCCATCGGGAACCACTTGCGGAACTCCACCGCGAACTCCGCCGAAGGCAGCGCGAGCAGCGTCAGGTCCCCGATCGCCCGCACGGTGGCGCCGTAGGTGTGCTCGGTGTCCTGGTGCACGAAAAACTGCGTGGCGCCGAAGTAGGAGCCCCGCTGGTCGGAGCGCTTCACCTCGACGTCGGCGCCGCTCACCAGCCGCGACATCCGCAGCGCGCCCGAGAGCACGATGTAGAAGCAGGTGGCCGGATCGCCCTCGCGGTGCACCGTGGTGTCGCCCTCGTAGTGCTCCAGCACGGCGTGCTGTTCGATCCAGTCGAGCTGCTCGTCGGAGAGGTGCTCGAACAGGAAGAGGCCGCGGAGTTCTTCGCGCGGCAGTGCGGGCTCCTTCACTGTTCCTCCAGGTAGCGGTGGACCAGGGTGACGGCCATGGCGCCCTCGCCGACGGCGGAGGCCACGCGTTTCACCGACTGCGCCCGGACGTCGCCGGCCACGAACACGCCGGGCACGGACGACTCCAGGTGGTACGGGTCGCGGTCGAGCGGCCAGCCGGCCGGCTTGCGGCCCTCGGCGACCAGGTCGGGCCCCGTCTGGACGAACCCGTGGTGGTCGCGCTGGATCACCTCGCCCAGCCAGTCGGTGCGCGGCGCCGCGCCGATGAAGATGAACAGGTGCCCGGTCTCGACCTTCTCCGTCGTGTCGCCGTGGCACAGGGTCACGGCCTCGAGGTGGTCGGCGCCGTGGGCCTGGACGATGGTGGTGCCCGTGCGGACGGTGATGTTGTCGATGCCCGCGATCTGCTCGATGAGGTAGTGCGACATCGACTTCTCCAGCGAGTCGCCGCGCACCAGCAGGGACACCTCGCTCGCGTGCTGTGCGAAGAACACCGCCGCCTGGCCCGCGGAGTTCGCGCCGCCGACGATGTAGACGTGCTGGCCCTTGCACTCGGGCGCTTCCGTGGCGGCGGAGCCGTAGTAGACGCCGCTGCCGGTGAGCTTGCGGATGCCGTCGGCCTCGTGCGCACGGTAGGTGACGCCGCTGGCGAGGATCACGGCGTGGGCGGCGATCTCGGAGCCGTCGCCGAAGGTGACCACGCGGCTCGACCCGCGCACCTCCAGCCCGACCACGTCGCGCGCGGTGAGCACCTCGGCGCCGAACTTCTGCGCCTGGCGCCGGGCGCGGTCGGTGAGCTGCGCGCCGGAGACGCCGTCGGGGAATCCTAGGTAGTTCTCGATGCGCGAGCTCGTGCCCGCCTGGCCGCCCGTGGCTTTGCGCTCGACGAGCACTGTGCGCAGGCCTTCCGACGCGCCGTACACGGCCGCGCCGAGGCCGGCCGGGCCGCCGCCGATCACCACGAGGTCGTAGAACTCCTGCGCCGGCCGCGTGGACAGGCCCACCGCGACGGCGATCTCGCCGCCAGTGGGCTGCTTCAGCACGGTGCCGTCGGGCGTCACGACCACCGGGATGTCGGTCTCCGCGGCGCCGGCGGCCTGCAGGATGCGCCCGCCTTCGTCCTCGTCCACCGAGTACCAGCGGTACGGCACGGCGTTGCGGGCGAGGAAGTCGCGGACCTTGAACGAGGGCGCCGAGTACCGGTGGCCGACCAGCTTGGTCTCCTCGACGGACTTGTCGCCGACCGCGAGCCACGTCTCCACGAGGGAGTCGATGACCGGGTACAGCTTCTCCTCCGGCGGGTCCCACGGCTTGAGCAGGTAGTGGTCGACGTCGACCACGTTGATCGCCTGAATGGCCGCGTCCGTGTCGGCGTAGGCCGTCAGCAGCGCGCGGCGGGCGTTGGGGAACAGGTCCATCGCCTTCTCGAGGAAGGCGATCCCGTCCATGTGGGGCATGCGGTAGTCGGCGAGGATCGCCGCGACGGCGTCGCCGCGCAGCTTGATCTCGCGCAGGGCGTCGAGGGCGTCGGCCCCGGAGTCCGCACGGATCACGCGGTAGTCCTTGCCGTAGCGGCGACGCAGGTCACGCGCGACCGACCGCGAAACAGCGGGGTCGTCGTCGACGGTCATCAGGATCGGCTGGCTCACACCCGACAGCCTACGGCGTGGCCTCGGGCGGGGAGAACGCTCGAGCGGGCTGGACTTGCTCAAGCCGGGCCTGGACCTGGGGATCGGTGCCGCAAGTGCCCGCGCGAACGGTCCGTTCGTGCCACCGGGGCGCAGCCGGGCAGCTCAAGCCTGGCGGCCCAGCAACGCGATCTGCGCCGCGGCCGGCTGCGCCAGGTCCCCGACGGCGATGACCAGATGCCGGAAGAAGGACTCGTTCATCCCACCGAGCGTAGGCGCCACCACCCGAGGCCACGGCCGATTTCCGCGCTCCCCCGGTCACTCAGCGGAGAGCAGTGCCGCGAACTGCGCCCGCAAATACCCCAGCCGATCCGGATCCGCGACCGTGCGCAGAGCCGAGATCCGCCCGTCCCGCGTTTCCACCACGGTGAGGCCCACGACCTCGCCGTCCTGGAGGAAGAGGATGCCCGGGGCGCCGTTGACCTCCGTGAGCAGGAAGTCGGACACCGTGGCGAAGCGGGCGAGGGTGGCGGCGGCGTTGCGGCGGACGGCGGCGCGGCCGCGGACGTGCACGCGTTCGCCGTCGCCGAGGTCCATCCAGGTGGCGATGTCGGCGACGAGCAGGTCCTCGAGCAGTTCCAGCCGGCCCGAGCGCACGGCCGTCATGAAGCTCTCGGTGAGCCGCATCGAGCCGTCGTCGGACGTCGGGAAGCGGGTCTCGCCGGTGTCGACGCGGCGGCGGGCGCGGCTGTAGAGCTGGCGGGCGTTGGCCTCGGTGAGCTCCAGCAGCGCGGCGAGCTCCGGGTACGGGTAGTCGAATGCCGAGCGCAGAACGAAGACCGCGCGCTCCACCGGTGTCAGCGACCGCATCAGCACGAGCATCGCGAACGACACCGACTCGCGCCGCTCCACGGTCTCCAGCGGGCCCAAGGCACCGCCGCCGGTGAGGACGGGCTCCGGCAGCGCGTCGCCCGCCGTCGACTCACGGCGAGCGGGCGCGGACGTGAGCCGGGTGAGGCAAAGGTTCGTCACGGCCTTCGTGAGCCAAGCTCCGGGCGCGGTGAGCTCGCCAGGGTCAACACGGCGCCAGCGCAGGTAGGCGTCCTGCACCGCGTCCTCGGCGTCGTCGGCCGAGCCGAGCAGGCGGTAGGCCAGGCCGAAAAGCCGGCCGCGTTCGTCGGTGAAGAAGTCGGTTGTCACAAGGCGCTCCCCTGTTCAGTCCTCACTGCGCCACCGCACGAAGACCGCAACCACCACCACAGTAGAGAGGGGACCACAGTGGCCACCACCCGAGAGACCGTCGAACGGTTCTACGCCGAACTGTTCAACGGCCGCAACTTCGACCTGATCGACGAACTGCTCA
Source organism: Amycolatopsis sp. NPDC005232 (assembly GCF_040607795.1). Lineage (NCBI taxonomy): Bacteria > Bacillati > Actinomycetota > Actinomycetes > Pseudonocardiales > Pseudonocardiaceae > Amycolatopsis > Amycolatopsis sp. NPDC005232. The sequence continues at coordinate 8,724 of NZ_JBEXHL010000028.1, read as the reverse complement.
CGCCCGACGCCGTGAACCACGGCCCCACCGACGAGTCAGCCCGTGAGGCCGTGGTCGGTGCCGGCAAGATCGTGCAAGGGTCGTTCTCCGACGCCGTGCTGCACGTGGACGACATCCTGGTCGACGGCGACAAAGCCGCCGTCCGCTGGACGATGACCGGCACCCACGACGGCGATTTCCTCGGCAACCCGTCCACTGGCAAGGCGATCCGCATGCGCGCCACCGTCGTGTTCGGCCTGCGCGAGGGCCGCATCGCCGAGCTGTGGCCGATGCTCGACTTCCACGGCCTGCTGCAGCAGGTCGCCGCCTGACGTCGTTCCCGCCGCCGGAGGCGAACACCCTCCGGCGGCGGGAACGGCGTCAGCTCGCCAGCAGGACCGGTTGCGTCCCGAACGACACCGAGACCCCGGTGCCCGGCAGCAGTTCCGCCGCCGAAACGCTCGGGAGGTCGGCCAGCACCGACGTGCCGTCGGACAGCAGCGCGGTGACGCGGGTGACCGCGCCGCGGAAGCTGTGGTCCGTCACCACCGCACGCCCGTCCGAAGCGGCCACGAGCGTGACCGCCTCCGGGCGCACCAGCACCGTCACGGCGTCGCCGTCGGTGCGCCGGCCCGGTTCGGCCAGCACGAGCCGCTCCCCCACCACGTCGACGGACGCGCCGCCGACCGCGACCACGCCCGGGAGGCGGTTCATCGTGCCCACGAACTCCGCGACGAACGCCGTCGCGGGCCTTGCGTAGAGCTCGGCCGGGCTGTCGCACTGTTCGAGGCGCCCCGACCGCATCACGCCGACGCGGTCGGCGATCGACAGCGCCTCCTCCTGGTCGTGCGTCACGAACAGCGTCGTGATGCCCACGCGCAGCTGCAGCCGGCGGATCTCGTCGCGCAGCTGCGTGCGCACGAGTGCGTCCAGCGCCGACAGGGGTTCGTCGAGCAGCAGCACGCGCGGCTCGATCGCCAGCGCGCGGGCCAGCGCCACGCGCTGCTGCTGGCCACCCGACAACTGGTGTGGGTAACGCTTCTCCTGCGCCGACAGCCCCACGAGCTCCAGCAGCTCCTGCGCCCGCTTCTGCCGCGCCGCGGTGGCGACACCGCGCAGCCGCAGGCCGAACGCCACGTTGTCGCGCACCGTGAGGTTCGGGAACAGGCTGTAGGCCTGGAACACCATGCCCATGTCGCGTTTGTTGGCCGGCACGCCGACCACGTCGGTGCCGTCCACCAGCACCTCGCCGGCGTCCACCGCCTCCAGGCCCGCGAGCACGCGCAACGCCGTCGTCTTGCCGCAGCCCGAAGGGCCGAGCAGCGCGACGAGCTCGCCCGGCGAGATCGTCAGGTCCAGCCCGTCGAGCGCCCGGACCTCGCCGAACTCGCGGCGCAGGCCGCGGAACTCGACCGACGCACCGGTCTTCGTCTGCGGAGTCTCCAGCACAGTTTTCACGCCACACCTCGCGAAGCCTTGCGGCGACCGGCCACAAGGGACAGGACGAACAGGAGCAGGAACGCGACCAGCAGTGACATCAGGGAAACGGCGACGGACACGCCCGCCTCCGACTGCCCGGTGCTGACCGTCCACACGGGAAAAGTGTCCATCAGCAGAATGCTCGCCAGCGTGTACTCGCCCAGCACCAGCGCCAGGTTGAGGAACGCGGCGCCGAACACGGCCGAGCGGATGTTGGGCACGATCACGCGCAGCAGCACCGTCGGCCACGACGCGCCGAGGCTGCGCGCGGCCTCCACCAGCGTCGGCAGGGAGATCGCCGCCAGGCCCGCGTCGAGCGTGCGGTAGGTGAAGGGCAGCGCGAGGATCACGTACTCCAGCACGAGGATCACGGGCGTCCCGTTGATCACCTCCGGCGCGTCGCGGAACACCACGAGCACGCCGTTGACCAGCACGATCGGCGGGATCACCAGCGGCAGCAGGCTCACACCCTCGATGAGGCGGCGCAGCTTCGGCTTGCGCAGGTGCACCCAGCTCACGGTCGGCACCATCAGCAGCAGCGTGAGCGCCACCGTGCCGGCCGCGACCCACAGCGACGTGCCGAGCGTGGGCAGCAGATCCGGCTCGTCGAGGATCTTGCCCCACGAGGCGAAGCTGTGCGTGTTGTTCACGTCGCGGAGGCTGAACTCCACCGACGCGCCCATCGGCACGAGGAAGTACAGGCCGAACAGCGTGAGCACCGTCCAGCGCAAGGCTTTGTTCTTCACGACAGCCACCTCGAAGCGCGCTTCTGCAGGTACGCGTAGATCGCCATCACCAGCGCGACCACCACGACCATGCCGAGCCCCAGCGCCTTGCCGAGGTTCTGCTGGTCGGCCACGACGTTGCCGCTCACCAGCGAGCCGATCTGGATCGGCACGAGCGGAACGACGCCGGTGGTCAGCGCGTAGGCCGTGGCGTAGGCGGAAAACGCGTTGGCGAACAGCAGCAGCGTCGAGGCGAGGAACGGCGGCAGCAGCACCGGCACCGCGATCAGCCGGAAGTACTGCGCCCGCGTGGCCCCGAGGTTCGCCGCGGCTTCACGCCACTGCTCACGCATGCCTTCCAGCGCCGGAGTGAAGACGATCACCATCAGCGGGATCTGGAAGTACACGTAGACGATCGCGAGGCCCGTGAACGTGAAGAGGTTGAAGCCGCCGGCGTAGATGTCGAAGCCGAGGCCCGCCAGCGCCTTCGTGACGATGCCGATGCTGCCGAGCGTCGCGATGAACGCGAACGCCAGTGGCACGCCGCCGAAGTTGGCGAGCACGCCGGCGGCGCTGGAGACGACCTTGCGCAGCAGACCGTCGGGCTTCGAGCCGAGCACGGCGTTGGCCAGGATCGCGCCGAGGATCGCCCCGGCCGCGGCCGTGAGCGCCGAGAGCTCGATGCTCGTGGCGAACGAGCGCCCGAACTGGTCGGCGAACGCCGCGGTGAGGTTGTCGGTGGTGAAGGCGCCGTCGTTGTCCTGGAACGCTCCGACGGCCACCATCACCACCGGCGCGCCGAGGAACACACCGGTGTAGAGCAGGAACGGCAGCAGGCCGAGGTGGCCCGCCACCCACGAGAGCACGCGCCGCGCGGACCCGGGGCGCACGGGCGCGGCGGCGGGAGCGGCCGGGGCCACTCCCGCCGCCGCGGTGACGGTTTCGGCGGTCACGTCAGCCGAGCGCCTTGGCCCACTCGTCGGCCAGGATCTTCTTGGCGTCGTTGACCTGCGCGTCGGTGGGGAACTTGACGTCGCCCTCCACCTTCGGCAGGGCGGCCAGTGCGGTCTTGTCGGCGGTGCCGGCCGCTTCCATCTTCGGCAGGCGCGCCGGGCGCGAAAGGCCCTTCAGGAACAGGTTCTGGCCCTCGTCGGAGTAGAGGAACTCCTCCCACAGCCGCGCGGCGGCCGGGTGCGGGGCGGTCTTGCTGACGCCCTGGGCGTAGAAGTTGGAGTAGATGCCGTCGCTCGGGACGGTGACCTTCCAGTCGACCTTGCCCTTGAGCTTCGCGGCGTAACCGGCCTGCAGGTAGTCCCAGTCGAGCGTGATCGGCGTCTGGCCGCTCTCGATGGTGGCCGCACTCGACTGCACCGGGATACTGTGTTTGTCTGTTGTCAATCCGACCACAGTCACGGCGGGAACAGTTGCCCATCGTTTTGACGTCCAGCTGGGTTCCCGCCTGCTTTTGGTCAGATTGACAACTGGCCGGACTTCTTGAGGTCGGCGAAGAACTGCACGCCCGGCTTGATGTCGGCGAACGAACCGCCGTTGGCCAGGGCCGCGGCGTAGACGCCGGCGAACGCCGCGCCCGCCTTCGTCGGGTCGCCGTTCAGCGCGACCTTGCCCTTGTACTCGGGCTTCTTGAGGTCGGCCAGCGTCTTCGGCGGGTCGGTGACCTTCGAGGCGTCGTAGCCGATGGAGATGAAGCCGCCGTAGTCGAAGAACCAGGAGCCGTCGTCGGCCTTCTGGCCCGCCGGGATGTCGTCGAACGTGGTGACCTTGTAGGGCGCCAGCAGGCCGTCGGACGCGGCCGAGAGGGCGAACGCGCTGCCGAGATCGACCACGTCGGGCGCGCGGTCCTGGCCCTTGAGCTGCTTGACGGCGTTGATCTCGTCCTGGCTCGAGCCCTCGGGGTTGGCCTCGGTGACCTTCAGGCCGTACTTCTTCTTGAAGGCGTCGAGGATCTCGCCGTAGTTGGCCCAGTCGTGCGGCAGGGCGATCACGTTGAGCTCGCCCTCCTTCTTGGCCGCCTCGACGAGCTTGTCCATACCACCGAGGTCGGCGGCGGACTTGGCGGTGGCGGCACCCGAGCTCTGCTCCGAGCCCGACGCGCCACCCCCGCAGGCGGTGAGCAGGAGCGTGCCGGCGGCTGCGACCGCGGCCAGGGCGGCGAAACGTCTTTTCACTTGTCCAGTCCTTTGATACCCGGGGTGTGGGAATGCCGAGCGAACAGTCCACGAAGGACACAGACGGGTCGTGAACCGGACGTGAATGGCCAGTGCCCTGCTCATGCACGCTGATCTTGCTTCGGCGCAGGGCGACGGCGCCGCTGCGGTTGGTGATCTTTGAGCACGTTGTGGTCACGAAAAAGTCGCCCGGTTTCCGGAAGTTCCGGGAACCGGGCGACTCTTGTCGATCGTTTGCGCGTTCTCATGTGGACTGGGAACCGGTGCGCGCCGAGGCCGCCACCACGGCGCGCACCGGTTGTCTGGAGCGCCTGGGCTACGGGTAGCTCACCAGGTTCACGGGCTTCGTCCCGTCGGGCGTGGTCGCGCCCGTCGTGTTGATGACATGGGTGATCGTGCCCGCGTGGTTCAGCGACACGGTGACCATGTCGTGGAACCGCACGCCCGGGGTGTTCGGCGCCTCGTACGCGTGGGCGCTGGCCACCGACGGGTTGGTGTTGAAGAAGCAGTAGCTGCCCAGGCCCCACGCTTCGTGACTGGTGACGTTCGGGCCCACCTTGTAAGCGGAATAGCCCTGCGAGGAACCGTTCATCCACGATGCCTGGTTGGGCACGTCGTAGGGCATCTCGTTCTGCAAGAAGTACGTGCGCCCGCCGTTGCCGTTCCAGACGACCTGCGTTTTCTGGTAGTGCTCGACGAACAGGCCGTACATCGTCACGTTGTTGCCGTTGACGGTCAGCCCGTTGTCGGCGGTGTTGGTGTTCCAGCCGACGAAGCTGTTGTTCGCCGCGTGGTCGGCGCGCCAGATCCACATGTGGTCGCCGATCACGTTGTTGCTGTTCACCACCAGGCTGTTGGTCGCCTTGCCGACGGCCGGGCCGCCGATGCGGAAGAACACGTCGTGCAGCGAGGTCGGGTCAGCCGAGTGGTCGGCGGTCGAGCCGGGCGCGCCGACCTGCATGAGCGTGTTCGAGTTCGTCGTGCCGGCGTCGATGAGCAGGCCGGCGACCTTCACGCCGTTGACGTCGTCCACGTTCATCGCGGTGACACCGTTGTCGGGCACCAGGGTCGCGATGCCGAGGCCGAGGACCACGGTGTCGGGGCGGGTCACGTGCAGGGTCTGGTTGAGGTGGTAGACGCCCGGCGTGATCAGCAGGTTCTTGCCCGCCGCGAGCGCGGCGTTCATGTCGGCCGCCGAGGCGCCCGGCTTGGCGATGTAGAACTGGTCGATCGGCAGCGAGGAGCCCGGCGCGGTGCCGTTCGCCCAGCTGGTGCCGGAGGTGTTGGTGCGCAGGGCCGGCACGAAGACCTGGTACTTGCCGGCGCTGTCGATGTAGAGGAACGGCTTCTCGCGGACCACCGGCGCCTGGCCGACCGTGGTGTAGGGCGGGCTCGGGAAGGTGTTCTGCGGCGCGCCGTTCACGCCGACGAAGACCATGTTCCAGTTGGAGCCGTTCCAGCTGCCGAACTGCGAGTCGCGCGAGATCCACTGCTGTTGCGAGCCCGAGCGGACCTGCCCGTCGATCTTGGTGTCGGAGATCCAGCCGCCGCTGGCCCAGCCGCCGTCGTCGAGCTGCAGATCGCCGCGCACGTGCATGCGCCGGTAGGGCGCCGCCTGGCTTACCGCCCACCGATCGGCCCCGCCGGTCGGGTTCACCGACAGGTTCTCGGCGCCGCGCCAGAAGTTCTGCGTCGCGTTCTGCGGCGGGAACCAGTCGGCTTCCACGTGCACGGCGCCGTTGATCGTCACGGCGTCGGGGCTGAGCCCGAGGCCGAGGACCTGCGTGTAGAAGCCGACGTTCACGTCGTTGGAGTACGTGCCCGGCTTGAACATCACGGCGTAGCGCTGGCTGCCGAACTGGTTCTTCTCCTGCTGGCTGAAGATGCTGTTCAGCCTGCTCTGGATGCTCGCGGCGGACATCGACGGATCGAAGATCACAACGTTCGGGCCGAGGTCCGGGTCCTCGCTCGGAGGAGTCGTAGTGCCACCCACGGGAGTCATTGTGAACGATTGCGCACTGGTGTTATTACAGGTGTACTGCTGAAGCTGAACGCTGTCTGCGATAGAGGCGCTCGGCACGTCGAGGCACTTGCCACTGTTGCGGTTCACGAAGTGGTACGCACCACTCGCTTCCTGCACCGGCTGCCACTGCTGGTTGACGCCGTTCGAGTAGGACCAGAGCTGCACCAGTCCACCGTCGGCCTTCGAAACGTCCGTGATGTCCCAGGACTGGGCCGCGTTGAGCTGCGTGTTCACGCGTACGTAGCCGTCGGTGGTGGGCTGGAACTGCCAGGCTTGGGAGGCGGTTTGGTTGCAGCTGTACTGCTGGACCACGGTGCCGTTGGCGCTGGCGGCGGATTTGGCGTCCACGCACTTGCCGCTGTTCACGGACTGCACCGTGAACCACTGATCGGGGGCGATGGCTTGGGCTTGGGCCTGGCTTTGGGCCTGGGCTTGGGGCTGGGCTTGGGCTGCCGGCTCCGCCTGCGACACCCCCGCATACCCACTCACCAGCGCTAACGCGGACAGCACCACCGTGCCCACTCTCCGCAATCCCATCGGAACCTCCTCCACCGCACCGCGGCGTTCGACGAGCAGGAAACGGCAAGGCTCATGCCCAGACATGAAGACGCGGCGTAGCGGGCGGGGACCTCGGCGTCACAACCGGGTGAAAATGTAACGGCGCCCACACGGGGAGTCAATACAGAGCTAAAAATAAGTCATGAAGAGGTTCTTGAGCTGGGCGTCCTCGGGGCGGGGTCCTGGACTCCATCAGGCAGCTCTTGCGCCAACGACAGCGCGGGCCCCTCCGCGATGATCTCCGCACAGGTGATGATGAGCAGCTGATTCCGTCGAACCAGGGCCGGCGCAGGTGGTGCATCGACCCACCGATGCAGAAAACCCCTCCGATCAGCCGCGAAGCTGAAATCGAAGGGGTTCTTTGGGAGAGAGTGGAGCTAAGGGGATTCGAACCCCTGACCCCCTCACTGCCAGTGAGGTGCGCTACCAGCTGCGCCATAGCCCCGAAGCGAAGGTGAACTCCGCATCTCGTGTGAATAAAGACTACACCCCGCCATGGCGCTCCTTAACCGGGGGGTCCGCCAAGGCCCGAAGCCCCCAAAACCCCAGGTCAGACCGCCCATCGCGACCCGCCGCAGATCCACCCGGCTGACGAAGGCCGGCGAGGAAGCGGCCCCGGCTCCAGCCCTCGACTCCGGCACGACACAACCAACTGCGTCACGACACCTCACCGGATCGCCACGGTATGTGACACCATAGCCACCCGGCGCCCAACTGCCGGCGAGGCAAACTCGGGCACCAGCGCCGCTCCGCCAAGTCCGCGCGTCCCCGCTACCGAGGCACCCCGTCGCCGGAGCGCTAGACCTTCACACGCCAGAGACTCGACCGAAACCGCTCAGCATCCCGAGTCCAAAAGTAGCGAGCCATCTCAACGATCGACGCATACTCGGCACATTCCACAACGGAGATCAGCACAGACCCATTCTTCCTCAGGTAATCCACGCCAATCGGACCAGGTAAGGTGAAAACTGTTACTGACAGTCAGTGAAAGTGACTATGATGTCCTGTCAGGAGAACCCGTTGTGCCCCAACGCACAGTGGTCTCCGGGAGGCGGCACTGCAATCATGAGCCGAAGCCATAGGAGGTACGTAAAGGAGCGCCCGCGGTTGCGCCGAGGACCGCGCGCCCGGCTCCGAGGTCTTGGAGCCCCGCTGAACGAAGAGGACATCGAGCCGGCGAAAGCCGTGGCTCGACGGCCGCGTCACTGCCACCTGCCTGGTGTCGGGGCGGGCGGCCCGAACCTGAGGAAAGGCAGTACCCATGTCCGATTCCGTTCCCCCGGCCCCGCACCCGGCGCCCGATTCGGGGATCACCGACGAGGCCATCTCGAAGAGGACCATCGACGGCGTCGACTACATCTTCAACGTGATGACGCTGGCACCCGGGGCCAGCACCGGCTGGCACACCCACCCGGGCGCCATCTATTCGGTCGTCCACAGCGGCGCCCTCACCCACGGTCTGACCGGCTGCCACACCGAGGTGATCCGCCAGGGCGAGCCCTTCGTCGACCACGCTGACGAGGTCCACATCGGACGCAACCTCGGCTCCACACCCACCGTCGTCGTCGGACTCGCGGTTCTGCCACACGGCGCACCGTTCACCGAAGCCGCGCCGGATCCTGGCTGTGGCTACCGGTGACCGAGGGCTGCGGATGCCGGAGGGTCATGTTGGTGTGCCCCTAGGGCGTGTCTGACAAAGGTTGCGGCTGGTGGCTGGGATGCTGCTGGGTGTGTCGCGGTTTCAGTTGCTTTCGGATGAGCAGTGGGCGTTGAT
>NZ_JBEXHL010000027.1:0-138551 GCF_040607795.1 Amycolatopsis sp. NPDC005232 | reverse complement strand
CGCAGCGCCAGGGTCGCGATCGGCTCCAACTCGTCGACCGGGCCGGTCTGCGGCGGCACCAGCCGCGTGGCGAGGCGATGCGAGCTACGCCCGACGCGCAAGTGCAGGAAATCCTGATCGTTCTGCCGGCGCTCCCACATACGGCGACTCGCCGCCAGCGACCACAACGACTGCGGGTCGGGGTGCACCCACTCCAGCGCGGCACGCTGATCGACCATCGCCTCGCGGGCGCGGTCGCGCATCTGGCCCAGGTACCGCAGGTAGTCCTTGCGGTCCTCGTCCATCTCGGCCTTCTTGGCCCCGCCGCCCTTGCCGCCACCACCGGCGAGCATGCCGACGGTGCCCATGAGCATCATGCCGCTCATCATGATCGTGGTCGGGTTCTTGCCACCCGCCGTGAACATGAAGACCATCATCCCGAGCGAGGCGAAGATCATCACGCCCGGAATCGCCTTCGCGACGATGTTGCCCGGGATCGTGCGGGGTACTTCGGGTGGGGGTTCGAGGTGCACCTCGCCGCCCGGCGGGCGCGGCGCCGCCAACCTCGGCGACTTCTTGAACTGAAGCGTGCTCATCGAAGGACCCCTCTATTCCAACTCGACGATTGCCGGCCGGCTCCTGCGCTCGGGCGCGCGTGACAACCTATCGAACGTCGCCGGGGATTTCCGGCCAACGCCCGGAAGTGCACCGAGCTTGCCCCCTCGTCGGATACTTACGGACACCGGCACGTCCGGCACCTCGCCCGCGAACCCGTTTCCTCTGATCCCCGGAGTGTACGGCCCACCACCGACAGCGAAGACCCGAATCGCCCGATCCCACCTGGTCGCGCCGCCCGTCCGTCGTCCGGCAGGTGTACTTTCGCCAAGGATTTTCGGACAGTCGATGATCCCGGCTCCAGGGTTCGGTATAAGTTGCCCCGGGAGTTGACTCTTCAGAGCGGGGGCATCTAGTGGCAACGGGCACGACGGTATTCAGCAGGGTGACGGTGGTCGCACCGAACACCCGGATCGACGTCGCGCTACCGGCCGACGTCGCGGTGGCCGACCTGCTGCCGATGCTGCTGGAGATGGCCAAGGAGACCTCGCCCGACGGCGGCGCGCGCCACGGCGGCTGGGCACTGGCCAAGCTCGGCGACGCCCCGCTCGACCCGAGCCGCACGCTGGCGTCGCTCGGCGTCGTGGACGGCGAGCTGCTGCAGCTGCGCAAGCGCAACGAGAACCCGCCGCCGCCGCTGTACGACGACGTGGTCGACGCCATCGCCGAGTCGACGCCCGACAGCTTCCGCCCGTGGACCAAGGAGACGGCCCGCCGCTTCGGGCACGTGGCGGGCGGCCTCGCGCTGTTCATCTCGGCGCTGGCGCTGTTCATGAGCGGCTCGCTCTACGGCGGCAGCGCGCTCGCCGCGGCCATCGCCGGCGGCCTCGGCGCGATCGCCTGCGTGGCAATCGGCGCGACGCTCGCGAAGGGCTACCAGGCCGAAGGCACCGGCGTGCTGATCGCCGCCGCGGGCGGCCTGCCGCTGGCCTTCGTGAGCGGCTTCTACATCGTGCCCGGCCTTTCGGTCCGCGCGAACCTGCTGCTGGGCGCGGTGCTCGTGCTCATCGTCTCGGCGGTCTGCATCCTCATCATCGGCGCCGGCATCCGCATCTTCATCGCCGCGGCGACGGCCGGCACCTTCGGCGCGATCGCGTTCCTGGTCGCGACGCTCGTGCCCGGCGCGACTCCCGCGGGCGTGGGCGCCGGTGCGGTCGCCGTGTCACTCGCCTGCATCTCGATCCTGCCGCGCGCCACGATCTGGCTCGCGAAGCTCCCGCTGCCGCACGTGCCCAGCACCGCGGAGGAGCTGAAGGAAGACTCCGGTTTCCCGGACTACGAGGCCATCGAGCAGCGCACCGCGATCGCCCACGACTACATGACCGGCCTCATGATCGGCTGCGGCGCCACCACGGCGATCTCCGCCGTGTTCGCCGCGACCGCACCGGGCTACTTCGGGGTCATCCTCGGGGTGATCGCCACCCTCGTGCTGCTGCTGCGCGCCCGCGCGTACGCCAACGGCGCGCAGGCCATCGCGCTGCTCACCACCGGCATGGTGTCCGCGGCCGGCATCCTCGTCGGCTGGCTCTTCGCCACCACGGCGGAGTTCCGGCTGCTGTACGTGTTCGGCGCCCTGATCGTGGTCGCCGCGGGCTCGCTCGTGGTCGGTGTGATCTTCCCGAACCAGCGCTTCTCGCCGCCGCTGCGGCGCACCGTGGAGATCCTCGAGGCGATCTGCATCGCGGTCGTGCTGCCGCTCGCGCTCGGCGTGATGGACCTCTACACGACGCTGCGCCACCTGAACCTCAAGTGAGGCAGCAGATGCGCGCGCGACGTCCGCTCGTCCGGCGGCTCGGGATCGGTGGCCGCACGGGTGTCGTCCTGCTCGCGGCCGGGCTGGGGGTGCTGTCGCCGTTCGCGCTCGTCTCGCCCGCGTCGGCCCAGCAGGACACCGGTGCCGCTGGCACGTGGGCCATTCCGCCGCAGGTGGACGACAGCGTGCTGCCGAACGACGACCGCAGACCGGACAAGCCCTACCAGAAGAAGACCGAGTGCGTGAAGCGCAGCCTCGGGCAGAACATCGAGATCAACACGATCCCGTGGGGCCAGAGCTACCTGCAGCTGGACAAGGCCCAGCAGATCGTGCGTTCGGCCAAGGGCACGGTCGGCGGGGGCATCACCGTCGCCGTGGTCGACACCGGCGTCACACCGCACCCGTGGTTCCAGAGCCGGGTCGAAAGCGGCGGTGACTACGTCGCGACGCCGGACAACGGCGCCCTGCCCGGGCTGCAGGACTGCGACGGCCACGGCACCGAGGTCGCCGGCATCATCGCGGGCAACCCGCAGGACCCGAAGGTCGGCTTCATCGGGGTCGCGCCCGACGCCACGATCCGTTCGTACCGGCAGCTGAGCTCGAACTACGCCGTCGACGAGAACGCCTCGAACAACACCGGGCAGCCCGGTGACACCGGCACTCCGCCCGGCAACCAGAACGGCAACACTCCGCCCAGTGGCCAGAACGGCGGCCAGCTCCCGGGCAACGGCGGCGGTGGCGGCCAGGTCGGCGGTGAGCAGGGCGGTACCGCTCCCCAGCAGGACGACAAGGGCGACACCCGTCAGCTGCAGAAGGAAGGCACTGCGGGCACGCTGCAGACGCTGGCCGAGATCATCCACGGCATCGCCCAGCGGGGCGAAGCCAGCGTGATCAACATGTCGGTGGACCACTGCCGCGCGGCCGACGGGACCGGCAGCATCCAGACGGGCGAGCAGCAGGTGCAGGCCGCGGTGCATTTCGCGGCCGAGCACAACGTGGTTGTCGTCGCCGCCGCGGGCAACGTCTCCGACGACTGCCCGCAGAACGACCAGGCCGACCCGAACAAGCCGCGCTCGATCGTCACGCCGCCGTGGTTCGCCGACGACGTGCTGTCGGTCGGCGCGATCGACGAAACCGGCGGCGTCGCGTCGTTCAGCGTGCACGGGCCGTGGGTCGGCGTGGCCGCGCCGGGCACCGACATCGTGTCGCTCGACCCGGCCGAGGGCTCGACGGGCCTGGCCAACCTGACCATCGATGGCACCCAGCAGTCGCCGATCCAGGGCACGAGCTTCGCCTCGCCGTACGTGGCCGGGGTGGCCGCGCTCGTGCGCCAGATGTACCCGCAGCTCAGCGCACGCCAGGTGATCCAGCGCATCGAAACCACCGCGCAGCACCCGGCCGCACCGGGCGGGCGAGACGACTTCGTGGGCTACGGCGTGATCGACCCCGTGGCCGCGCTCACCGCGAACCTGCCGAACGACGTCGGCGAGCTCGCGAAGCCGAAACCCGTGGTGCAGACGGCGGTGCTGCCGCCGGCCGACTCGATGAGCTCGACGCCGATGATCGTGGCGCTGGCCGGCACCGGCGGCGGCATCGTGGCGCTGCTGATCACGCTCTTCGTGATGCACACGATCCGGCGCAACCGCCCGACCGGCCCGCCGAGCTGAGCAGTACCCGACCGAAGACGCTGAAGGGGCCGTACACCGCGGAAATGCGGTGGACGGCCCCTTCGGTCAGTTCTGGGGTTTCTTGGCCTTGGCGGGCTTCTGAGGGTCCTCGCCGATCACGGGTGGCGTGACCGGCGCGGGATCACCGAGGAGCTCGGAAGGCTTGGCGGGCGTGCGGTTCTTGGCCTGGCGCGTGCCGCCACCGCCGCCGCCCATCCCGCCGCCGCCCATGCCCATGCCTCCCATCGGCATCATGGGCATCATCGACATGCCGCCGGACTCGTTCTGCGCGACCGGCGCGGGCGCCGGGGCAAGCCCTTCGGGCCCGATCGGCGGCACGCCCGCCTGGCCCTGCGTGAGGCGAGGGTCCGCGCCGGTTTCCTTGCCCTGGTGGGGTTCCTCGGCCGCGGACGCCGAAACGGAGTCGTCGGCCGACGGTGTCGTGGCGTCGGTATGGGTCGCTGCGGTCGCGGCTTCCGCGTGGACCGCGCCGAGGTGAGTTGCGGCCTGCTGAGCCGCGCCGTCGTGCGTCGGCTGCTCCGATGTGGACGGCCCCGCGGTGACCGCTGAGGGCTGCTGCGCCGGCGCGGAATCGCCTCCGTGCAGCCGGAACTGCTCCCGCGGGTAGTGCTGCCGCACGGCGATGCTCGACTGCTCCCCCGCCGGTGCGTCCACGCCGTTGCACAGCTGCGCGAAGTGCTGCAGCACGTCCTCCGCCGCGTCGTAGAGCGACTTCACCGACTGCTCGGTCTCGCGCAGCTGCGTGCGCGAGCGGCTGACGCCACCGACCGGCAGCATCGCCGACTCCGACAGCAGGTCGGCCGAGTCCACGAGCACGTCGGCGGCGTCGCCGACGATCTTGCGCAGCGATCCGGCCAGTTCCTCCAGCGCGCCCGCCAGCTCGTCCAGCGCGTCTTCGACGCCTTCGCTCGCGGACCGGATTTCACCCAGGTAGGTGACAAACGCGTCGGCGTCCTCCCCGGACCACGACGCGTCGAGCCGGCCCAGCTCGTCGGCCAGGTCGGCGGAAACGCCGCCCGCCGTCTTCGCCGCGGTGCGCAGGCGCTGCGCTTCTTCGTCGAGCTCGGTCCAGCGGCCGACGAGCGGCCGGTAGTACGTCTCGACGGGGTCGGTCACGCCGAGCTCACCCGCGAGCTCCGACACGAACGTCAGCGACGGCTCGGTCACGACAGCCCCCCGGCGCGCTTGATCTGCTCGGCCGCATCGGCGTCACGCTGGGCGTGACCGGCGGTGAGCTGGTCCAGCGCCTCCGCGGCCGAACGCAGCGCGGCCGCGCCTGCCTGCAGCTGCTGCCGCAACGCCCCGGACGCCTGCGCGTACGACTGGTCCAGGCCGAGCCGGCCACCGAGGTCGCCGTATGCCTCGACCGTGATCGCTCCCGCACCGACGCCTGCCGCGGCCGTGTCCAGCTCGTCGGCGGCCACCGCGACCTTGGCCGCGTAGCCGCCGACGATTTCGCCGTCGATGTTCAGCGCGTTGTTCCTCGCTGCCACGACATCCCTCCGCTCACCCGACTGTCTTCGAGTGTGACGGACGCGAACCCGCTTCAGTTCCCGGCCGGCTGACCGGCTTGCTGGTTGGGCGGCGGCTGGAACGAACCCGCGTTCGGGTCGATCGGCACCGAGTCGAACTGCTTCATCACGTCCTGCGTGTTCAGCGACGAACCCGTGGGCAGCAGACCGATGATCGACTCCGGCGCGGGCTGCGCTTCGGTCAGGCCGAGCGCGGCGGCCGTCGCCTGGTCCGGCACGCCGTACCGGAGGCCGCGGTCGCTGATCAGCTGGATGGGGCCCTTGAAGAACGTCGCGCTCGACTCGGTGGCCGACTGCACCACGGCGCCGAAGCCCGGCGGCATGTAGAAGCCGGTGATCGGCAGGCCGTTCGGCCCGGTGTTGCTGACGCTCTGGATCTTGCTCGAGCCGTCGGCGTTCGTCGTCTCGGCCGGCAGGCCCTTGCTCACGTACACCGAGGTGTGGGCCGTCTTCTTGTTGACGTCCAACGACCAGCCGAGGCACGCCACCGGCGAGCCCTGCGTGGCGTCGAGCACAGTCGGGGTCTGCTCGGGGTAGTTGTCGACCTTCACGAACCCGGCATCGGTGGGCTGCAGCCGCGGGACGTTGTTGATCTTCTCCAGGCCGAGGTCGGTGATCTTGGTCCCGCCGCCGTTCTTCGCCGTGCGGACGATGTCGGCGACCGCGGACGACACCTTCTGGATGCCGTTGCGGGTGATCAGCCAGAAGTCCGGCTGTGCGCCCGACGGAGTCGTGGAGAACACGTCGCCGACGGTGAGGCCGTCGAAGTCCTGCTGCGGCGCTTCACCGGCACCCTCGACGACCGGCGGCACCAGCTTGCCGACGTCGGGGATCGCGTTGAGGAACGCCTGGGAAGCCTTGCGTGCCTTGGCCGGCAGCTGCAGCGCCGCCCGCACCGGGTCGTTGTCGCCGAGGTCGACCTCGGCGCGCACGGTGTTGGCGTCGGGCCGCGCCTGCGTGGCCTGCAGGCGGTAGATCAGGTAGGTCTTGCCGTCGTCCGCGCGGGCGAGCAGCGCCTGGCCCTTCGCGAGTTCGGTGCCGACGTTCGCGACGCCGCCGATCACGGTGGTGTCGGTGCGGTGCACGCTGTCGGGTTGCGGCAGCCGCGGGTCGAGCGCCACCTGGTCGCACACCGCCCAGTTGGGGGAAATGCGCTGGGTTGTATCGGGCAGAAGTTGTGGCCCATCGGGAATGCCGGTCAGCTTCTCGCGCGGAATATTCTTGAGCTGTTCATCGGAGACGACGGTCGGAATCACCGCCGCGGCCGGCGCGGCATTCGACGCGGGCTGCGCTCCGCCTTGTGCGCCTTGCGTCTGCTGCTGCGACTGCGCGAGCAAGATCAGGCGCGCGGAAGCGAGGTTGAACGTCGGAATCAGCTTTTGCGGATTGCCCGTGACCACGTAGACGGTGCCGGACTGCTCACCGATCACGATGCCGCCCGACGCCGGCACGGCGGGAGCCGGGCTGAGCAGGGCGATCAACACGAAAACGACCGCGCCGAGCACACCGAGGATCACCCCGACGACGGTCGCCCGCGAGTGCGTGCGCATCGGGTCGTGGAGCATCACCGCGTCGCGGCGGACGAGCGCCGACTGCATCCGGCGCATGACGAACTTGTAGGCCTGAACCTGACTCTTAGTCGTGGGTGTTGATGGCATTCTCGACCTACAGTCCTCCCCGTCGCGGTACGGTTCCGCAGGATAGCCGTACGGGGACCGTCTGGTGTGGGGTTTCTACCAACTCAAGCTAGGGTCGGACACCTCGGGACCGGCTTTCCGGGAACGTAGCACTCACGAGGGGAAGAGAACGCGCGGATGTCCGTCACCACGCCTCCACGTCCGCCAGGGCCCCCCGGGCCACCGCCACCCGGAGGACGTCCTCCGGGTCCGCCGCAGCGGCCGGGCAGAGCAGGCGGACCGGGCGGACCCGGTGGCGTGCCGGGCGGACCGGGCGGCCCCGGCGGAGTCCCGCGTGGACCCGGTGGCCCGGGCGGACCCGGTGGCCCCGGAGGA
The DNA here is from genome assembly GCF_040607795.1 of Amycolatopsis sp. NPDC005232. Classification (NCBI taxonomy): domain Bacteria; kingdom Bacillati; phylum Actinomycetota; class Actinomycetes; order Pseudonocardiales; family Pseudonocardiaceae; genus Amycolatopsis; species Amycolatopsis sp. NPDC005232. Next base: position 130,972 of record NZ_JBEXHL010000027.1, on the reverse strand, counting down.
CCCGGCGGGCCCGGCCCCCGTGGTGGAGGCCCGGGTGGGCCCGGAGGACCTGGCGGCCCTGGCGGACCCGGTGGCCCTGGAGGTCCGGGGGGACCTGGCGGGCCCGGCGGCGGTTCAGGCGGACCCGGTCCTGACGGCCCCGGTTCCGGTGGCTCGCCGCAGGGCGGTGGCACCGCGACCGCGACCCGCATGTCCCCGCCTTCGCGTCAGCGGTCCGGCGGCATCAACCTCGGCCCGCTGCCCGTGGCGAACCTCGTGCTCCTCGAGGTGGGTGTCGCGATCGGACTCGTGCTGCTCGCGATCAACACCGACCAGCTGAAGTACATCGCCATCGGCGTCGCCGCCGTTTTCCTCATCTTCGCGTTCCTGCGCTGGGGCGGGCGCTGGTTCACCCAGTGGCTCGGTCTCACGCTGCGCTACCGCTTCCGTTCGCACGACCGCGTCGCGACCCCGCCGCCGCCCAGCAGCCTCGAAGAGCTGGCCGCGGAGAACACCACGGTGACGGGCCCGGACGACGCGCGCGTGAACCTGCTGCGCCTGGCCGTGCCGGACCTCGTGGTGGCGCACGGCGTCGACCACGAGCGCCAGCAGGTCGGCCTCGCCTGGAACGACGGCACGTGGACGGCGGTGCTCCTCGTGGAGCCGACGCCCGCGCTGATCACCCAGGCCGGCGGCGCGCCGAGCCTGCCGCTGTCGGCGCTCGCGCCGTGCCTCGAGGACCGCGGTGTGGTGCTCGACTCGATCCAGATGATCTGGCACAGCTACCCGGGTTCCGCGGCGCTGCCGTCGGACTCGCCGGCGCTCAGCTCGTACATGGAGGTGCTCGGCCCGCTGCCCGCGGCGGCCCGGCGCACCACGTGGATCGCGATCCGCCTCGACCCGCGCCGCTGCGCGGAGGCGATCCGGGAACGCGGTGGCGGCGTCGTCGGCGCCCACCGCGCGCTGATCGGAGCGCTGTCGCGCGTGCGCAACGCGTTGGAGTCGCAGGGCGTGCCGACGCGGCCCCTGGACCCGGACGAGCTGCTGCGCGCCAGCATCTCCGCCGCGGAGCTCACGGCCGTCGCGGGTTCGTCGACGAAGGTCACGCTGCAGGAGAGCTGGACGGGCGTCACGGCGGCCGGCATCGGGCACTCCAGCTACGCGATCACGAGCTGGCCGAAGGGCAAGATCACCGGCAGCCTCGACGCGCTCACAAGTGTGCGCGCGCTATCGGCCACGGTCGCCATGTCGATTTCCCCCGCCGCGGACGAAGGCCGCATCGGCCTGCGCGGCGTGGTGCGCGTGAGCGCCCGCAACCCGCGTGAGCTCGAGGCCGCCGACCAGCGACTCAAGTCCATTTCGGAGCGGCTCGACGTCGACCTGACGCCGTTGCGGGGCCTGCAGATCTCCGCGTTCGCCGCGACCCTGCCGATCGGAGGTACGGCATGAGCACGCGCCTTCGCGACGCCGGGCAGAACCCTGGCGTGGCCCCGGAGTTCACCGTCGACCCCGCGATGCTCGACGCGATCAGCCCCTCGGGCGACCGCGGCGGCATCGTCCTCGGCTCAGGCCTGAAGGGCGAACCGCTCACCATCTCCGCCCTGCGCTCCACGCCGACGCGCATCGTGCTCGTGGGCGGGCTGTACCTGGCCCGTCAGGTGGCGCTGCGCGCGATGGCCGTCGGTGCGTGGGTGGTTGTGGCCACCGGGCGTCCCGCGGCCTGGCAGGTGCTTTCCCAGGCCGCCGGCAACCGCGACGGCCGGCCCTCGCCCCTGGTGCAGATCCGGCGTCTGTCGCCGGTCGAGCTGCCGCGCCCGTCGGAGGACGCGCCGCTGCTCGTGGTCACCGACGGCGGCCCGACCCCGCAGGACCTCTTCCCGCCGCGTTCGCCGTGGCAGACGACCGTCTACGTCCTGCCGTACCTGCACCCGCAGGCCGGCGCGACGGCCAACGCCGCGGACCTCGTGCTGATGCAGCGCCTGCCCGCCGGCCAGGCCGAGCTGGCGGCCCGCATCTGGCGCCTGCCGCCGCAGATGATGCGCCAGCTGACCACGCTGAAGGACGACCAGGTCGTGGCGCTGGGCCGCAACCTGTGGCGTCCGCTGCGCCTGGTGACGACGCAGAAGGAACAACAGCTGCTCGGCCCGGTGCGCCGGGGCGACTGAGCCGGTTTCGCTTGTGGTGAAGGCCTCCTCGACACGTTCGAGGAGGCCTTCGCTTTGTTCAGATCAGTAGCTCGGCGACGGCACCCGGGGCCTCCCGCATCGCGTTGTGGGCGGTCGGGAGGTCATGGACGCGCCAGCCCGGATCGGCTTGGAGCCGGGCGCGGAGTCCGGCGAAGGGGGTGCCGTCTTCCCAGCCGGAGCAGTAGACGAAGTCGCGCCGGGGCACGCGATCGACGACGCCGGTGAGCCGGATCGTTTGCACGAGGGAGGCCAGCGGGTGGGGCCGGCGGCGGGGATCGCCGCCGTGCGGGGCGCGGAAGGGCGGATGGACGGTGTGGCCCGTGTCGGCCGCACCGGCCACGAAGGACTGCCGGTAGGCGTCGGTGGTCAACGACCAGCACGACTCGCCATCGCGCGGAACGTAGGCGTCGAGGTGAACCAGACGCGAGACGCTGCCGCCCGCGCGGTCGGCAGCGGCGGAGATCACCATCCCGCCGTAGCTGTGGCCGACCAGTGTCGCGTCGGTGATCCGGGCGCGATCCAGGAGGCTCACGACGTCGTCGGCGTGGGTGTCGAGGTTGGCGCTCGCAACCGTCGTGTCGTCATCGTCGGGCCGCAATCCCGTCAGGGTCAGGGCGTGGACGGTGTGACCGGCACGCTCCAGCAGCGGGATGACCGACTCGAACGTCCAGGAACCGTGCCACGCACCGGGCACGAGGACGAACGTCGCCATGGCAAATCTCCTTCTTGGCTCGCGAGCGAGGACCACCCCAGGTCATCACCCCCGCGGCGTGGCGCGCCACCGATAGGCCGCCCCTTGATGCCCGTACGCCGCCACGAGTCCGCTAGCGGCGGGCCAGCAGGTGCGCGTCGAGGAAACCCCGCTCGGATCGCGGGTCGTGGACGAGGCGGGCGGACTCGGCGAGGCCGGCGTCGGCGAGCAGCTCGGCGAAGCGGTCGACCGGCCAGCTGTAGGCGGGTGCGACCTTGTGGTCGAAGCGGATCGGCTCCAGGCCGTCGGTCGCGAAGAACGAGACCAGCGCCAGGCCGCCCGGGGCCAGGACACGCGTCAGCTCGGCAAGCAGCGCGGGCACTTCCGCCGGCGGTGTGTGGATCAACGAGTAATGGGCAACCACGCCGCCGAGGGAGCCGTCCCCGAGCGGCAGGGCTTCCGTCCGGGCCTCGTCGAAGCTCAGCGCCGGGAACGACTTCCGGGCGTGCTCGACCATGCCAGGAGACAGGTCGAGGCCCCGGGCGGCCAGCCCCTGGTCGGCCAGAAACGCGGTGATGTGCCCGGGACCGCAGCCGATGTCGGCTACGCGCGAGTTGCCGGTCGCGGCAACCAGCTCGGCGAAGGTGCGGACCATGGTCCGCGTGAACGGCATCGTCTCCAGCTGCCGGTCGGCGAAGAGCGACGCGTACAGCTCGACGACGCCGTCATAGGCCGCCCTGGTCTCGTCCTGGTGCTCCCCCATGCGGAGAGAAGCTACAGGTCTTCGGCGGAGCGGACGTTGCGCGTCTGCTCCGCGCGCGCGGCGAGTTCTGCGTCCGGTGGGTAGTCCACGGCGGTGAGCGTGAGGCCGTGGGCCGGGGCGACGGCGCTGTCCCGCTTGCCGCTGGAGAGGACCTCGGCGGGCCAGGAGCGGGGACGGCGGCCGTCGCCGACCATCAGCAGCACGCCGACGAGGCTGCGGACCATGGAGTGACAGAAGGCGTCGGCGGAGACGCGAACTTCCAGCAGGTGCTCGTCGAGCCGCGTCCACTCCAGCTGCTGCAGCTCACGGATCGTGGTGCCGCCCTCGCGCTGCTTGCAGTAGGCGGCGAAGTCCTGCAGGCCGAGCAGGTCCGCGGCGGCCTCGTTCATCGCGTCCGTCGACAGTGGACGGCCCCAGGCGAGGGTGTCGTTGCGGCGCAGCGGATCGACGCCCCACGGCGCGTCTGAGACGCGATAGCGGTAGTGGCGGCGGATGGCCGAGAAGCGGGCGTCGAAGCCCGCAGGGGCGACGCGGGCGCGGAGCACACGCACGTCTGCGGGCATCAGCTTGTTCCAGCGGCCCGTCATGCGCGTGAGGTCCGGGATGCCGTGCGCGTCAACCGGCACGCGGCCGGGAGCACCGGGCTCCAGCGGGACGACGTCGACATGCACGACCTGACCCGTCGCATGCACCCCGGCGTCCGTACGGCCCGCGACGACCACGGACTTGGGCACGGACGCGCCCGGAGGCTGGCGCTGCAGGGCCGCTTCCAACTCGGCCTGCACGGTGCGCCGGCCGGGCTGGCGGGCCCAGCCGGAGAAGTCCGTGCCGTCGTAGGACACGTCCAAGCGCAGACGAACGAGCCCGCCCTCCCCGGAGGGAGTGGCGGGCTCGTCCGGTGTCGACTGTGCCGTCAGGACTTCAGTCCTTCTTGGCGTCCGCGTCGTCAGCGGCCTCGTCCGAGTCCGACTCGGCCGAAGCCTCCTCCGAAGCCGCGGCCTCGGTGGTCTCCTCGGCCGGAGCCTCGGCGACGGCTTCTTCCGACGTGGTCTCTTCGACCACGGCGGCCTCGGCCGGCTTCTCGTCCTTCGCGAACTTCGTGTTGCGAGCCCGCTCGGCTTCCGACGTCACGGTCTTCTCCGCGACCAGTTCGATGACGGCCATGGCGGCGTTGTCGCCCTTGCGCGGCATCGTCTTGGTGATGCGGGTGTAACCGCCGGCGCGCTCCGCGAAGTGCGGACCGATCTCGGCGAAGAGCTTGTGCACGACGTCCTTGTCACGCACGACCTTCTGCACCTGGCGACGGTTGTGCAGGTCGCCCCGCTTCGCCTTGGTGATCAGCTTCTCGGCCAGCGGGCGCACCCGGCGGGCCTTCGCCTCGGTCGTGGTGATCTTGCCGTGCTCGAACAGCTGCGAGGCCAGGTTGGCCAGGATCAGCCGCTCGTGCGCGGACGAGCCGCCGAGCCGGGCTCCCTTGGTAGGGGTGGGCATTGGTTCTCCTAGTTCAGCTGCACAGCTCCAGGCCTACGCGGCCTTACAGCTGCTCCGTCTCTGCGTAGTCCTGGCCATCGTCGTGGCCCTCGTCCGAAATCCCGCCGCCGATACCGGCGACGCTTCCCGACCAGCCCTCACCGTCGTAGCTGGCGGCAGCCGCGGTCGGGTCGAACCCGGGCGGGCTGTCCTTGAGCGCCAGGCCGAGACCGACCAGCTTCAGCTTGACCTCGTCGATCGACTTCGCACCGAAGTTGCGGATGTCGAGCAGGTCCGCCTCGCTGCGCGAGACGAGCTCGCCCACCGTGTGGATGCCTTCGCGCTTGAGGCAGTTGTACGACCGGACGGTGAGGTCCAGGTCCTCGATCGGCATCGCGTAGGCGGCGATGGTGTCCGCTTCCTGCGGCGAAGGGCCGATCTCGATGCCTTCGGCGTCGACGTTCAGCTCGCGAGCGAGACCGAACAGCTCCACCAGCGTCTTGCCCGCCGACGCGACCGCGTCGCGCGGCGTGATCGACGGCTTGGTCTCGACGTCCAGGATCAGCTTGTCGAAGTCGGTGCGCTGCTCGACACGAGTGGCCTCGACCTTGTACGTCACCTTCAGCACCGGCGAGTAGATCGAGTCGACCGGGATACGGCCGATCTCGGCGCCGGCCTGCTTGTTCTGCAGGGCCGGAACGTAACCGCGGCCGCGCTCGACGACGAGCTCGATCTCGAGCTTGCCCTTGCCGTTCAGCGCCGCGATGTGAAGGTCCGGGTTGTGCACGGTGACGCCGGCCGGGGGCACGATGTCGGCAGCCGTGACCTCACCGGGGCCCTGCTTGCGCAGGTACATGGTGACCGGCTCGTCCTCTTCCGAGGACACCACGAGCTCCTTGAGGTTCAGGATGATGTCGGTGACGTCTTCCTTCACCCCGGGAACGGTGGTGAATTCGTGCAGCACGCCGTCGATGCGGATGCTCGTCACGGCCGCGCCCGGAATGGACGACAGCAGCGTGCGCCGCAGCGAGTTGCCGAGCGTGTAGCCGAAGCCGGGCTCCAGCGGTTCGATGGTGAACCGGGAGCGGGTCTCGTTGACCGTCTCTTCGCCGAGAGCCGGCCGCTGGGAAATCAGCATTTTTCCTAATTCCTTTCCAGACGACGCCCGCCATATGACGTCGAAGGGATGGCGCGGCGGCGGCGCACTTCGGGCGCCGCCGCCCGTAACTCAGCCCGGAAGCTGTGTTACTTGAGTCTTCTGGGGCCGAGCCCCAGACCCGGGCCGGGGGCAAGCCCCCTGGACCCCCAAAAACTACTTGGAGTAGAGCTCGACGATCAGCTGTTCCTGAACCGGAACGTCGATCTGCGCACGCTCCGGCAGCTGGTGGACCAGCACGCGGAGGTTGGACTGGACGACCTGCAGCCACGCCGGGATGGGGCGCTCGCCGAAGGACTCCTTCGCGACCACGAGGGGCAGCATCGTGAACGACTTCGGCCGCACGTCGATGATGTCCCACTTGGAGACCTGGAAGGACGGGACGTTGACCTTCACGCCGTTGACCAGGAAGTGGCCGTGGCTCACCAGCTGGCGCGCCTGGCGGCGTGTGCGGGCGATGCCGGCGCGGTAGATCACGTTGTCCAGCCGGGACTCGAGGATCTGCAGCAGGTTCTCACCGGTCTTACCGGGACGCCGGACGGCTTCCTTGTAGTACCGGACGAACTGGCGCTCGAGAACGCCGTAGGTGTAGCGAGCCTTCTGCTTCTCCTGCGACTGCAGGAGGTACTCGGACTCCTTGATGCGCCCGCGGCCGTGCTGGCCCGGCGGGTAGGGGCGACGCTCGAAAGCCTGGTCGCCGCCGATGAGGTCAACCTTGAGGCGACGCGAAATACGCGTCGCGGGGCCGGTGTAACGAGCCATTTCTTCTTACTCCTCCCCGTTCCTCAGACCCGGCGCCGCTTGGGCGGGCGGCAGCCGTTGTGAGGCTGCGGGGTCACGTCCTGGATGGTGCCGACCTCGAGACCGGCGGCCTGCAGCGAGCGGATCGCCGTCTCGCGGCCCGAACCCGGGCCCTTCACGAAGACGTCGACCTTCTTCATGCCGTGCTCGGCAGCCTTGCGGGCGGCGTTCTCGGCGGCCATCTGCGCGGCGAACGGGGTGGACTTGCGCGAGCCCTTGAAGCCCACGTGACCACTCGACGCCCACGCGATCACAGCGCCCGTGGGGTCCGTGATCGAGACGATGGTGTTGTTGAACGTGCTCTTGATGTGCGCGTGACCGTGCGCAACGTTCTTCTTTTCCTTGCGGCGGACCTTCTTGGCCCCCGCCGCAGTACGAGACTTCGGTGGCATGTTCTGAGGGTTCTCCTGTTAGCGCGCGTTCTCTTGGTGAGCGGCGGCCGCTTCGGCCTGTCCGCGCCGGATGATCGACCCGGCGTCGGTGTACAGGTTGCGCAGCGCCATCGGGCGGGCGTAGAGCGCCTTGGGCGAGACACAAGCCGTGCCGCGACGGTTCCCGCCGCCCATCTGCACGACCTTCTTGCCCTTGAGGCTCACTTCTTGCCAGCCTTCTTCTTGCCGGCGACCGTCTTCTTCGGACCCTTGCGGGTGCGGGCGTTGGTCTTGGTCCGCTGACCGCGGACGGGCAGACCACGACGCCAGCGCAGGCCCTGGTAGGTGCCGATCTCGATCTTGCGACGGATGTCGGCGTTCACCTCACGGCGAAGGTCACCCTCGACCTTGAAGTTCTCGTCGATGTACTCGCGAAGCTTGATGAGGTCGTCGTCGCTGAGGTCCTTCACGCGGGTGTCCGCGTTCAGCTCGGCGGCGGCGATCATCTGCTTCGAGCGCGTACGGCCGATGCCGTAGATGTAGGTCAGCGCGATCTCCAACCGCTTTTCGCGGGGGAGGTCTACGCCAGCGAGTCGTGCCATGGGCGCTATAGCTCCTTCTTCGATTTCGTCTTCAGGTCTTCTCCCCGTCCGGTTCCGGAACCGACTCGCCTGTCGTGCCCGCCGCTTGCGCTGCGGGTGTCCCGGCCCCGGCCTGAAGTCCGGGGGTGAACCGGACCGCTCACGCGGCCCGGCAGGTGCGGGGAGGGTGTGTAGCCGTCAATCCGCTCTGCTGAAGTGCAGTGCTCAGCCCTGACGCTGCTTGTGACGCAGGTTCTCGCAGATCACCATGATCCGTCCGTGGCGGCGGATCACCTTGCACTTGTCGCAGATCTTCTTGACGCTCGGCTGGACCTTCACGTCTCCGACTCTCCTGCTTCTTCTCAGCTCTTCGTGATCACTTGTAGCGGTAGACGATGCGACCACGAGACAAGTCGTAGGGCGAAAGCTCCACGACGACCCTGTCCTCGGGCAGGATGCGGATGTAGTGCTGCCGCATCTTGCCGCTGATGTGGGCAAGAACTTTGTGGCCGTTCTCCAACTCGACGCGGAACATCGCGTTGGGGAGCGGCTCGACCACGCGGCCTTCGACCTCGATGGCCCCGTCTTTCTTAGCCATGTCCTCCGCAATCCCTGAATGCACGCTTGATGCACACAGCGTGATCGGTTTGAGCTCGAGTCCCTTGCTTACTGGGGTGCTGCTCCGGCACACTCCACCCCGACTCCGAGTGTTCGCGAGAGTTCACGAGCGCGCAGGAACCGGCGCGATGAGTACGCCGACTTGACAGAGTACGCGACTCGTGTCGCGACCCCCAAACGGGGGGTAACTGTGCTACAAGCCGGCGGTCGGGCGCCAGGGTTCCAGTATGCCTGAAAACGAGCCGACCGGCGAGAATCGCCTGGTCAGGTGAACTTTCCAGCCGGGTGAGTGGCAGTGCCAGCCCTCGTCAGTCCTCTTCGGGCGCGGTGAGCACCCAGGGACCGTCCTCGGTGATGGCGACGGTGTGCTCCCAGTGCGATGCGCGGGAGCCGTCGGCCGTGACCACGGTCCAGCCGTCCTCGAGCTCCACGGTCTCGCCGCCGCCCCCGGTGAGCATGGGCTCGATCGCGAGCGCCATGCCGACCTTGAGCCGCGGGCCCTTGCCGGGCTTGCCGACGTTGGGCAGGAACGGGTCCATGTGCATCTGGCGGCCGATGCCGTGGCCGCCGTACTCGAGGATCATCCCGTACTCGACGCCGTTGTCACGGCCCGCCTTCTCGGCCGCGGTCTGCACGGCGAACGAGATGTCGGTGAGCCGCCCGCCCGCGCGCACGGCCTCGATGCCGGCCCACATGGACTTCTCCGTGGCGGCGGACAGCGCGAGGTCCTTCTCGCTGACGGCGCCGATCGCGAGCGTCACGGCGGAGTCGCCGTGCCAGCCGTCGAGGATGGCGCCGCAGTCGACCGAGATCAGGTCACCGTCGCCCAGCACCTGCCGGCTCGACGGGATGCCGTGGACGATCTGCTCGTTCACCGACGCGCAGATCGACGCGGGGAAACCGTGGTAACCCTTGAAGGACGGCACAGCCCCCGCGTCGCGGATCGTCTGCTCGGCCAGCTCGTCGAGCTCGGCGGTGCTGACACCGACCTGCGCACGCTCGCGCACGGCGGCCAGCGTCCTCGCGACGACCAGCCCGGCCGCCCGCATCGCCTGCAGCTCGCCCGGCGTCTTGACCTCGATCATGCGCCCACGGCGGAGCACTTGCAGAACACGCAACCCTCCGAGATTCACGTGCGGTCGCGCAGCGCTTTCAGCACGCGGTCCGAGATCTCCTGCACGTCGCCCACGCCGTCGACAGCCACCAGGATGCCGGCGTAGTACTCCAGCAGCGGAGCCGTCTCTGACCAGTAAATCTGCTGACGGCGGCGGATGACCTCTTCGGTGTCGTCGGCGCGGCCACGGGCCATCAGCCGGGACACGACGACGTCTTCAGGCACCTGCAGCTGGATCACGGACTCGAGCGCGCAGTCGGCTTCCTTCAGCATCTCGCCGAGGACCTCGGCCTGCTTCGTGTTGCGGGGGAAACCGTCGAGCAGGAAGCCGGCCTTCGCGTCGGGCTCGGCGAGCCGCTCGCGGACCATCTCGTTGGTCACCGAGTCGGGGACGAGCTCACCCGAGTCGAGGTAGCGCTTGGCCTCCTGGCCGAGCGGCGTCTCCTGACCGACGTGCGCGCGGAACAGGTCACCCGTCGAGATGTGCGGAACCCGCAGCTGCTCCGACAGGGCCACCGCCTGCGTACCTTTACCCGCGCCGGGCGGGCCGACGAGAACCACACGCGTCACTTCAAGAACCCTTCGTAGTTGCGCTGCATCAGCTGGCTTTCGATCTGCTTCACGGTGTCGAGGCCGACACCCACCATGATCAGCACAGCCGTGCCACCGAACGGGAAGTTCTGGTTGTTCCCGCTGCCGGTGAGGGACAGGAAGAAGTTCGGGAGGATCGCGATGATGCCCAGGTACAGCGAGCCCGGCAGCGTGATGCGGCCGAGGACATAGCTCAGGTATTCGGCGGTGGGGCGGCCCGGGCGGATACCCGGGATGAACCCACCGAACTTCTTCATCTCGTCCGCACGCTCGTCGACGTTGAACGTGATCGTGATGTAGAAGTACGTGAAGAAGATGATCAACGCGAAGTACGCGAGGATGTGCACCCAGCTGCTCTGGTTGACCAGGTAGTTCTGGATGAAGGACTGCCAGCCGGAGTTGCTGTTCGGGTCGCCGATGAGCTGGCTGAGCAGCTGCGGCAGGTACAGCAGTGACGACGCGAAGATGACCGGGATGACACCGGCCTGGTTCACCTTGATCGGCAGGTAGGTCGATGTGCCGCCGTACATCCGGCGGCCGATCATGCGCTTGGCGTACTGCACCGGGATCCGGCGCTGCCCCTGCTCCACGAAGATGACGCTCGCGATGATCACCAAGCCGAAGATGACGATCATGACCAGGGCGATGCCGCCGCCGTTGCTCAGGATGTTGGCACCCTCGGTGGGGATGCGGGCCGCGATGTTCAGGAAGATCAGCACGGACATGCCGTTGCCGACGCCGCGCTCGGTGATGAGCTCACCCAGCCACATCATGACGGCCGTGCCGGCGGTCATCGTGCAGACGATCAGGGCCAGCGAGTAGACGCTGTTGTCCGGGATGATCTGCTGCTGGCAGCCCTGGAAGAGGGTGCCGCGGTCGGCCAGCGCGACAACGCCGGTGGCCTGCAGGATCGCCAGGGCGATCGTGAGGTACCGGGTGTACTGCGTGAGCTTGTTCTGGCCGGCCTGGCCTTCCTTCTTCAGCTCCTCGAACCGCGGGATCACCACGGTCAGCAGCTGGATGATGATGCTCGCCGTGATGTACGGCATGATGCCGGTCGAGAACAGCGACAGCTGGAGCAGCGCACCACCGCTGAACAGGTTCAGCAGCTGGTAGACGCCCTGCTGGTCGGCCTGAGAGCTACAGGCCTGCACGGCGGAGAACGAGATCCCCGGGGCCGGGATGGCGGCACCGATCCGGTAGACCGCGACGATGGCTAGCGTGAACAGGATCTTCTTGCGTAGATCCGGCGTCGCGAGAGCCGAGCGGAAGGCGCTGAGCACGCGGGGGACCTCCTCGGCGTCGTCGGCTGTCCTACCGACGATCGGCTTGGCCGGCACGAGGCCGGCGGGAACACAGCTCACTGGCAGGCAAGCCAGGAACGCCTCAGGGCACAGTGGTCCCGAAGCGTGTCGCCGACTCTAACAGCTTCACAAGGCGCGTCCGCAGCGCGTGTGCGTTTCCGTCTCAGCCGATCCCGAGACGCCTGGGGCGATGTCGCAGGTTGGACCGTTCGCACCCGAAATGATCACCTGTTCGGCCCCGGTCTTCGGTAGGTGTCCCGGTGGCCGCTACACCCTGGACGCACGGGTGCGGGCAGGGTTGCTTCGTTACGGGCCAACGGGATCGGGCCGCGGGCGCGAGTCCCGTGCGGGCGGCCGGAACGTCCTCAGTGGCCCTCAGCGGACGCGTCCGGCCCGCTCCGCGCGACGGCGCCTACCGCGGCCGCGAACGCGCGTACAGCGCTTGTGGACGAGCCCACACAACGACTCGGGCCCACCCAGCAGTGCGCTGGATGGGCCCGAGTCGTGTGTCAGGTGCTTCAGTTGCCTCAGTTGGCGGTGGCGGTGCCACCGGCGGCTTCGAGCTTCTCCTTGGCAGAGCCGGAGAAACCGTCCGCGGTGACGTCCAGCTTGACGCCGTTGAGGTCACCGTTGCCGAGAACCTTCACGAGGCTGCCCTTGCGGACGAGACCCGCCGCGACGAGCTCCTCGACGCCGACCGTGCCACCGTCCGGGAAGACGCGGGCGATGTCGCCCACGTTCACCGGCTGGTACTCGGTGCGGAAGCGGTTCTTGAAGCCACGCAGCTTCGGCAGCCGCATGTGGATGGGCATCTGCCCACCCTCGAAGCCGGCGGGCACGTTCTTACGGGCCTTGGTGCCCTTCGTGCCGCGACCGGCCGTCTTGCCCTTCGAGCCTTCACCACGGCCGACGCGCATCTTCTCGCGCTTCGAGCCCGGAGCCGGGCGCAGGTGGTGGATCTTGATGGCCGTCATGCCTGGACCTCCTCGACCTCCACCAGGTGGCGGACGGTGTGGATCAGGCCGCGCACCTGGGGGGTGTCTTCACGCACGACGCTCTGGCGGATCTTGCGCAGCCCGAGGGTGCGCAGCGACTCGCGGTGAGCGTGCTTCGTGCCGATCTTGCTCTTGACCTGGGTGACCTTGAGCTGAGTCATGTCACGCCCCCTGGCCCGCGCGCTGGCGCAGCATCCGGGCCGGAGCGACGTCCTCGAGCGGGAGACCGCGGCGGGCCGCGACCTCTTCGGGACGCTGCAGACCCTTCAGGGCCGCCACAGTCGCGTGCACGATGTTGATCGCGTTGTCGGAGCCGAGCGACTTCGACAGCACGTCGTGAACACCCGCGCACTCCAGCACCGCGCGCACCGGGCCACCGGCGATGACACCGGTACCGGCCGAAGCCGGACGCAGCAGCACGACACCGGCGGCTTCCTCACCCTGGATCGGGTGGGGAATGGTGCCGCCGACGCGAGGCACGCGGAAGAAGTTCTTCTTCGCTTCCTCGACGCCCTTGGCGATGGCCGCGGGAACTTCCTTGGCCTTGCCGTAGCCGACGCCGACCTGACCGTCACCGTCGCCGACGACGACGAGGGCGGTGAAGCTGAAGCGACGACCACCCTTGACGACCTTGGCGACGCGGTTGATCGTCACGACCTTCTCGAGGTGCGGGGTCTTGTCCTGGCCGGCCCCGCCACGGCCGCTGTCGCGCCGGTCCCGGCCGCCACCGCGGCGGTCATTGCGGTCGTTGCCGCCCTGACCGCCCGGTCCGCCCTGGCCGCCGCCGAATTGCCGCGTACGTCCCGGCATCAGGCTTTCCTTCCATTGACGAGCATCTGCATCAGAACTCCAACCCCGCCTCACGGGCGGCGTCGGCGAGCGCGGCGATGCGGCCGTGGTAGGCGTTGCCGCCACGGTCGAACACCACAGCCGAGATCCCGGCCGCCTTGGCGCGTGCGGCGACGAGTTCGCCGACCTTCGCGGCCTTGGCCTTCTTGTCGCCGTCGGCCGCCCGGACGTCCGCCTCGAGGGTGGACGCCGACGCCAGGGTGTGGCCGGCGAGGTCGTCGATCACCTGCACGGCGATGTGCCGCGAGGACCGCTTGACGACCAGGCGCGGACGAACCGGCGTGCCGTTGACCTTCTTGCGCAGGCGGAAGTGCCGACGGGTCTTCGCGACGCGGCGGCGGGTCGAGACATCCTTGCCGACCGGCTTGCGCTTCGTGGTAGTCGTGTCGCTCATGATCACTTACCCGTCTTTCCGACCTTGCGGCGGATCTTCTCACCCTCGTAGCGCAGGCCCTTGCCCTTGTACGGGTCGGGACGGCGCAACTTGCGGATGACCGCGGCGATCTGGCCGACCTTCTGCTTGTCGATGCCGGACACCGAGAACCGGGTGGGCGTCTCCACCTTGAAGGTGATGCCTTCCGGCGCCTCGATCTTCACCGGGTGGCTGTAACCGAGGGCGAACTCGAGGTCCGAACCCTTGGCCTGCACACGGTAACCAACGCCGTGGATTTCCATCTTCTTCTCGTAGCCGGCGGTGACGCCGACGACGAGGTTGTTCACCAGCGTGCGGGTGAGACCGTGCAGCGCCTTGGAGGTGCGCTCGTCGTCCGGGCGCTTCACCTGCAGGGTGCCGTCTTCACCGCGCTCGACGGTGATGGGCTCCGCGAGGGTGTGCTCGAGAGTGCCCTTGGGCCCCTTGACCTGAATGTGCTGACCGTTGATGGTCACGTCGACCCCGGAGGGGACGGCGACCGGCAGCTTTCCGATGCGTGACATGTCTGTGCCCCCTTCCTTACCAGACGTAGGCGAGGACTTCGCCGCCCACGTTGTTGCGCTTGGCCTGACGGTCGGTCTGCAGGCCACCGGACGTCGAGATGATCGCGACGCCGAGGCCACCCAGCACGGACGGCAGTTCGGTCGATTTTGCGTACACCCGCAGACCCGGCTTGGACACGCGCCGGAGGCCGGCGATGCTGCGCTCGCGGTTGGGGCCGTACTTCAGCTCCACGATGAGGTTCTTGTGCTTCTCGCCCGGCTCGTCGCGGTAGCCCGCGATGTAGCCCTCGCGCTTGAGGATCTCGGCGATGTTCGCCTTGATCTTCGAGTGGGGAAGCACGACCTCGTCGTGGTACGCCGAGTTCGCGTTACGCAGACGAGTCAAGAAGTCTGCGATGGGGTCGGTCATCGTCATGGTGACCTGTCAACCTTTCTCGCCTGGTTCCCCGCCCTCTCGGGCGGGGCCTGTGGCGAACTGGGAAATAGTTTCGAGCCTCTTACCAGCTGGACTTGCGGACGCCGGGCAGCTCGCCCGCGTGCGCCATCTCCCGGAGACAGATCCGGCAGAGCCCGAACTTGCGGTACACCGAGTGCGGCCGACCACAACGGTTGCAACGGGTGTAACCCCGCACGGCGAACTTCGGCTTCTTGGCGGCCTTGTGGACCAGAGCTTTCTTGGCCATCGGCTCAGTTCTCCTTGAACGGGAAGCCGAGCTTGCGCAGCAGCGCCCGGCCCTCGTCGTCGGTGGTGGCGGTGGTGACGACCGTGACATCCATGCCGCGCGGACGGTCGATGGCGTCGGGGTCGATCTCGTGGAACATCGACTGCTCGTTGAGACCGAACGTGTAGTTGCCGTTGCCGTCGAACTGCTTGCCGGACAGACCGCGGAAGTCGCGGATACGGGGCAGCGCGATGGTGAGCAGCCGGTCGAGGAACTCCCACATCCGGTCGCCGCGCAGCGTCACGCGCGCACCGATCGGCTGGCCCTCACGCAGCTTGAACTGCGCGATGGACTTGCGAGCCTTCCGGACTTCCGGCTTCTGGCCGGTGATCAGCGACAGGTCGCGGACAGCACCCTCGATGAGCTTGCTGTCGCGGGCCGCGTCACCCACACCCATGTTCACGACGACCTTCACGACGCCGGGAATCTGGTGCACGTTGGGGATGGAGAACTCCTTCTGGAGTTCGCCCTTGATCTCTTCGCGGTACCGGGTCTTCAGACGCGGCACCATCTTCTCTGCGGTGGTCATGTCAGATGTCCTTGCCGTTCCGGCGCGAGACCCGGACCTTCTTGCCGTCCTCGCCGATGCGGTAGCCCACGCGGGTCGGCTTACCGTCCGAGTCCACGACCATCACGTTCGACACGTGGATGGGCGCTTCCTGGGTCACGATGCCGCCGGACTGCGCACCACGCTGGGTCTGGGTGATCCGGGTGTGCTTCTTGATCCGGTTCACGCCCTCGACCAGCACGCGGTCGCGCTCCGGGTAGGCCTGGATGACCTTGCCCTTGGCGCCCTTGTCCTTGCCGGCGATGACGACGACCGTGTCGCCCTTCTTCACCTTCATGGCTTACAACACCTCCGGCGCGAGCGAAATGATCTTCATGAACTTTCGGTCGCGCAGCTCGCGGCCCACCGGGCCGAAGATGCGGGTGCCACGAGGCTCGTTGTCGTTCTTGATGAGCACAGCGGCGTTCTCGTCGAAGCGGATGTAGGAACCGTCCGGACGACGACGCTCCTTCACCGTGCGGACGATGACCGCCTTGACGACGTCGCCCTTCTTCACCCCGGCAGCCGGGATGGCGTCCTTCACGGTGGCGACGATGATGTCACCGATGCCCGCGTAGCGCCGCCCGGAGCCACCGAGAACACGGATGCAAAGGATTTCCTTAGCACCGGTGTTGTCGGCAACCCGAAGCCGCGACTCCTGCTGGATCACGTCAACTCCTGTATGTCGCGCTGGTTCTCGCTCGCGCGAGCCTTGCGGAACCAAGGACTCCGAAGAGCCCTGCTTACTTGGCCTTCTCCACGACCTGCACGAGGCGCCAGCGCTTCGTCGCCGACAGCGGCCGGGTCTCCATCAGGGTGACCCGGTCGCCCACGCCCGCCTCGTTGTTCTCGTCGTGCACCTTGACCTTGGTGGTGCTGCGCAGAACCTTCGAGTAGCGCGGGTGCTTCTTGCGGTCCTCGAGCTCGACCACGATCGTCTTGTCCATCTTGTCCGAGACGACGTAGCCCTCGCGCACCTTGCGGTAGTTACGCGCGAGCTTCTCGGTGGTGGGCTCGCTCATGCGGCACCTTCACTCTCGCTGTCGGGGGCCACGGACAGGCCGAGCTCACGCTCACGCATGACCGTGTAGATCCGCGCGATGTCCGTACGGACGGTGCGCAGCCGACGGTTGTTGTCCAGCTGCCCGGTCGCCATCTGGAAGCGGAGGTTGAAGAGCTCCTCCTTGTATTCCTTCAGACGCAGCACGAGCTCTTCCGCGGTGAGCTCACGAAGCTCCGAAGCCTGGGCGGCGCCGTTGGCCATTAGAACTCACCACCTTCACGGGTCACGATGCGGCACTTCATGGGCAGCTTGTGGATCGCGCGACGGAGCGCCTCACGGGCGGTCTCCTCGTTCGGGAACGAGATCTCGAACATCACGCGACCCGGCTTCACGTTGGCGATCCACCACTCGGGCGAACCCTTACCGGAACCCATGCGGGTTTCCGCCGGCTTCTTGGTCAGCGGGCGGTCCGGGTAGATCGTCGTCCACACCTTGCCGCCACGCTTGATGTGACGGGTCATGGCGATACGAGCGGACTCGATCTGCCGGTTCGTCACGTAGCTGTGCTCAAGCGCCTGGATGCCGTACTCGCCGAAGCTGACCTTCGTACCGCCCTTGGCGGCGCCGTGGCGCTTCGGGGAGTGCTGCTTCCGGTGCTTGACCCTGCGCGGGATGAGCACGTCTCAGCCCTCCGTCTTTTCTGCGGTCTCGGCAGCCGGGGCCGCCTCGGTCGCCACGGGTGCCGCGTCTTCGTTCTTCGCGGCGGCAGCAGCGCGACCGGCTTCGGTCGAGGTCGCCGTCGTGCCCGAGGCGCCGGAGCGGCGCGGGCGGGACGGACGGTCACCGCGGTCGCGGCGCGGGGCCCGCTCGGCAGCCGCGGCGGCGTCGCGCGCCTCGCGGGCCTTGAGGCCACCCACCAGCTCGCCCTTGTAGATCCACACCTTCACGCCGATGCGACCGAACGTCGTCTTGGCCTCGAAGAAGCCGTAGTCGATGTCGGCACGCAGCGTGTGCAGCGGAACCCGGCCGTCGCGGTAGTGCTCGGAGCGGGACATCTCGGCACCGCCGAGACGACCGCCGCACTGCACGCGAATGCCCTTGACCTGCGGCGAACGCATGGAGGTCTGGATCGCCTTGCGCATCGCGCGGCGGAACGCCACGCGGTTGCTCAGCTGCTCCGCGACACCCTGCGCAACGAGCTGGGCGTCGGACTCGGGGTTCTTGACCTCGAGGATGTTCAGCTGGACCTGCTTGGCGGTCAGCTTCTCCAGCGCGCCACGGATCCGGTCGGCCTCCGCACCACGACGGCCGATGACGATGCCCGGCCGGGCGGTGTGGATGTCGACGCGAACGCGGTCACGGGTGCGCTCGATCTCGACCTTGGAGATGCCGGCGCGCTCCATGCCCGTGGACAGCAGCTTGCGGATCTTCACGTCCTCGGCCACGTACTCCGAGTACTGCTTGTCGGCGTACCAGCGCGACTTCCAGTCCGTGGTGATACCCAGGCGGAAGCCGTGCGGGTTGATCTTCTGGCCCACTACCGGCCACCTGCCTTCTTCTTGCTCTGCGCCTTCTTCACGTCGGCCTTCGGACGCGACTCCACCTCGACGGTGATGTGGCTGGTCCGCTTGCGGATCCGGTACGCGCGGCCCTGGGCCCGCGGGCGGATGCGCTTGAGGGTCGGGCCCTCGTCGGCGTACGCGTTCTTGACCCAGAGCGTCTCCGGGTCGAGCTGAAGGTTGTTCTCGGCGTTGGCCACGGCACTGGCGAGCACCTTCGCGACCGGCTCGCTGGCCGCCTGGGGGGCGAACCGGAGCACGGCCAAGGCGTCGGCGGCGCTACGTCCCTTGATGAGCTCGATCACCCGGCGCACCTTGGTCGGCGAGTCCCGGACGAAGCGAGCCCGCGCGTAAGCCGTAGGCAGAGCCTCGACCGTCGCGTCGTTCTGGGCGTTCATCGCTACTTCCCTTGTCTTGTTTCGTGCCCGCTCAGCGGCGGCGCGACTTGCGGTCGTCCTTGATGTGACCCTTGAAGGTCCGCGTCGGGGCGAACTCGCCCAGCTTGTGACCCACCATGGCCTCGGTGACGAACACCGGGACGTGCTTGCGGCCGTCGTGCACGGCGATCGTGTGACCCAGGAAATCCGGGATGATCGTCGAGCGACGCGACCAGGTCTTGATCACGGTCTTCTTGTTGGCCTCGTTGAGCGCGTCCACCTTCTTGAGCAGGTGGTCGTCCACGAAGGGCCCCTTCTTAAGGCTGCGTGGCATGTTCTTCTACCTCCCTGCTCAGCGCTTGTTCTTGCCGGTACGGCGGCGGCGGACGATCATCGCGTCACTTGCCTTGCGGCGACGCGTGCGACCCTCGGGCTTACCGTTCGGGTTCACCGGGTGGCGACCACCGGAGGTCTTACCCTCACCACCACCGTGCGGGTGGTCGACCGGGTTCATGACGACACCACGGACGGTGGGGCGCTTGCCGCGCCAGCGGTTACGACCCGCCTTGCCCCAGTTGATGTTCGCGTGCTCGGAGTTGCCCACCTCGCCGACGGTCGCGCGGTTGCGCACGTCGACGTTGCGGATCTCGCCCGAAGGCAGCCGGAGCTGGGCGTAAGGCCCGTCCTTGGCCACCAGCTGCACCTTGGCGCCGGCGGAGCGCGCCATCTTCGCGCCGCCACCGGGGCGGAGCTCGATCGCGTGGACCACGGTGCCGACCGGGATGTTGCGCAGCGGCAGGTTGTTACCCGGCTTGATGTCGGCGCGAGGGCCGTTCTCGACGGTGTCGCCCTGCTTCAGCTTGTCCGGCGCGATGATGTAGCGCTTCTCGCCGTCGGCGTAGTGCAGGAGCGCGATGCGCGCGGTGCGGTTGGGGTCGTACTCGATGTGCGCGACCTTGGCCGGCACGCCGTCCTTGTCGTTACGACGGAAGTCGATGACGCGGTAGGCGCGCTTGTGGCCGCCACCCTTGTGACGGGTGGTGATCTTGCCCGACGAGTTACGACCGCCCGAACCGCTCAGCGGACGCAGCAGCGACTTCTCCGGCGTGGAGCGGGTGATCTCGGCGAAGTCCGAGACGCTCGAACCGCGACGACCCGGGGTCGTCGGCTTGTACTTGCGGATGCCCATTGTCAGCTCAGTCCTTTACGCGGTGGGTCCGCCGAAGATCTCGATCGCCTTGCTTTCAGGCGAAAGAGTCACGATGGCGCGCTTGGTGTCCTTGCGCTTGCCGAAGCCTGCGCGAGTCCGCTTCCGCTTGCCCTGACGGTTGGCCGTGTTGACGCTGACCACCTTGACACCGAACACCTTCTCGACCGCGATCTTGATCTGGGTCTTGTTGGCGTCCGGGCGGACGATGAACGTGTACTTGTGGTCCTCGAGCAGCCCGTAGGACTTCTCGGAGATGACCGGCGCGAGCAGGATGTCGCGGTGGTCCGGAATGGCGATCGAGCTCACTTCTCGTCACTCCCTTCCGAAACTTCGCCCGACCGAGCGGAGGCCTTGACGCCCTTGCCACTGGCGGGGCCTGCGACGAACGCGTCGTACGCGGCCTTGGTGAACACGACGTCGTCGTTGACCAGCACGTCGTAGGTGTTGAGCTGGTCCGCCCAGAGAATGTGGATCTCGGGGAGGTTCCGCAGGGAGACCCAGCTGAGCTCGTCGGCCCGGTGCAGCACCACGAGCACGCGCTTCGCCTGCGTCACGGCGGCGATCGCGGTCTTGGCGGCCTTGGTCGACGGCTTCTCGCCGGTGACCAGTTCGGTCACGACGTGCAGCTGGCCGGCGCGAGCCCGGTCGGAGAGGGCGCCACGCAGAGCGGCGGCCTTCATCTTCTTCGGGGTGCGCTGCGTGTAGTCACGCGGCGTGGGGCCATGGACGACGCCACCGCCGGCGAACTGCGGCGCGCGGGTCGAACCCTGGCGGGCACGACCGGTGCCCTTCTGCCGGTACGGCTTCTTGCCGCCACCGGAGACCTCACCACGGGTCTTCGTGTCGTGCGTGCCCTGGCGCGCGGCGGCCAGCTGGCCGATCACAACCTGGTGCATCAGCGCGATGTTGGCCTGCACGTCGAAGATCTCCGCGGGGAGGTCGACCGTGCCGTCGGCTTTACCGGCCGGGGTCTTCAGCTCGACGCTTGTCATTCGGAGTTACCACCCTTCGCGGCGCTGCGCACGAACAGCAGGCCGCCCTTGGGACCGGGCACCGCGCCCTTGATCAGCAGCAGGCCGTCTTCGGCACGCACCGCGTGCACGGTCAGACCCTGCGTGGTGACCCGGTCGGAGCCCATCCGGCCCGCCATGCGCAGGCCCTTGAAGACGCGGCCGGGGGTGGCGCAGCCACCGATGGAACCCGGCTTGCGGTGCACGGCCTGAGCACCGTGGCTCGCGCCCTGGCCCTTGAAGCCGTGGCGCTTCATGACACCGGCGTAGCCCTTGCCCTTGCTGGTACCCGTGACGTCGACCTCGACGCCGGCGGCGAACACCTCGGCGGTGATCTCCTGACCGACCTCGTAGGTGTCCGCGTCGGTGGTACGCAGCTCGGCGAGGAAGCGCCGCGGGGTCACGCCCGCCTTGTCGAAGTGGCCGGTGCGCGGCTTGTTCACCCGGCGCGGGTCGACCGCACCGAAAGCCAGCTGCACGGCCGCATAGCCGTCCTTGTCCTGGGTCCGAACCTGGGTGACCACGTTCGGACCGGCCTTCACGACGGTGACCGGGACAACCCGGTTCTGCTCGTCGAAGACCTGGGTCATGCCGAGCTTGGTGCCCAGGATGCCCTTCATCTGCCTGTCAGACATGAGTCTCTTACTCTCCGCCGCTCGCCAGCCGCTACTGGATGTTGACGTCGACGCTCGCCGGCAGGTCGATGCGCATAAGCGCGTCGACCGTCTTCGGCGTCGGGTCGAGGATGTCGATCAGACGCTTGTGCGTGCGCATCTCGAAGTGCTCGCGCGAGTCCTTGTACTTGTGCGGCGAGCGGATGACGCAGTAAACGTTCTTCTCGGTGGGCAGCGGCACCGGCCCGACAACACGGGCACCGGTGCGCGTGACCGTCTCCACGATCTTGCGCGCCGAGGTGTCGATCGCCTCGTGGTCGTAGGCCTTGAGCCGGATGCGGATCTTCTGTCCCGCCATGGTGGCTGCTCGTTCCTTCGTCGTCTCGTGCCGCTTTGTCTCGTCAACCCGGGCCTGAGGCCCCGGTTTCAGCAGTTCAACGGCCCTGTCCCCGGTCCACGCGGTCGGGCGTGTCGCGCCCGACGCACAGACGGATCCCGTGGGATCGTCCTGCCTGGTCTTCCTCAACGTGAGGAGGCCGCGAGCCCGCCGTGCCGCATCAACTGCAAGCACCGCCGGCCACTTGGCCTTTGCCCGCTAGCCTCACCCCGAAGGAAGAGCTGGACGGACCGTGGCCACTCGTACAGGGGCGGCCGGAACCCCGTGAGTCAATCGAACAACTCGAGGATTCGGCCGCCCCGGGACGAGCAACCTGAATAGTGTCGCACACGTGAGTTGACGCCCTTGACCGGGGGGTGTAGTAGCCCGGTCAAGGGCGTCGAAATCACTTGATGATCTTGGTGACCTGACCCGCACCCACGGTGCGGCCGCCCTCGCGAATCGCGAAGCGCAGGTTCACGTCCATGGCGATGGGCTGGATCAGCGCCACCGAAATGTCGGTGTTGTCGCCCGGCATGACCATCTCGGTGCCCTCGGGGAGGGTCACGACGCCGGTCACGTCCGTGGTGCGGAAGTAGAACTGCGGGCGGTAGTTGTTGAAGAACGGGGTGTGACGACCACCCTCGTCCTTCGACAGGATGTAGACCCGGCCCTCGAAGTCGGTGTGCGGGGTGGTGGTACCCGGCTTCACGACGACCTGGCCGCGCTCGACGTCCTCGCGCTTGATACCGCGGACGAGGAGGCCGACGTTGTCGCCCGCCTGGCCCTGGTCCAGCAGCTTGCGGAACATCTCGACACCGGTGACAGTCGTCTTGGTCGACTTCTCCTTGATGCCGACGATCTCGACCTCTTCGTTCACGTTGACCACGCCACGCTCGACGCGGCCGGTGACGACGGTGCCGCGACCGGTGATGGTGAAGACGTCCTCGATCGGCATGAGGAACGGCTTGTCGAGCTCACGCACCGGGTCCGGCACGTTGTCGTCGACGGCGGTCATGAGCTCGAGGACAGCCTCGGCCCACTTGGCGTCGCCCTCGAGAGCCTTCAGGCCCGAGACGCGCACGACCGGCGCGTCGTCGCCCGGAAACTCCTGCGAGGACAGCAGCTCGCGGACCTCCAGCTCGACGAGCTCGAGGATCTCCTCGTCGTCGACCATGTCGGCCTTGTTCAGCGCGACCACGATGTAGGGCACGCCGACCTGGCGGGCGAGCAGCACGTGCTCGCGGGTCTGCGGCATCGGGCCGTCGGTGGCGGCCACGACCAGGATCGCACCGTCCATCTGGGCGGCACCGGTGATCATGTTCTTGATGTAGTCCGCGTGACCGGGGGCGTCGACGTGCGCGTAGTGACGCTTCTCGGTCTGGTACTCGACGTGCGAGATGTTGATCGTAATACCGCGCTGGCGCTCTTCGGGCGCGTTGTCGATCTGGTCGAACGCACGCGACTCGTTGAGCTCCGGGTACTTGTCGTGCAGAACCTTGGTGATCGCCGCGGTCAGCGTGGTCTTGCCGTGGTCGACGTGACCGATGGTCCCGATGTTGACGTGCGGCTTGCTCCGCTCGAACTTCGCCTTCGCCACTGGAATGTCCTCCTGGACTGATTTCGCTTTGTGCTCACCGGCCGGCGTGGCTGCCAACCGCTGATTGTTTCTCGTCTTTGCTGCGGACGTTCAGGAGTGTTCCTTATGCCCGCGAGCGAAGGGGAACTACTCCCCCGTCGCCTTCGCGATGATTTCCTTCGCGACGTTCGCGGGAACCTCGGCGTAGGAGTCGAACACCATGGAGTAGTTCGCGCGACCCTGGGTGCGAGACCGCAGGTCACCGACGTAACCGAACATCTCCGACAGCGGTACCACTGCCTTGACGACACGGGTACCGGCGCGCTCCTCCATGGCCTGGATCTGGCCACGGCGGGAGTTGAGGTCACCGATCACGTCACCCATGTAATCCTCGGGAGTCGTGACCTCGACGGCCATCATCGGCTCGAGGATGACCGGGCCGGCCTTCTTCGCGGCTTCCTTCATCGCCATGGAACCGGCGATCTTGAACGCCATCTCCGAAGAGTCGACCTCGTGGTACGCGCCGTCCAACAAGGTGAACTTCAACCCGACGAGCGGGTAGCCGGCCAGCACGCCGTACTGCATGGCGTCCTGCCCGCCCGCGTCGACCGACGGGATGTACTCCCGCGGCACGCGGCCGCCGGAGACCTTGTTGTCGAACTCGTAGAGTGCACCGTCGGTCGTCTCGAGCGGCTCCAGCTTCACGATGACCTTCGCGAACTGGCCGGAACCACCGGTCTGCTTCTTGTGCACGTAGTCGAGCTTGTCGACCGTCTTCTTGATCGTCTCGCGGTAGGCGACCTGCGGCTTACCGATGTTCGCCTCGACCTTGTAGTCGGACTTCATGCGGTTCACCAGCACCTCGAGGTGCAGCTCGCCCATGCCGGCGATGATCGTCTGGCCCGTGTCCTCGTCGAGCTGGACCTGGAAGGTGGGGTCTTCCTCGGCCAGCTTCTGGATCGCGAGCGACAGCTTCTCCTGGTCGGCCTTCGTCTTCGGCTCGATGGCCACGCGGATAACGGGATCCGGGAAGGTCATCGACTCGAGGACGACCGGGTTCTGCGGGTCGGCCAGCGTGTCACCGGTCGTGGTGTCCTTCAGGCCGATGACCGCGTAGATGTGGCCGGCCTGGGCCTCCTCGACCGGGTTCTCCTTGTTGGAGTGCATCTGGAAGAGCTTGCCGATGCGCTCCTTGCGCTCCTTGGTCGCGTTGACGACCTGGGTGCCCGCGGAGACCTTGCCCGAGTAGACCCGGATGTAGGTCAGCTTGCCGAAGAACGGGTGCGCCGCGATCTTGAAGGCGAGGGCCGCGAACGGCTCGTCGACCGACGGCTTGCGCAGGACCGGGGTCTCGCCGTCCGGCAGCGTGCCCTCGACGGCCGGCACGTCCAGCGGGGACGGCAGGTAGTCGATGACCGCGTCCAGCATCGGCTGCACGCCCTTGTTCTTGAAGGCGGAGCCGGTGAGCACCGGGTACGCCTCGCGCGCGACGGTGAGCTTGCGGATGCCGGCCTTGATCTCGGCTTCCGTGAGCTGCTCGCCCTCGAGGAACTTCTCCATCATGGCGTCGTCGGTCTCGGCGACGGCCTCGACGAGCTTCTCGCGGTACTCGGCGGCGCGGTCGGCCAGCTCGGCCGGGATCTCCTCGACCGAGTAGTCCTCGCCCTTGCTCACCTCGCCACGCCAGGTCAGCGCCTTCATGCGGACCAGGTCGATGACGCCCTCGAAGTCGTTCTCGGCGCCGATCGGCAGCTGGATGACCAGCGGCCGGGCACCGAGGCGCTCCTCGATGGTGCGCACGGTGAAGTAGAAGTCGGCACCCAGCTTGTCCATCTTGTTGACGAAGCAGATGCGCGGAACTTCGTACTTGTCCGCCTGCCGCCAGACCTGCTCGGACTGCGGCTCGACACCTTCCTTGCCGTCGAAGACGGCCACGGCGCCGTCGAGCACGCGGAGCGAGCGCTCCACCTCGACGGTGAAGTCGACGTGCCCGGGGGTGTCGATGATGTTGATCTGGTGATCGGCCCAGAACGTGGTGGTGGCAGCCGAGGTGATGGTGATACCCCGCTTCTGCTCCTCCTCCATCCAGTCCATGGTGGCGGCGCCGTCGTGGACTTCGCCGATCTTGTAGTTGATCCCGGTGTAGAACAGGATCCGCTCGGTGGTGGTGGTCTTACCGGCGTCGATGTGCGCCATGATCCCGATGTTGCGGACCTTGTTCAGGTCGGTCAGCACTTCACGTGCCACGAGAGTGTTCCCCTGTCTCGAACGTGGGGCCCGGCATGGCTTGGATCGGCAGCCGGGCGGTCATCACCAGCGGTAGTGCGCGAAGGCCTTGTTGGACTCGGCCATCTTGTGCGTGTCTTCACGGCGCTTGACGCTGGCGCCAAGACCGTTGCTCGCGTCGAGCAGCTCGTTCTGCAGCCGCTCGATCATGGTCTTCTCGCGGCGAGCCTGCGAGAAGGAGACCAGCCAGCGCAGCGCCAGCGTGGTGGAACGGCCGGGCTTGACCTCGATCGGCACCTGGTAGGTGGCACCACCGACGCGGCGGCTCTTCACCTCGATGGTGGGCTTCACGTTGTCGAGCGCGCGCTTCAGCGTGACGACCGGGTCGGTGCCGGTCTTCTCGCGAGCGCCTTCCAGCGCGCCGTACACGATGCGCTCGGCCAGCGACCGCTTCCCGTCCTTCAGCACCTTGTTCACCAGCTGGGTGACCAGCGGGGAGGCGTAGACCGGGTCGGAGATCAGAGGCCGCTTGGGGGCCGGACCCTTGCGGGGCATTAGCTCTTCTCCTTCTTCGCGCCGTAGCGGCTGCGCGCCTGCTTGCGGTTCTTCACACCCTGGGTGTCGAGCGAACCGCGGATGATCTTGTAGCGAACGCCCGGCAGGTCCTTCACCCGGCCACCGCGCACGAGCACCATCGAGTGCTCCTGCAGGTTGTGGCCCTCACCGGGGATGTACGCCGTGACCTCGATGCCGCTCGTCAGCTTCACACGCGCAACCTTGCGCAGCGCCGAGTTCGGCTTCTTCGGGGTCGTGGTGTACACGCGGGTGCACACGCCACGACGCTGCGGGCTCCCCTTGAGGGCCGCGGTCTTCTGCTTGGCAGCCTTGTCCTGGCGGCCCTTGCGGACCAGCTGCTGGATCGTGGGCAATGGACCAGCTTTCTGTCGCGTTCTTGCTGCTTCTTCGTGTCTTCACCGGCCCCCGCGGTCGGGCGTGTCGGCCCGCGTCACGGTCTCTCGACCGGTACTTTCCCGAAGGGGTTTTCCGTCGGAACCCCACGTGGACGAGGCCGGTGAACCGGGTGCGCGAGCACCCCGCTCATGCCGTACGGCACGCGGAGCGGCCCGACGCCTGCCGGGCACGGTCTCCAAAGATACCCGGCCACTTGACGGGCGGTCCGGGCGGGGGGGTCCGAACTGACGGTGACCGCCCATCGTATCCCCAGATGAGGGCCCTGCGCCTAGAGCCGCGCGGAGAACCCATCATCCAGAACGTGACGGACGTCCCCCCTATTCCTCGGCTATTCCTCGTCCGGCTTCGCGTGGTCGGGCCGCCCCGGGTGGGGGTCGCGCGACAGGTCGATCAGCGGGTGAACGCCGGCCCCCTCAGGCGCGGCGTGGTGCCCCTTGGTGTCCTTCTGCCCCTCTTCAGGCCGGTCGGCGGTGCCGTTGCCGTCCATCACGCACTCCTCAAGTCGGTTTCCCTGCGGCTCGCACGCTACCTATTTCCACTATCGGGTGACACACGGGGATGGAACGTCGCTTTCCCCAGGTGATCGACTTCCCCATTAACCAGTGGACGAACCGGACACGATGATCTCGTGACCGTGAACTGGACTATCACGCAAATGCCCGTCGATCACCCTGACGCGCGCGCGATCGTGCGCGAGTACCTCACGGACGTCGCGAGCCGTTACTGGGGCCGACCCGCCACGGAAACGGAGGTCGACCAGGTCCTGGCCGAGGAGCCAGGCGACGATCTCGTCGCCCCGACCGGCGCGTTCCTCGTCGCCCGCCTGCCCGACGGCACCGTGACCGGCTGCGCCGGCACGCGCGTGGTGCGGCCCGGACTGAATGAGCTCACGAAGGTGTACGTGCGCCCTGCACACCGCGGCCAGGGCGGCGGCGCACGCCTCGTGGCGGCGGCCGAGGAGGCGGCGCGGTCGCTGGGAGCCGAGACGCTGCGGCTCGACACCCGGCACGACCTCGTCGAGGCGCGGGCGCTGTACGCGCGGGTGGGCTACTTCGAGGTCGAGCCGTTCAACGACGACAAGTACGCGGAGCACTGGTTCTCGAAGTCGCTGGGGTGAAAGGGTTCCGCTCCGTCCACACTGGATCTTGTTCATCTACAACGGACCACTCCGGGCAGCCGGGCACAAGGACGACGCCGTCGTCCCTTTTGGGAAAACATTCACGACTCCGCAGCGCGAACGCGACAGAACCGGCATAATCCGCACGTCCGCACACCCGTCGTGCACGTGAGGGGGCCGCCGTGTCGGCTGAGATGGATCGTCTCGTCGCCGAGTTCGAGAAGTTCCAGAGCAAGATCAAACAGGCCGAGGCGAGCTTCGCCAAAGTCGGCGACATGCAGGACGAGGTGACCGCCCTCGAGGCCACCGCCATGTCGCCCGACCGCGCCATAACGGTCGTCGCGGGCGCCGGCGGCTCAGTGAAGGACATCCGGCTCACCGCCGACGCCCTCAAGCAGCAGCCCCAGCAGCTGGCGTCAGCCATCCTGGCGACGCTTCACCGCGCCGTCGCCGACGCCACGCTGAAGCAGGCCGGCATCGTCGACGCGCACGTGGGCGCCGCCTTCGGCCTCGACGTGTCGGGCCAGGTCCTCGAGGCCCAGGCCGAGGCAATGGGAACCACGGCCGAAGAGCTGAAGTCCAAGGCTGTGTCGAATTCGGAGGCGCAGCCGGCCCCGCGCCGGCTCACGGACGAAGACCTCGAACACGGCGACATCCTGCGCCGCGACGAGCCCCCGGCCGCGGCCCCGCCGCCTCCCCCGGCCCGCCCCGCCGAAGACGGCGTCCGGCGCCTGTGGGACCACGAGGAGGACCGATGAGCCACGACGTAGACCCCCAGATCCTGAAGACCTACGCCTCCGGCACGTTGCCGCACTACAAGGACGAGGCCACGAAGTTCGGCAACCTCGTCAGCCAGGCCGACGTGACGGACAAGTCGTGGGGCCTGATCGGGCTGGCGGTGAAGCAGACGTACACGAGCAAGCTCGACGACCTCCGCCAGATGCTCGAACTGATGAAGACCGGCGTCGACACGCTGGGCGGGAAAGTGAACCAGGCCGCGGAGATCTACGACGGCCATGAGAAGGACACCGTCGTGACCTTCGGCAAGTTCAAGGCGAACATCGACGGACCGCTCTGAGCAGGGGGAGACCGAAATGGCCGACAGCATCGCCGACGGCGTAAAGCTGGAGCACGAGGACGAGGGTTTCGTCCACGACGCCAACGAAGCCGCCAAGAAGGCGCCGATCATCGGCAAGGGGGTCGAGGGCGTCGAACGAGGCATCAAGGGCTTCGGCGAAGCCGACGACGCCGGCGAGTTCGCGGCGGCCACCGGGCAGATGCTCCAGGACGGCGCGGGCTTCGTCGCCGGCGCCGCGGTGGACGTGGCGAGCTTCGCACTCGACCCCGTCGGCTGGCTGGTCAGCAACGGCCTGAACATGCTCCTGGAGCTGATCTCGCCGCTGCAGGACGCGCTGCACTTCGTGACGGGCGACGGCCCGGCGCTCAAGGAGGCGGCCGGCAACTTCAGCGAGATCGGCGTCGGTTTCGTCAAGCTCGGCGACGACTTCGCCAAGAAGGGCAAGGAAGAGCTGCGGACCTGGCAGGGCGACGGCGGCAACGCGGCCCGCAGTTCGCTCGACCAGTTCTCCGAGGGAATCAAGGGCATCGGCTCGACCACCGGCGGGGTCGGCGAGACCCTCCAGATGTGGTCGATGGTCATGACCGTCATCGAAGAGGTCGTGAAGGCGATCATCAGCGAGCTGGTCAGCTGGCTGATCTACATCTGGCTGCCGGCTTTGGCCGCCTCGATCGTGAGCCTCGGCTCGTCGGTCGCCGCCGCGATGACCGCCTCGATCGCCAAGGCGGCCAGTGCGTTCACCAGGATCACCTCGAAGCTGGGGAAGCTGGGCGAGCTGCTCCAGAAGTTCATGACCTTTCTCTCGAAGTGGACCGACGACCTGATCAAGCAGGGCCGCAAGCTCACCCCGTCGGGCGCCCCCGGCATGACGCCCGGCATGGAGAAGGCCGCCACCGGCGCACTCGCCTCGGCGACGAACTCGCGCGGCATGGCGACGGTCGAGGCGCTGAAGGAGTCGGTGAAGGCCGGCGGGGAGGAAGCCCTCAAGCAGGTGACCGGGGTGAAGCTCGGCGACCTCGACAAGGGCTCGGCCTACAACGGCAAGGCCGGCTTCGACTTCGCCAACAAGGCGATCGACAACACCCGCGACATCCTGGAGTCCCGCGGCGGGAGCGACGCCGCCGGATACCACTCCGAAGAGGACACCCGCGAGAACCTGGACATGGATCAGTAGATGGACCTGTTCGAGCCGTGGTTCATCGTCGGCGGTTTCGTGCTCGGTTCCTTGCTGCTGTGGCTTGCCGGGAGACTTGAGCGACGCAGCGGCACGGCCGCGACGGTGTGTTACGTCCTGTGCGGTGTGGCCTTCTCCGAGACGGCGCTGTACTGGCTTTCCGCGGGCACCGGCAGCGTCGTGCCCCAGCTGATCTGGATCGCGTTCCCGGTGGCGTTCGCGGCGCTGGTGGCGTGGCGTGGCTGGCGGCAGCGCACGTGGGTCGCGCGCACGGCCTCGGACGGCCGGCAGACGTTCGGCGTGCTCCCCCACCTCGGCCGAGGGGTGGACCGCGACCACCCGGACCCCGGTCCCGTGCGCACGACGGTCGAGTTCGACCAGCAGGGTCACCGCGTGCTGGGCATCGAGTACTCGACCGCCCGACACACCGAGGAGGAGCAGTTTGCCGAGGTGGCCAAGGTCGCCGAGCAGATCGACTCGATCAACTCAGCAGTGCAGATCCGGATCCCGAAGGTGCCGGCGCTGGTGATCTCGCCGCGGACCGGGGCGTTCGAGCCGGAGCACTTCACGCCGCTGGAAGACGCCCGGATCACCCGGAACTCGTTCGGCTGGTTGGAGCCCGACCTCGCGCTGGACACGTTCGAGGTCGACGCCGAGTTCGACCGCCGCTTCTCGGTGACCACGTCCGATCCGGAGTTCGCCACGGCCGTGCTCACCGACGAGGTTCGCACGTTGTTGCTCGGTGACCTGTGGTTCCGCGTGCGCTCGGTGGCCTTTCACGGCGACGCGATGTGGACCACCGAGTCGGGCGCGCTCACCGAGGACCGCATGTTCGGCAACTCGCGTCGGCTCGCGATGCTGGCCGCGGCCGTGCCCGCGCCGGTGTGGGAGGTGTGCGGCGGGGACAAGGCGTTCGCCGCGGTGGCCGCCGGGTCCGACACGAGTTACAACTCCTGGAACGGCGGCCGCGGCGGGTTCCTGCGGACACCGGTCAACCGGTTCCGCGAGGCGGCCGACCGGCAGCCGGTCACCTCGGTGTCGCTGACCACGCGCACGGTCATCGCGCTGGCCCTGGTGGTGCTCGGGCTGCTCCCGGTCCTGAACTCCCTGGCCGCGCTGGTCAACGTGTCGCCTCAGACTCAGCTGACTGTTCTCGAAGCGCACGAAGGCTTTGCAGGCGACTGCAGCCCCCGACGCGGCGGCTGCACCGGCAGCAGCGACTGGGTCCGCGGCAAGTATGTGCTCGACGGCACGACCCACGTCGTGTCGACCGAATGGATCGACACGTTGCCCGCCAAGGGCGATGTCCTCGACGTGGAGATCGGCCCGATCTGGTGGCACCCGGTCCTGGAGAGCAGCCTCGCGGCGATCTACGTGCTGCTGGTCGCCCTGCTGCCGCTTCTCGCGGGCGCGTTGCTCGCCAAGGCCACTTACCGACCGAGGCCGCCCAGACGCGTCAGGAAGCTGCGCAAGGCCCAGGAAGCGCCCGTCTCGTAGCCGTCGCTCGTGGTTACAGCCGTGTTCCGCAGTCGCCGCAGAAGATGGCGCCGGCGGTGGAGGGCTTGCCGCATTCGGTGCAGTGGACGGTGGGGGCCAGGGACGAGCCGCAGGAGGCGCAGAACTTGCCGCCCTCGGACTTCACACCGCAGCTGGGGCAGGTGAGGTGGGCGCGGGTGTCCAGGTCGAGGTCGCGGGTCCAGTCGCGGTCGCGGGCGCGGTCCCAGATCTGGTCGCGCTGCGCGGAAGCCTGGGCGCGCGAGATCTCCTCCGCGACGCTCGGCGAGCACCGCAGGCACTGCCCGATCTCGGTGTTCCAGCACTGGTCCGCGCACATCCAGTCGCTGCAACCCCGGCACTGGCGGAAGCTCGGCGAGATCTCCTTGACCGCGGCCGCGAGCGCGCGGTCCTTCGCCGACGAGTTCGTGGCGCGGTCGTAGCGCCACTGGTCGGCGGAGTAGCTCAGGTCCTGCAGCTTGCCGCCGAAGAACGAGCCCACTGCCCGCAGGACGCCGCGGCCCGTTTCGACCGCGTCGCGCTGGAAGGCCGACCGGTAGCCGTTCCCGCAGCGTTCACAGCGGAACTCGAACTGGTAGCCCTGGGTGTTGGAGATATCCGAGAAGTTGTCCGTGAACGGCACGACGTCAGCCACGGCTGCCAAGGTAGGCGCGCTCCCCCGGTGCCGAGACCGTAGAAGTGCCGACAACAACGCGACTACCGGCCGCATCCATCTCAGCTAAAGCCAGCCGGACGACAGCCGACACACGAGAAAGGCCCCCGCCCCGGAAACCCGGGACGGGGGCCTTCTCAGCTACGGAACGGTCAGCGGAAGTCGCGGCCGAAGTCGTAGTCGTCCAGCGGAACAGCGGCACCGGTGCCCGAACCGAACACGTCCGGGGTGTAGTAGCCGTCGTCGTAGGACGGGATCGCGTAAGCCGCGACCCGGGCTTCCTCGGTCGGCTGGACCTGGATGTTCCGGTACTTGTTGATGCCGGTACCGGCCGGGATCAGCTTACCGATGATCACGTTCTCCTTGAGGCCCACGAGCCGGTCCGAACGGCCGTTGATGGCCGCGTCGGTCAGGACACGCGTGGTCTCCTGGAACGAGGCCGCCGACAGCCACGAGTCCGTGGTCAGCGAGGCCTTCGTGATGCCCATCAGCACCGGACGACCCGAAGCCGGCTCGCCGCCTTCGGACACCGTCGACCGGTTGCGCGCCTCGAACTTGGTCCGCTCGGGCAGCTCGCCCGGCAGGAAGTCCGTGCCACCCGAGTCGATGACCGTCACGCGGCGCAGCATCTGCCGCACGATGACCTCGATGTGCTTGTCGTGGATCGACACACCCTGCGCGCGGTACACCTTCTGGACCTCGTCGGTGAGGTGCATCTGCGCCTCACGCGGGCCCATCACGCGGAGCACCTCGTGCGGGTCGGGCGTGCCCTCGAGCAGCTGCTGCCCGACGTTGACGTGGTCACCGTCGCCCAGCGGGCCGTTCGGGGTGTTGGCGAGCCGCTGCCGCTTGGACAGCTTGTCGAAGACGATCTCCTCCGACCCGTCGTCCGGGATCAGGGTGATCTTCCAGAACCGCTCGCTCTCCTCGATCCGCACGCGGCCGTCGACGTCCGCGATCGGCGCCTTGCCCTTGGGGACACGGGCCTCGAAGAGCTCGGTCACACGGGGCAGACCGGTCGTGATGTCGTCACCGGCGACACCACCCTGGTGGAACGTACGCATCGTCAGCTGCGTACCCGGCTCACCGATCGACTGGGCGGCGACGATGCCGACGGCCTCGCCGACATCGACGAGCTCGCCCGTCGCCATCGAGCGGCCGTAGCAGGTCGCACACACACCGACGGCCGACTCGCAGGTGAGGACCGAGCGGACCTTGACCTTCGTGATGCCGCTGGAGAGCAGCTTCGCGATGGCCGGGTCGCCCACGTCGTCGCCGGCGTTGAGCACGACGTTGCCCTTGGCGTCCACCGCGTCCGTCGCGAGGTTCCGCGCGTACACGCTGGTCTCCACGTGCTGGTCCGGCACGACCTTGCCGTCGCCGACGTCCTCGCCGACGACCATCATGATGCCGCGCGTGGTGCCACAGTCGACCTCGCGGACGATGACGTCCTGCGAGACGTCCACCAGACGACGGGTCAGGTAGCCCGAGTCGGCGGTACGCAGAGCCGTGTCCGCCAGACCCTTGCGGGCACCGTGCGTCGCGATGAAGTACTCCGCCACCGACAGGCCTTCACGGAAGTTGGCCTTGATCGGACGCGGGATGTACTCACCCTTCGGGTTCGACACCAGGCCACGCATACCGGCCAGCGACCGGACCTGCGTCATGTTGCCCGCCGCGCCCGACTTCACGATCATGGCGATCGGGTTGTCGTCCGGCAGCGCCGTCTCCATGATCTTGTGGACCTCTTCGGTGGCCTGCGTCCACACCTTGACGAGCTCGTTGTTGCGCTCGGTGTGGGACAGCTGACCACGCTGGTACCGCTTCTCGACCTGGTCGGCCTTGCCCTCGTACTCGTCGAGAATGGCCTTCTTGCCCTCGGGCACGAGCACGTCGGAGATGGCCACCGTGACGCCCGAGCGGGTCGCCCAGTAGAAGCCGGCGTCCTTGAGCTTGTCCAGCGTCTGCGCCACCTGCGTCATCGAGTACCGCTCGGCGAGGTCGTTCACGATCGCGGCCTGACGCTTCTTCGGCATCGGCTCGTTCACGAACGGGTAGTCCGCCGGCAGCAGGTCGTTGAACAGCACGCGACCCAGCGTCGTCTCGGCCAGCCACATCTTGCCCGGCTCCCAGCCCTTCTCCGCGAGCCGCGCTTCGTCGGCCTTGGCCGGCTGGCGGTCCGTGACGCGGATCTTGATGGGAGCGTGCAGGCTCAGCGCCTTGCGGTCGTACGCCATGATCGCCTCGGCCGGCGACGAGTACGCGTTGCCCGCGCCCTCGGCCTTCTCGTTGAGGCGGGTCAGGTGGAACAGGCCCGTGACCATGTCCAGACGCGGCATGGCGAGCGGGCGGCCCGACGCCGGCGACAGGATGTTGTTCGCCGACAGCATCAGGATCCGGGCCTCGGCCTGCGCCTCGGCCGACAGCGGCAGGTGCACCGCCATCTGGTCACCGTCGAAGTCCGCGTTGAACGCCTCGCAGACCAGCGGGTGCAGCTGGATGGCCTTGCCTTCCACCAGCTGCGGCTCGAAGGCCTGGATGCCGAGGCGGTGCAGGGTCGGTGCGCGGTTCAGCATCACCGGGTGACCGGTGATGACCTCTTCGAGCACGTCCCACACCTGCGGGCGCGAACGCTCGACCATCCGCTTGGCGGACTTGATGTTCTGAGCGTGGTTCAGGTCGACCAGCCGCTTCATGACGAACGGCTTGAACAGCTCGAGCGCCATGTCCTTCGGCAGACCGCACTGGTGCAGCTTCAGCTGCGGGCCGACGATGATGACCGAACGGCCCGAGTAGTCCACGCGCTTGCCGAGCAGGTTCTGGCGGAACCGGCCCTGCTTGCCCTTGAGCAGGTCGGACAGCGACTTCAGCGGCCGGTTGCCCGGGCCGGTGACGGGACGACCGCGGCGGCCGTTGTCGAACAGCGCGTCGACGGCCTCCTGCAGCATCCGCTTCTCGTTGTTCACGATGATCTCGGGCGCGCCGAGGTCGATCAGTCGCTTGAGGCGGTTGTTGCGGTTGATCACGCGGCGGTACAGGTCGTTCAGGTCCGACGTCGCGAACCGGCCACCGTCGAGCTGCACCATCGGGCGCAGGTCCGGCGGGATGACCGGCACGGCGTCGAGCACCATGCCGCGCGGGTCGTTGCCGGTCGCCTGGAAGGCGGCCACGACCTTGAGGCGCTTGAGCGCGCGCAGCTTCTTCTGGCCCTTGCCGTTGCGGATGGTGTCGCGCAGGTTGTCGGCTTCGGCAGCGACGTCGAACTCGGCGGCCAGCTTCTGGATGGCCTCCGCGCCCATGCCGCCGGTGAAGTACTCGCCGTAGCGGTCGACCAGCTCGCGGTAGAGCAGTTCGTCGGCGATCAGCTGACGCGCGTCGAGCTTCGTGAAGGTCGTCCAGACCTCCTCGAGGCGGTCGAGCTCGCGGCCGGCGCGGTCGCGCAGCTGACGCATCTCGCGCTCGCCGCCTTCCTTGACCTTGCGGCGCACGTCGGACTTGGCGCCCTCCGCCTCCAGCTCGGCCAGGTCGGCTTCCAGCTTCTGCGCGCGAGCCTCGATGTCCGCGTCACGCTTCGTCTCGAGGTTCTTGCGCTCGACGCCGATCTCGTTCTCGAGGGTCGGCAGGTCGTTGTGGCGCAGCTCCGCGTTCACGCCAGTGATGACGTAGGCCGCGAAGTAGATGATCTTCTCGAGGTCCTTCGGCGCCAGGTCCAGCAGGTAGCCCAGGCGGGAGGGAACACCCTTGAAGTACCAGATGTGGGTGACGGGCGCGGCCAGCTCGATGTGGCCCATCCGCTCGCGGCGCACCTTGGCGCGGGTCACCTCGACGCCGCAGCGCTCACAGATGATGCCCTTGAAGCGGACGCGCTTGTACTTGCCGCAGTAGCACTCCCAGTCCCGGGTGGGACCGAAGATCTTCTCGCAGAAGAGACCGTCCTTCTCAGGCTTGAGAGTCCGGTAGTTGATGGTCTCCGGCTTCTTGACCTCGCCGTACGACCACTGACGGATGTCATCTGCGGTGGCAAGACCGATGCGGAGCTCATCGAAGAAATTGACGTCCAGCACGTCTTTGCATCCCCTTGGGGTTGTATCGACTAGAGGAATTGGCGGGCGAGCCGGGACCCACGGGAGGCAGGTCCCGGCTCAGCACGCGATCAGTGCACGACGTCGTCCACCGAGGGCGACTCGTTGCGGGACAGGTTGATGCCGAGGTTGGCCGCAGCGCGCTCGAGGTCCTCGTCGTCGGAGTCGCGCATCTCGATGGCCGCACCGTCGCTGGAGAGCACCTCGACGTTCAGGCACAGCGACTGGAGCTCCTTCAGGAGCACCTTGAACGACTCCGGGATACCCGGCTCGGGGATGTTCTCCCCCTTGACGATGGCCTCGTACACCTTCACGCGGCCGACCACGTCGTCCGACTTGATCGTGAGCAGCTCCTGCAGCGTGTAGGCAGCGCCGTACGCCTGCATCGCCCAGCACTCCATCTCACCGAAGCGCTGGCCACCGAACTGCGCCTTACCACCCAGCGGCTGCTGCGTGATCATCGAGTACGGACCGGTGGAGCGGGCGTGGATCTTGTCGTCGACCAGGTGGTGCAGCTTCAGGATGTACATGTAGCCGACGGACACCGGGTACGGGTACGGCTCGCCGGAGCGGCCGTCGAACAGCGTGGCCTTGCCGTTCTCCTTGACCATGCGCTCGCCGTCGCGGTTCGGCTTGGTCGAGCCCAGCAGCCCGGTGAGCTCCTCTTCCTTCGCGCCGTCGAACACCGGGGTGGCGGTGTTCGTGTTCGGCGCGACGTCGTAGAGCTCCTCGGACAGGTTGGCCGCCCAGCTCGGGTTGCCCTCGATCGTCCAGCCCTGTGAGGCCAGCCAGCCCAGGTGCAGCTCGAGAATCTGGCCGATGTTCATCCGTCGCGGAACACCGTGGGTGTTCAGGATGATGTCGACCGGCGTGCCGTCCTCCATGAAGGGCATGTCCTCGGCGGGCAGGATCTTGCCGATGACGCCCTTGTTGCCGTGGCGGCCGGCGAGCTTGTCGCCCGGCTGGATCTTGCGCTTCTGGGCCACGTAGACGCGGACCAGCTCGTTGACACCCGGGGGCAGCTCGTCGTCGTCCTCGCGCGAGAACACGCGGATGCCGATGACCTTGCCGGTCTCGCCGTGCGGCACCTTCAGCGAGGTGTCGCGGACTTCGCGGGCCTTCTCACCGAAGATCGCGCGCAGCAGGCGCTCTTCCGGCGTCAGCTCGGTCTCGCCCTTCGGCGTGACCTTGCCGACCAGGATGTCGCCGTCGCGGACCTCGGCACCGATGCGGATGATGCCGCGCTCGTCGAGGTCGGCGAGCACCTCCTCGGAGACGTTCGGGATGTCCCGGGTGATCTCCTCGGCGCCCAGCTTGGTGTCGCGGGCGTCGATCTCGTGCTCCTCGATGTGGATCGACGTGAGCACGTCGTCCTGCACCAGGCGCTCGGAGAGGATGATCGCGTCCTCGTAGTTGTGGCCCTCCCACGGCATGACCGCCACGAGCAGGTTCTTGCCCAGCGCCATCTCACCGTTCTCGGTGGACGGGCCGTCGGCGATGACCTGGCCCTTTTCGACGCGGTCACCCTCGTCGACGATCGGGCGGTGGTTGAAGCACGTGCCGTGGTTGGAGCGGCGGAACTTGTACAGTCCGTAGCTCTTCCGCGTGCCGTCGTCGTGCATGATCGTGATGATGTCCGCGGACAGCTCCTCGACCACGCCGGACTGCTCGGCCACGAGGACGTCACCGGCGTCGACCGCGGCGCGCAGCTCCACACCCGTGCCCACGTACGGGGCCTGGTTGCGCAGCAGCGGCACGGCCTGGCGCTGCATGTTCGCGCCCATCAGCGCGCGGTTCGCGTCGTCGTGCTCGAGGAACGGGATCATCGCGGTGGCGACGGAGACCATCTGCCGCGGCGACACGTCCATGTAGTCGATCTCGAGCGGGTCGATCAGCTCGACCTCGCCGCCCTTGCGACGACCCAGGACCTTGTTCTCGACGAAGTGGCTGTCTTCGGTCAGCGGCGCGTTGGCCTGCGCCTTGACGAAGCGGTCTTCCTCGTCGGCCGTGAGGTAGTCGACCTGGTCGGTGACCTGGCCCTCGACGACCTTGCGGTACGGGGTCTCGATGAAACCGAACGGGTTGACCCGCGCGTACGAGCAGAGCGAACCGATCAGGCCGATGTTCGGGCCTTCCGGCGTCTCGATCGGGCACATGCGGCCGTAGTGCGACGGGTGGACGTCGCGGACCTCCATGCCGGCACGCTCACGGGACAGACCACCGGGGCCCAGCGCCGACAGGCGGCGCTTGTGGGTCAGGCCCGACAGCGGGTTGTTCTGGTCCATGAACTGCGACAGCTGCGAGGTGCCGAAGAACTCCTTGATCGCCGCGCCGATCGGGCGGATGTTGATCAGGGTCTGCGGCGTGATCGCCTCGACGTCCTGCGTGGTCATGCGCTCGCGCACGACGCGCTCGGTGCGGGAGAGGCCGACCCGGATCTGGTTCTGGATCAGCTCACCCACCGTGCGCAGGCGGCGGTTGCCGAAGTGGTCGATGTCGTCGGTCTCGACCGGCACCTCGACGTTCGACACGCTGGTCATCTTGTCGTCGCCGGCGTGGAGCCGGACCAGGTACTCGATGGCCGAGACGATGTCCTCTTCGGTCAGCGTGCCCGTGTCGTACGGGGTGTCGAGACCGAGCTTCTTGTTGACCTTGTAACGACCGACCTTGGCCAGGTCGTAGCGCTTCGGCTTGAAGAACAGGTTCTCCAGCAGCGTCTGCGCGCTCTCCTTCGTGGGCGGCTCGCCCGGACGGAGCTTGCGGTAGATGTCGAGCAGCGCCTCGTCGGTGCCGGCGGTGTGGTCCTTCTCGAGGGTCGCCAGCAGCGTCTCCGAGAAGGAGAAGCGCTCGCGGATCGCCTCGGTGGTCCAGCCCAGCGCCTTCAGCAGCACAGTGACCGGCTGGCGGCGCTTGCGGTCGATGCGCACGCCGACGGTGTCGCGCTTGTCGACGTCGAACTCGAGCCACGCGCCGCGGCTCGGGATCACGCGAACGCTGAAGACGTCCTTGTCGGTCGTCTTGTCGACACTGCTGTCGAAGTACACACCCGGAGAACGCACGAGCTGGGACACGACGACCCGCTCGGTACCGTTGATGATGAAGGTGCCCTTGTCCGTCATCACCGGGAAGTCGCCGAGGAAGACCGTCTGGCTCTTGATCTCACCGGTGTTGTTGTTGACGAACTCCGCCGTGACGAACAGCGGGGCCGCGTAGGTCATGTCCTTGTCCTTGCACTCCTCGATCGAGGCCTTGACCTCGTCGAAGCGCGGAGCGGAGAAGGACAGCGACATGGAACCCGAGAAGTCCTCGATCGGGGAGATCTCGTTGAGGACCTCTTCCAGGCCGCCGACCGGGTTCTCGTCACCTTCGTTGACGCGGCGCTCGAACCACGCCTCGGCTCCGGTGAACCACTGGAACGACTGGAGCTGCACGTCCAGCAGGTTGGGGGTGTTAAGGGGTTCGCGAATCTTTGCGAAAGAGACCCGCACGGGCGCGCCGGGGATACCCGTGGACTCCGAGCGGGATACAGCCGAGGTGGTCGCAGCAGTGGCCTGGTTCGCGGGAGAGACTGCCAAGATGCGTCCTTCCGGGGACAATGAGCGGTGAGCAGCCGCAATGGCAACAGGTGCCGTCGCGGACTGTCAGGGGTGCCGTGTGCCCACTATCCTAACTACCGGCTCCGGGCAGCCTGAAAGAGGGCAGCGCAAAGAGGCAGTCTAGCCCGAACGACGCGGTCTGTCCAGGGGGCGCTCCTGATGGGGCCCAGCCTGCCTCGCGGCGTTGTAGCAATGCCTCCGGCCTGCCCGGGTTCTGCGTCCCTCCCGCAAGGTTCGCGCTCCCGGCCGTGACCGTTGGCAGTAAGCCTGAACCCACGACGCCTTCGAGTCAAGATGCCACTCGGGGGTCGGACCGGTTGGCGCAGCGTCGACCGGGGCATGCGGAGGGTGACAAGCGGGATGATCATCCCGGTTACCCACCGGTACCTGCGGAATCGTGGTCTGGGAGTGGATCGGGGAGGGTTTCAAACGGTGTCCTGCGTCACGAACAGGGGCCGTGGGGCGAGTGGTCCAGTCGGCCCCGGGGTGTGGCGTGGAGCGCGGTTGAGGGGTCGGTAGAGGCCTGCTCGGGGTGGTCCGAGGGACTGAATCCGTGGTGGTCCGGAGGAGAGCTGCTCGTGGCGGGGTGCTCGTGGCGGTCCAGGGGCTGATCCGGGTGGTCCGGAGGAGAACTGCTCGTGGCGGGCTACTCGTGGCGGTCTGTTCGGGGCGGTCTGGGAGGGCTGGTCCGGTGAACCGCGGGGCCGGGCGCGGTGCCCGGCTGGGGGCGCGGGTGCCTTGTGTCACGGGCAGCTTGGCCCGGCACGGGCAGTTCGGCGCTTGTCGACAGGCAGCTCGGCACGCCACAGGCAGCTCGGCTTGTCCACAGGCCTCGGCCGACTCCGGGGTTGTCCACAGGCACCCGGCTGACTCCGGAGTTGTCCACAGATTTCGTTCCGGGCATTTTTCGAGGTCAGGGGCCGATAGACTGGGATGGGGACGCCCCCCATTGGGAGGGCGGGGGTTGTCCGGCAAGAGCGCGGGGCTTTGCACGACGGGAGCCGTTCGAGAGTTGTCGATGGCTCCGGGGCATCGGGATCGGGCCGCGTCAGTGCGGGTTCGGCGAGCGTCCGGGCGTGGCCGACGTTTGGTGGCGGCGCGTGCGGGCTGGAGTGCGGCGGCAGGGAGGCGGCGCGGCGGGTCGAGAGCAGGCCGGTGCCCGACCCACGGTCTCGGAGCAGCCGCCGGAACGGCGCTACCGACGTTCGTTCGCGATGAGCTGACCGCCGGTTCACTCGCCGAAGGCGCCGTGATCATCCCGAGCAGCCAGGGTGGCAGCGCTGTCGCACCCACCGCCGGAAGCCGGCGTGACCCGTGGGGCCGAGCCCCGCTGTACGTCCGGGCAGACAAATCCGGCATCGGCACGATTGCGTGTCCATCCGGCGAGATTGTCCGGGTTTCGTGAATTCCCCACCGCTAAAATCGGATCCGATCCTGGTCGCCGGCCCACGACGGAGTGCTCATGTTCGGGAACGAGACTGCTCGTCGCTCCACCGTGATCCTTGCCGTCGCGCTGGCCGCACTCACCGTCGGAGGCACTCAGGCCATGGCCGCATCCGAAAAGACCGCCACAGACACCGCCGGCACCGCGGGCCGCGCGTTCGGCCGGCTCGGGCCGCTCGCCGACCTCGTGGTCGAGCGCCTGCGGGTGGGTGACCGCGTGGCCGCGTCGAAGTTCGGCACCGACAAGCCCATCGACGACCCGGCGCGCGAGGAGCAGGAGCTCGCCGCGGTGCGCACGCGCGCGTTCGCGCTGGGCCTCGATCCCGAGCGCACGGCCGCGTTCTTCTCCGACCAGATCACCGCGAGCAAGGTCGTGCAGCGCGGGCTGTTCGACCGCTGGACCGCGCACCCCGAGCAGGCGCCCACCACCCGCCCGGACCTCACCGAGATCCGCGCCGAGCTGGACGAGCTGACCACGTCGCTGCTGACCGAGCTGGTGGCCACGAACGACGTTCGCGAGCACGGCGTGCCGTGCCGAGTGGACGTGCTCGAGGCGCAGATCTCGGCCGACGTCGTCGACCACCTCGACGAGCTGCACCGCACCGCGCTGCGCACGGCCCTGCAGTCGCTCTGCTGAGGCCCTGAACGAAAGCAGAAGGCCCGGTGCCCGCTCGAGCGGGCACCGGGCCTTCTGCTTGGACTTACTTCGAGGGCGGCGGCGAGGCCGGGGCCGAGGAAGCGGGCGCGTTGGCCGCGGGCGGCGCCGGGGCCTTGTACGTGTCGAGGTCGGTGATCTTCCACGTGTCGCCCTGCAGCTGCGCGTCGACGTGCAGCTGGGCCGAGCCGGCGGTGGTCTGCTTGGTGTCGGCGCGCGTGGAGGTCTGGTCCACGAACACCATCACGCGCGCGAGGTCGCCGTTGAGCATGATCACGGCGCTGCGCGTGACCTTGCAGGTCACCACCATCTTCTGCTGCGGCGCGAGGCGCTTCACCTCGCCCATGAGCGAGTTGTACTTGGCCTTGACGCTGTCGTTGGCGAGCAGGCCGTTGGCGGCGTCCTCGGTCTTCTTGATGTTGTTGAAGTCGTAGGAGAACAGGGCCTCCGTGGCCTTGGAGACCTGGTCCTTGACCTGCGCGGTCTTCGCGACGTCCAGCAGCGCGGTGTTGCTCGTGGAGTCGGAGGCGTCGTCGAAGCCAAGCTTGAAGAACACCGCGCCCGCGGCCAACACCAGGCCCACCACGAGCAGCACGACGGTCAGCACGACCGTGCGGTCCTGGCGCGGCTGCTGCCTCGCCCACGGCGGCGGCACGGCGGGCGCGCCGGCGGCCTCCTGCTCGGCCTCGTCGACGTCCACGGGCTTCGCGCGGCCCGAGTCCCGGCGCTTACGGCGGGGAGCCGCGCGGACCGTCTCGTCGGTTTCCTCGGGAGCGTCGACGGCCTCGCCGGTGAGGGTGTCGACCTCGGCTTCGTCCTCGACCGGGGCCGCGGTATCCACGTCGGCAGCGTCCTCGGGGTCCTCGGTGGCCAGCCCCCGCGACCGCGAGATCCCCGCGCTCTTCGGGAACCGGATCTCCTGGGTGACCTCGGACGGATCCGCGCTGGTCAGCGGGCCGGTCCGTGGCACCGGACGCGGACGCGGCTTGGCCGCGGCGGGCGCCGGAGCATGGGTCGGCCGCTCGTCGGTGGACGCAGGTGCGCCGTCCTCGCTCGACGGCTTGCGCAGCCCGGCGACCCTCGGCCGGCGGGCCGGCGGGGTGCTGCTGCGGGGCGGCTGGCGGCGGGAGGGGGGCACTAGGAGAACTCCGTTCTGCGGTGAAGCTACTGGCCGGAGGCGACGAGGGGGACGTTGTCGATGCCGGACAGCTTCCAGTCGTTCCCGACGCGGGTCATCGAGACCTCCAGGCGCAGCGCCTTCGCGGAGCTCTGCGCGCCCTGGGTGACGTCGGTGGTGATGGCGGCCAGGAA
Source organism: Amycolatopsis sp. NPDC005232 (assembly GCF_040607795.1). Taxonomy (NCBI): domain Bacteria; kingdom Bacillati; phylum Actinomycetota; class Actinomycetes; order Pseudonocardiales; family Pseudonocardiaceae; genus Amycolatopsis; species Amycolatopsis sp. NPDC005232. The sequence continues at coordinate 87,749 of NZ_JBEXHL010000027.1, read as the reverse complement.
GCTGGCCTTGCCCTCGTGGTCGTCGAGCTCCTCGACCGCGATGTCCTGCACGGTCGTGGTGACCTTCGTCTTCGCGTCGGTCAGCGCCTTGCCGTAGGTGGGCTTCAGCTGGTCGATCTGCTTGGCCATGTCGTCGTCGGACACGGACTTCTGGCGGGCGAAGACGGCGTCGAGGTTCTGGTAGTCCACCTCGGTGTAGGCCTTCACGGCGTTGGCGCCCGCCTTCACGACGTCGTCACGCGACTGCGCCAGGGCCGCGTTCTCCCCCGTGCCCGCGACCCACCACATGATCCCGAAGACCACCGCGACCACGAAGGCGGCGAGCGCGAACGCCCCGGCGCCGAAGAGCCACACGCGCGGCGAGCCCGGCAGGGACCGCTTGGCCGGCGAGGCGGCACCGGTCGAAGCAGTCTCCGAAGCGGAAGCCGGGGCTTCCGGCGGCGACGAGGTCACCCCTTCCTCGGCGGCGGCCTGTTCGGAACTCATATCACTCCAGGGTAGGTAACGGTCATCGAATCCACGCCCACGCGGCTCAGCCTGAGAGACCGAGCAGCGCTCCCAGGCTGTTCAACGAGACACCCGGGCTTCCGGCTACGCCCGGAACGGCGGCGTCGCGCATGTCCTGCAGTTCCTGGGCCGGACGGCCCGCGTTGGCGTCCACATCGGACTGCGACGGCGCGACCGGGGCCCCGCCGTACGGTGCGTTCTGCGAGCCGCGGACGTTGATGGGGCTGCCCTTGGGCTCGGCACAGTACACATTGTCGTCGGCCGGCCGCGGTGACGTGTCGGCACCTGTGCGGTACTGGCTGTACGGCAGGTAGCCCTTCGTGCAGGCCGGCGGGTTGAACAGGTTCAGCACGAGCCCGAGGTGGGCGGTGCCGTCGCCCGGCGCCACGCTGGCGGCCGCGCCGGCCAGCGCCGGGTAGGTCACCAGGCCCTGCTCGATGCCGTCGAGGCGGGTCACGGTGACGTTGGCCGTGGTCAGCAGGTTCGCCGTCAGCGCGCCCAGACCCGGCCCGGTCTCGTTGACGACCTGGTCGATCTGCGCCGCGACCTGCGGTGTGATGCCGATCAGCTTGCGCAGGTCGCCGTCGGAGTTCTTCAGAGTGCCGGTGAGCTCGTTGAGGTTCTTGGAGAAGTCCGCGAAGTTCGACGCCTCGTGGTTCTGCGTGTCCAGCGCCTGGCCGCCGGCGTCGAGCAGCTGCACGGTCTGCGGCAGGTACTGCTGGGCCGTGGCCGTGAAGCTCTGCGCGGTGTCGAGCAGCTGCTGGAGGTCCGCGCCTGTGCCGCGGAACGCGTCGTAGGACTCGTCCACGACCGTCCGCAGCGAGTCGGTGGGCACGGAGGCCGCGAGCGAGTCGAGGTCCGACAGCAGCCGGTCGGTGCTGACCGGCACGGTGGTCTTCGACGCCGGGATCACCGAACCGCCCGCGAGGTACGGGCCCTTGTCGTTCTTCGGCCGCAGGTCCACGTACTGCTCACCCACGGCCGAGCGGTTGGCGACCACGGCGTCGAGGTCCGCGGGCACCTGCGGCGCCGACGGGTCGATGTCGAGGTCGGCCTCCAGGCCGCTCTGCGTGAGCCGCAGCTGGCCGACGCGCCCGATGTTGAAGCCGCGGTAGGTCACCTCGGCGTTGGTGAAGATGCCGCCCGACTCGTTGAGCTGCAGCTTCACCGTGTAGCCGCTGTCGCCGAACACCGAGCCGAGGCCGGCGAAGCGGACCAGGGCGTAGACGAGCGCCACGACCGAGATGATCACGAAGGCGACGAGCTGGAACTTCGTCTTGCGCAGCAACATCAGCCCGCACCTCCCGAGAGGATCCCGAAGAGCCCGGACAGCCCGCCCTGCGACGGCTGCCCGCCGCCCTGGCCACCACTGGAGTTCGGCTTCGCGTTCGACCCCGACTGGCCCCCGAGCGGTAGCAGCGGCGGCTGGTCGCCCTGCGTGCCACCGGTAAGGCCCGGCACCGGCAGCAGGTTCGACAGCGGGTTGTCCCGGCTGCGGCCCAGGTTGTCGATGACGTCCTTGAGGTTCAGGTCGACCTTCGCGAAGAGGTTGAAGTAGTCACCCTTCACGTCGTTGTAGGCCTGGTCGGTGAACGGGAAGGTCAGCAGGATCTGCAGCGCCTGCGGCAGGTCGTTGCCCGCCTCGCCGAGCTTCTGCAACGTCGGAGTGAGGGCCTTGAGGTCGGCCACGAGGTCCGCCTTGCTCTTGTTCACCGTGTCGGTGGCGACGCCGGAGAGGTTGTTCAGCGCGTTGAGCATGGTCACGAGCTGGCCGCGCTGCTGCTCCAGCACGCCGATGCCGGGGCCGAGGTTGTCGACGGCGCCCACCAGCTTGTCCTTCTGGTCCTTCAGCGTCATCGACAGCCGGTCGAGCCCGTCGAGCGCGCGGGTGATGTTGCGCGACTGCTCGTCGAGGTTCGTCACGAGCTCGTTGGCGTTGTCCAGCAACGCCTTGATGTCGGGCTCCTTGCCCGCCGTCGCGTTGTTGAGCTCCTTGGTGATGGTGTTGAGCTGCTCCACCCCACCACCGTTGAGCAGCAGCGACAGCGCGCCGAGCACCTCTTCGACCTCGACGTCGCGGCCGGTGCGCGCGAGCGGGATCGTGGCGTTGTTCGCGAGCGTGCCCTGCGCCTGGCCGTCGCCGGGCGAGGAGAGCTCCACGTACTTCTCGCCGAGCAGGCTCGACTGCTTCACGTTGGCCAGCGCGTTGGCCGGCAGCTTCACGTCGCCGTTGATCTCCACGGTGACCTCGGCGTGCCAGCCGTCGGGGGTGAGCCCCACGGACTCGACCTGGCCGACGGGCACCTCGTTGACCTTCACACCGGCCTGCGGCACGAGGTCGAGCACGTCGGAGAACTGCACCTTGACCTTGTACGGGTGGCTGCCGAGGTCGGCGCCACCGGGCAGCGGCACGTCGTAGATCCCGGTGAAACCGCAGCCGGACAGCACCAGCGCGGACACCGTGGTGACCACGCCGGCGGCGGTGAACCTCCTGAGGCGCTTCATGCTCAGCTCCCCGTCCCGTAGACCTGGCCCGCGAGCGGGAGCGGCAGTGGCGGCAGCTTGCCGTTGGACATGGCCTGCACGACCTGCGCGGTGGACGGCAGCGGCACCGCGCCGTCGACCACACCGGCGATCGAGCCGCACGTGTCACCGAGCAGCTTGAGCGCGTCGGGCGTCTGCTTGAGCAGGTTGCAGACCATCACCAGCGGCGGCTGTGTGAGCTCGTTGAGGTTCGGCCGCGCGTCGAGCGTGCCCGCGGAGCCGTTGTAGACGTTGACGAGGTTCGACAGCGCCACCGGCGCCACGTCGAGGATCTCCGACAGCGCGCTGCGCTGGTCCACGAGCACCTTGGTGACGCTGGCCAGCTTGTCCACATTGGACTTGAGCCGGCCGCGGTTCTGCTCGATGAAGGTCTGCACCGACTGCAGCGTGGTGCTCAGCTGCTGCACGGTGGCGGCGAGGTCGTCCTTCTCCCCCGCCAGGTACCCGCTCACGTCGGCCAGCTGGCTCTCGAACTGGCGGACCTGGCCGTCGCTGTTGACCAGCGTCTGCGAGAACTGGCCAAGGTTCTGCACGGTCTGGAACAGGTCGTCCTTGTTGCCGGCGAGCGTGCCGGACGCCTGGCCGAGCTTGGCGATCGTGTCGTGCAGGGCCTGGCCGTTGCCGTCCACGTTCTTCGCGACGGTGTTGAGCAGGTCCGAGAGCGACCCGTTCTTGTTGGCACCGTTGGGCCCGAGCGTCTCGCTCACCTTCGCGAGGCTCGCGGCGAGCTGGTCGACCTCGAGCGGCACTTCGGTGCGGTTGAGCGGGATCACGGCGCCGTCGGAGATCTTCGGGCCGCCGGTGTACGCGGGCGCGAGCTGGATGTAGCGGTCGCTGACCAGCGACGGCGACACGATCAGCGCCTTCGCGTCGGCGGGCACCGGCACCGTGCGGTCGTACTCGAAGTCCACGCGCACCTGGTTGCCCATAGGCTGGACCTTGGTGACCGTGCCGAGGTCGACGCCGAGCATCCGCACGCTGTTGCCCTCGTAGAGGCCGACGGCGCCGGAGAAGTACGCGGTGAGGTGGTTGCGCCCCGCGTCCTTGAGCGTCCACCAGAGGCCGCCCGCGATGACGAGCGCGAGGACGACGGCGACGGACGCGCCGCGCAGGAGCGACTGGCCGAACCGGGTGTCACTCATTTCGTGTAGCACCCCTCTTGGTTGAGCGGGCCGACCGAGGGCGCCACCAGACCGCAGATGTAGTTGTCGAACCAGTGCCCGGTGCCGATGGTGTTGGTGAACACGCGCACGAACGGCGCGAACTTCGCGATGCCCTGCGCGAGCGAGTCCTGGTTGCGCTGCAGCATCGACGTGAGCTGGTCCAGCTGCGTGAGCACGGGGTCGAGCTGCTTGTCGTTGTCGTCGACCAGGCCCTGCAGCTGCGTGGCCAGTTCCTTGGAACCGTCGAGCAGCGCGGTGATGGCCTCTTCGCGCTTGGAGATCTCGTCGAGCAACTGGTTGCCGTCGGTGATCAGCTTCTGCACCTCGGCGTCGCGGTCGACCAGCGTCTGCGACACCTCGCGGGTGTTGGCCAGCAGGTTCGACAGCTGCGAGTCGCGCGAGGCGATCGTGTCCGACAGCTTCGACAGGCCCGAGAGCGCGCCCTTCACGTCCTCGGGCGTGTTGGCGAAGGTCTGCGTGATGGTGTCGAAGCTCTGCGCGAGCTGGTCGGTGTTGATGTCGTCGACGGTCTGCGAGAGGCCGCGGAACGCGTCGAGCACGTCGTAGGGCGACATCGTGCGGTCGCGCGGGATCGGCTGGCCCGGGTTGAGCGTGCCGACGCCCTGCGGGTCGAGCGACAGGTACTTCTGACCCAGCAACGTCTTGATCTTGATCGCGGCCGAGGTCTTGTCGCCGAGCCAGGCGTCCTTGACCTTGAACGACACCTTCACGCTGGCGCCGTCGAGCTTGATCTCGGAGACCTTGCCGACCTTCACGCCGGCGATGCGCACGTCGTTGTCGGTCGTGAGCCCGGCGGCCTCGGAAAACTCGGCGCTGTAGGTCGTGCCGCCGCCGATGACCGGCAGGTCGTCGGAGTTGAGCGCGGCGACGAAGCCGAGCACGAGCACCGCGAGCCCGACCAGTGCGATCGGGACGGGGTTGCGCTTCTGGAAGGACTTCATCCGCTGCACCTCTCCCGGTTGGACGGCAGCAGCGGCACGTCGATCGGTTCGTTGATCAGCGGCGGCAGGGCGACGTTGCCCTTGACCTCGCACGCGTAGAAGTTGAACCAGGAGCCGTAGTCGGCGGTGCGGGTCAGCGCGCTCACCTTCTGCGGCAGGAACTGGATGAAGTGCTCCAGCGTCGGCTCGTTCTTGTTGAGCTTGGTGGTCAGGTCGCCCAGCGCGCTGATGTCGTCCTTCAGCGGCTGGCGCGCGTCGCCGAGCAAGCCGGCGGTGGTCTGGGCCAGGTTGCCGAGGCTGTCGATCGCGTCGCCGATGGGCTTGCGGTCGGCGGCCAGGCCGGACACCAGCTGCTGCAGCTTCACGATCAGGTCGCTCAGCTGCGGCGTGTGCGCGTTGACCGTGTCGAGCACCGAGTTGAGGTTGTCGATGACCTCGCCGATCACCTTGTCCTTGTCGGCGATCGTGGTGGCCAGCGAAGCGGTGTGCGACAGCAGGCTCTCGACGGTGCCGCCCTCGCCCTGCAGGACCTGGATGACCTCGTAGGAGAGCTTGTTGACGTCGTCGGGGTTCAGCGCGGTGAACAGCGGCTTGAACCCGTTGAACAGCTCGGTCAGGTCCAGCGCGGGTGTGGTGCGTTCGAGCGGGATCGAGCCGCCTGGGGGCAGCGTCTTGCCGGAGGTGTCGGTGCCCTCGCCGAGGGAGAGGTAGCGCTGGCCGACGAGGTTGCGGAACTTGATCTGCGCGGTGACACCCGCCGGCAGCTGCCGCCCGGCGTCGACCTCGAAGTCGACCTGCGCCTGGCGCTTGTCGACGATCTTCACGTCCTTCACCGTGCCCACGCGGACGCCGGCGATGCGGACGTCGTCGCCGTTGAGCAGCAGCGTCGCGTCGGTGAAGCGCGCCGAGTAGTCCTTGGTGCTGGTGGTGTTGATGTTCGCGATGCTGATGCCAAGCACGGCGGTGAACAGCACGGTGATCACCACGAAGATCGACAGTTTGATCAGCGGTGCGGCCAGTCCCCTCACTTCACCGTCACCTCCGCGCCCCGGTACAGCGGGCCGACGAGCAGCGAGCCCCAGCCGGGGAAGTCACCTTCCGGCATCCCGACCTGCGGGGACACGAGCTGGCCGAGGAAGTCGTTCTCCGCGCCCGAGTACGCCGGGTCACCCCCGCTCGTGCCGCCGCCGAGGCCCGCGGCGTCGGCGAGGAAGTTGGCCGGGTTGAGGCCCTGGCCGTGGGAGTTCGACCCCGGGGTGGGCTTGGTGCCGTCCTTGAACGCGCCGTCCGGCGGCTCCTGCGGGAACGGATTCGGCAGGTTCTTGAGGTCGTAGCAGCGCGGGCCGCGCTTGTCCTCGAACCGCGGCTCGTCCTGACCCGCCTTGTAGGGACCGCGGTTCACGACCACCTCGATCGTCGCGTGCAGGCCGGGCTGGTTCGTGCCCTTGCCCAGCGCCTTGTCGACCACCGGCACGAGCTTCGCCATCTGCCCGATCACGCACGGGTACTCCGGCGCGTACTTGGCGAGCAGCTCGGCCGTGGGCCGCGCGGTGTCGGCGAGGCTGATGATGTTCTGGGAGTTGGCTTCCAGGAACGACTGCAGATCCTGCGAAGCCGCGGTCAGGTTGCTGTAGAGGCTCGCGAGGTTCTGCTGCTCGTCCACCACGGTGCGGGTGGTCGTGCTCAGGTTGTCGAGGCTCTGCACCAGGTCCGGCGCCGACGCGCTCAGATTGTCGGAGAAGTCCGCGAGTGCCTTCAGGTTGTGCTGCAGCTGCGGCTCGTGCGGGTTCAGCTTGCCGATGTAGTCGCCCAGCTGCGAGAGCGTCTCGCCGAGTGGCTTGCCCCGGCCCTGCAGCGCGGTGGAGATCGCGGTGAGCGTGCTCGAGAGCTTCTGCGGCTGCACCGCCTGCAGCACCGGCATCAGGTGCTCCAGCGCCTGCTCCAGCTCGATCGCGCCCGAGGTGCGGTCCTGCGGGATCACGTCGCCGTCGGCGAGCGTCTTGGCCGACGGGTTCTTCGGGATCTCGAGCGAGACGTAGCGCTCGCCGAAGAGCGTCTTGGGCAGGAAGCGCGCCGAGACGTTCTCCGGGATCAGCTTCACGTAGTCCGGCTGGAGGTCCAGCGTGAGCTCGGCCCCGTCGGCGGTAGCCGCGATGGTCTTGACCGACCCCACGATCAGGCCGCGCACCTTCACGTCCGACTGCTCCAGCAGCTGGTTGCCGATGCTGTCGGCCTCGAGCTTCACCGTGACGAACTTCGTGAACGCCTTGTTGTACAAGGCGATGCTCAGGGCCACACCTCCCACGAGCAGCGCCACGAGCAGCAGGCCCAAGAGCCTGCGCCGTAGTGTGATCATCCCGCAATCCTCACCGTGACGTCGGTTCCCCAGATGGCGAAACCGATGAAGAAGTTCACGATCGAAACCGTGACGATGGAAAGGCGAACCGCGCGGCCCACGGCCACGCCCACCCCGGCCGGCCCACCGGAGGCGCGGTAGCCGAAGTAGCAGTGCGAAAGAATGATCAAGATGCTGAAGATGAGCACCTTGATGAACGAGTACAGAACGTCTTGCGGTGGTAGGAAAAGGTCGAAGTAGTGGTCGTAGGTACCCGCTGACTGACCGTAGATGTAGATGACCACGAGGCGTGACGCGAGGTAAGAGCTCAGCAGGCCGATGATGTAGAGCGGGATCACGGCCACGAACCCGGCGATGATCCGCGTGGTCACCAGGTACGGCAGGCTCGGCACACCCATCACTTCGAGCGCGTCGATCTCTTCGGAGATCCGCATGGCGCCGAGCTGCGCGGTGAAGCCGGCGCCGACCGTGGCGCTCAAGGCAAGGCCGGCGACCAGCGGGGCGATCTCGCGGGTGTTGAAGAACGCCGTCAGGAAACCGGTGAATGCCGAGGTGCCGATGGAGTTCAGGGCCGAGTAGCCCTGCAGCCCCACGAGGACACCGGTGAACAGCGTCAGGCCGACCATCACGCCGACCGTGCCGCCGATGACCGCGAGCGAGCCGGAGCCGAAGCTCACTTCGGCGAGCAAGCGCAGGACTTCCTTCATGTAGCGGCGCAGCGTGCGCGGCGTCCACAGCAGCGCGCGGCCGTAGAAGGACATCTGGTCGCCCAGGGTGTCCAGGGTCTCCAGTGGACGGTGGGCGACGCGCTTGGCACCCGAGATGAACGTCATGTCAGTCCAGCTTTCCGGGCACGATCTGCAGGTAGATCAGCGTGATCACGAAATTCACGACGAAGAGCAGCAGGAACGTGATGACCACCGACTGGTTCACCGCGTCGCCCACGCCCTTGGGACCGCCGCTGGGGTGCAGGCCTCGGTAGGCCGCCACGACCGCGGCGATGAAGCCGAAGATCAGGGCCTTGAGCTCACCGACCCAGAGGTCGGATTCTTGTGCCAGCGCGGAGAAGCTCGCCAGGTAGGCGCCGGGCGTACCGCCCTGGAGCACGACGTTGAAGAAGTAACCGCCGAGCACGCCGATGACGCTGACCATGCCGTTGAGCAAGAGCGCGACGAGCATCATCGCGAGCGTGCGCGGCACGATCAGGCGCTGGACCGCGGAGACGCCCAGCACCTCCATCGCGTCGATCTCCTCGCGGATGGTGCGGGCGCCGATATCGGCACAGACCGCGCTGCCGCCCGCGCCGGCCACCAGCAGCGCCGTGACGAGCGGGCTGGCCTGCTGCACCGTGGCGAGCACGGAACCGGCGCCGGTGTAGGACTGCGCGCCGAGCTGACGCGCGAGCGCACCGAACTGCAGCGAGATGACCGCGCCGAACGGGATCGCGACGAGCGCCGTCGGCAGGATCGTGACGCTGGCGACGAACCAGGCCTGCTGGATGAACTCCCGCAGCTGGAACGGGCGCTGGAACATGCCGCGGATGATGTCTAGACCGAGGGCGAACAGGTTCCCGGTCTCGCGGAGCATGCCGTGCCCGGGGATTTTCCTCGCCGGTGCTGCGTTCGAGCTCACGCGCCACCCGGCCCGTTGCCGCCGGAACCGGAGTAGCCGCCGCCTGGCCCTCGCGGGCCGGAGCCGCCGGGGATCCGGGCGACTTGGTCGGCAGGCAGCTGGCCCTGGTGCTGGTTCGCCACGGGGCCACGGTCGGAGATCCGGGGGATCTGCTGCGTGTCCTCGGGGCCCGGGCGACGGGCCGGCGCGTGGGCGGCGTGCACGTTGTAGTGCCGCTGCTCCTCCGGGCTCAGGGATTCGATGATGCCCTCCTGCGCGGCCGGCGGGAGCGTGTGGAGGATCCGCATCACGCGGTCCATCCGGCGGCGGGCGCCCGCGCGCTCCGGCAGGCCGGGGCTGGGCTGCATCTGCGGGACGACGCCGCGGATGTCCTCGTCGGGCGAGCCGTCGGAGTGCCCCGCGGCGGCTTCGGCCTCCTCGCGCGCCATCGTGGCGGTGTCCTTCTCCTCGGACATGCCGATGGGGCCGCGCTTGCGGCCGTTGAGGAACTGCTCGACCACGGGCTCGTCGCTCGTGAGCAGCACCTCGCGGGGGCCGAACATCACGAGCTCCTTGCGGAACAGCATGCCCAGGTTGTCGGGCACCGTGCGCGCGAGGTTGATGTTGTGGGAGACGATGAGGATCGTCGCGTCGATCTGCGTGTTGAGGTCGATGAGCAGCTGCGAGATGTACGCGGTGCGCACGGGGTCCAGACCGGAGTCCGGCTCGTCGACCAGGATGATCTGCGGGTCGAGCACCAGCGCCCGCGCGAGGCCGGCGCGCTTGCGCATACCGCCGGAGATCTCGCCGGGCAGCTTCTTGTCCGCGCCGGCCAGACCCGTCATTTCCAGCTTTTCCTGGACGATGCGGCGAATCTCGGACTCGGACTTCTTGGTGTGCTCCCGCAGCGGGAAGGCGACGTTGTCGTAGAGGTTCATCGACCCGAACAGCGCGCCGTCCTGAAACAGGACGCCGAAGAGCTTCCGGATCTCGTAGAGCTTGTGCTCGGAGCACGTGACGATGTCCACGCCGTTGATCACGCAGCGGCCCTTGTCGGGCTTCAGCAGGCCGATCATGGACTTGAGGAACACCGACTTGCCGGTTCCCGACGGGCCGAGCATCGCGGACACCTCGCCCGGGGGCAGCGTCAGCGTCACGTCCCGCCAGATGGTCTGCCTTCCGAAGGACTTCGTCAGACCTTCGATGACCACCTCGGCGCCCATCACACCTCCAGGAGCTGTTCCGCGTCGTCGCGCACCGCCGCCCCGCCGCGACTGGCAGCGGAGCCCGCGCCGATGCGCGCCGCGATCTCCGCGTCAACCAGGTGCAACGAGCTGAGTGCGAACAGGTTACTCACCAGTTTTCCGGCCAGGCGAGGCCGGTGAGCACCTCACCCGTTCGTGGCCTTGTCCGGTGACCGCTGGCAGCACGGTAGTGCACGTCACCCAGTGGCGCAGATCCAGATGGCCCAACGATCGGGTTACGGCTGGTCCGACCGGGCGAATCGGACACGAGCGGTGATCAGTCGGTCGCCTGGCCGGCGAACGAGAAAGGGGCGGGCATCCGAGTGGATGCCCGCCCCTTCACGAGGTGGTGCAGTAGGCGCTTACGCGCCCGAAATCACTTGACCGAGATCTTGGCGCCCGCAGCCTCGAGCTTCTCCTTGGCGGCGGCGGCAGCGTCCTTGTCGACCTTCTCCAGGATCGCCTTGGGAGCGGCCTCGACCAGCTCCTTGGCCTCCTTCAGGCCCAGGCCCGAGACGACCTCGCGGACGACCTTGATGACCTGGATCTTCTTGTCGCCAGCGCCCTCGAGGATGACGTCGAACTCGTCCTGCTCCTCGGCGGCGGCCGGGGCGGCGCCGACCGGGCCGGCGGCGACGACGGCGGCCGGGGCGGCGGCGGTGACGTCGAAGGTGGTCTCGAACTCCTTCACGAAGTCCGACAGCTCAAGAAGGGTGAGCTCCTTGAAAGCGTCGATCAGCTCGGCGGTGCTCAGCTTCGCCATGATGGCTTCCTCTCAGAAAAAACGAACGAACTCGACGTTCGGGGTGGGGGTGGATCAGCTCTCGGCGGGTGCTTCGGCTGCTTCGGTACCGGTGGCGTTGCGCTGCTTCTCCTCCAGCGCGGCAGCCAGGCGGGCGACCTGGGACGCCGGCGCCTGGAACAGCGCGGCGGCCTGGGACAGCTTCGCCTTGAACGCGCCCGCTGCCTTGGAGAGCAGGACCTCACGGCTGTCGAGATCGGCGATCCTCGCGATCTCGTCCACGGACAGCGCTTTGCCGTCCATGTAGCCGCCCTTGATGACAAGCGCGTTGTTGTCCTTCGCGAAGTCGCGAAGCGCCTTCGCGGCGTCGACCGGCTCACCTTCGACGAAGGCGATCGCGGTGGCACCGACGAACAGGTCGTCCAGACCCTGCACACCGGCGTCCTCGGCGGCACGCTTCACGAGGGTGTTCTTCGCGACCCGGTACTTGGCACTGGTGCCGAGAGCGCGGCGCAGCTGAGACAGCTGGGACACGGAGAGGCCGGTGTACTGGGTAACGACTGTGGCCGAGCTGCTGCGGAAGCTCTCCGCGATCTCGGCGACGGCCGCCACCTTGTCGGGCTTCGCCATGGTCGCCTCCTCTCTTGGCTAGTGGATTCCACTGGTCCTTCGAGAGCCCTCTGAGACGAAAAAACGCCCACGCGCAGTCAGCACGGGGCGTTACACGGCGATTTCCCCTGAGGGAGAGCCGAACCTCGTTCCTCCTGCGCGGGCCGCCCGCTCATCTCGCGGGACCTTCGTTCCGAGCGCCGTGGAGCACCCGGAAAACCAGCGGTCTTCGGTAGAACCGTCGACAACTATACGTGAAGGGTTTCCGGCCTTTCGCCCACCCCCCTGCCTGACCAGCGACAAGCCGCCCGGACTCGGGGATTCGCCGGCGAGCGGGCATCATTGGTGACGTGGCGGAGCAGCGTGATCACGGACAGCCGGACAACCCCACCGGCCCCGGCCCCCGGCCTGCCGACGGCTCGCAACCGATTCCGGGCGGGTTGCCGCAGCCATCGGGGCAGTCTGGTTCCGGGCAGTGGCCAGGTTCGGAACAGCCTCCGGTGCCTGGGGTTCCGCAGTTGCCGTCGGGTTCGCCGCCGGCCGGGTCCGCGCAACTCCCCGCATTGCCGCAGCCGTCCCAGCCCACTCCGGGCGAACCACCGCTGGATGCCGCGCAGTTGGAACAGTTCCGCCAGTTCCAGCAGTTCCAGGACTACCTCCGCTTCACCCAAGCCCAGCAAGGCAATCAGCCCGCAGCGACGCCCGACGCCGGCCTGGTCCCTGCGGGCTCCCGCCAGCCGCAGACCCAGCCGGGCTGGCAGCCGCCCGTACCTCCGGGTCCGCCGGGAGCGCTGGCGCCGTACGAGGAACCCCGCCGTCGCCGGCCGGTCCCCCGCTGGCTCAAGCGCCTCGGCGGGAAGATCCTGGGGTGGGTGATCGTGCTGGTGATCCTCGGTATCGCCGCCACGTGGGCCTACCGCCACTACTTCCCCAGCGACGACGGCAAGTCCTCCGCCCAGATCGCGGCCGAGGGCGGCGGGACCTACCACACGAACCACATCTTCTCGACGAACCCGTACGAGGCCGTCCGCTTCGTCTTCCACAACATCGCGCAGGGCAGGGTCGAAGACGCGTGCGGCCGGTTCGACGAGCCCGTCCAGACCAAGTTCGCCCAGGACGTCGGCCAGCCCGACTGCAAGGTGGCGGTCGAGAAGCTGCACGCGCAGGTCACCAACCAGAACGACTACGCCGAATCGCTGCCCTCGTACGTCTCCGGCGCCCCGCCCGCGGGTGTGGTGACGATCGACTCCTGCGACTACACCATCGCCGGCGGCCCGGCGCTCGGCGTGTTCACCGTGTCCCAAGTGGACAAAGGTCAGTGGCTGATCACGGGCCACTCGCCGGGGCCGGAGAAGTGCGGGCCCCCGTCAGCTTCGAACTCCACTCCTCCAACGACCTGACCAGGTCCGGCAGCCGCGCAGCGACCACTTCGGACGGTGCGGCCAGCGCCGCGGCCGCCACCACGCGCCCCGACTCCGTGACAGGCACGGCCACCGCGGCCACCGTCTCCATGGCGTGCCCGGAGTCGACCACGGCGTAGCCCCGCGCACGGATCTCCGCCGCCTCCGCGAGGAGATCGACGCCCGCGCGGGTGTCGGGCTCCTGCGCCACCACCGCACGGCGGTCGGCCTCCGGTAGCGAAGCGAGCAACACGCGCCCAGCCGCCGTACGCGGGAGCGCGGAGCGAAGGGACCGGGAGGGCGCGTAGTCGAACGGCTCGTGCGAGCCGCGTGAGCGTCAGCCCCGAAGCACTGTTCGCGACGGCCTCCAGGATCGCGGCGACGCGATCGACCGTGCGGTGATGCTGTCGAACTAGGCCTTCCTGCGCCTGGTGAAGACAGCCGACGTGCTGGTGACCAACATGCGCCCCGGCGCGCTGCAGCGCCTCGGCCTGGATTACGAGCAGCTCGCGGAGCTCAACCCGCGGCTCGTCTACTGCAACGCCCAGGGCTTCCGCACCGACTCGAACCGCGCCGGACTCGCGGCCTACGACGAGATCGTGCAGGCGTCCTCCGGCATGGCCGACCTGATGCGCCGTGCGACCGGCAAGCCCACCTACGCGCCGACGATCCTCGCCGACAAGCTGTGCGCGCTCACCATCGTCTACTCCGTGCTCGCCGCCGTGGTGCACCAGCGCACGACCGGCCGCGGCCGGCGCGTGGAGGTGCCGATGGCCGACGGGCAGCGGCCTCGTCTCGCTCGCCGAGCACCCGACGGAGGGCACGTACCGCCAGGTCGGGCCGCCGATGATCCTCTCGGACACGCCGCCGTCAGCGCGCCGCCACACGCCCGCGCGCGGTGAGCACACGAGCGAGCTGCTCGCTGAGCTCGGTTACGCCGGCGAGGAGATCGCGAACCTCGTCTCCCCCGTGTCCGCGTAGGCGAAGAAGTCGGCCAGCGCCAGGGCGAACGCGGGGTCCGCGACGGCCGTCATGTGGTCGCCCGGGACGCGGACCAGGCGGGCGCCCGCGATGCCGATGGCGAGGCGCTCGGGCTGGGCCGCGAGCTGGTCGCGTTCGCCGGCGAGGATCAGCGTGGGGACGGTGATCTCGGTCAGGGGGATGGACGTGCGGCGTGAGGCGCGCAGGACGGCGGCCAGGGCGTCGACGTCGCCGCCCGTGCGGCGGGCGAGGCGGCGGAAGGGGCGGACCTGGGCGGGGACGTCGGCGTGGTCGTCGGCGAGGAGACCGTCGGCGAGCTGCTCGGGCTCGACCACGCGCGTGTCCACGCCGCCGAAGTCGATGATGCCCGCGCCGATGCCGCCGGTGGCCAGGCAGCGCACGCGTTTGTCCTTGGTCGCCACGATGAGGGCGACGATCGCGCCCATCGAGTAGCCGGCGAGGGAGACCTCGTCGAGGCGCAGCTCGTCGAGCAGGGCGGACACGTCGCGGGCCATCACGTCCTGGCCGTAGCAGGCCGGGTCGTGAGGTTTGTCCGACGCGCCGTGGCCGCGGGCGTCGAGGCCGATCACGGTGAACCCGGCTTCGACCAGGGTGCGCACGACACCGGTGCCGACCCAGTTCACCTGCGCGTCGGCCGCGAAGCCGTGCTGGAGCACGACGGGGCGACGGTGCCGTCCGTCGCCCTCCCACACCGTGTAGCTCAGGCGGAGCCCGTCGGGAGCGGTGAACGTCTTCGTCGGCATAGTGTCCATGAGACACGAAAAAAGGGCGGCCACGCACATTGCGTGACCGCCCTTTCGCGTGATGTGCGACTCAGACGGCCGCGTCCTCGCTGAGGAGGTTGCGCGTCCGCAGCGGGTCGACCGGGATGCCCGGGCCCATCGTGGTGGTGAAGGTGATCTTCTTGACGTAGCGGCCCTTCGCCGACGACGGCTTGGCCCGCAGGATCTCGTCCAGCGCGGCCGCGTAGTTCTCCACCAGCTTCTCGGTGTCGAACGACGCCTTGCCGATCACGAGGTGCAGGTTGGCCTGCTTGTCGACGCGGAAGTTGATCTTACCGCCCTTGATGTCCTGCACGGCCTTCGTGACCGCGGGGGTCACCGTGCCGGTCTTCGGGTTCGGCATCAGGCCACGCGGGCCGAGGATGCGGGCGATGCGGCCCACCTTGGCCATCTGGTCCGGCGTCGCGATGGCGGCGTCGAAGTCGAGCCAGCCACCCTGGATGCGCTCGATCAGCTCGTCCGTGCCGACCGCGTCCGCACCGGCGGCCTCGGCCTCGGCGGCCTTGTCGCCGACGGCGAAGACGATGACGCGAGCGGTCTTACCGGTACCGTGCGGCAGGTTCACGGTGCCGCGGACCATCTGGTCGGCCTTGCGCGGGTCGACACCGAGACGCATCGCGACCTCGACGGTCGCGTCCATCTTGGTCTTGGAGGTCTCCTTCGCCAGCTTCGCGGCCTCGAGCGGAGCGTAGAGACGCTCCTTGTCGATCAGCTCGGCAGCCTGGCGGTAGGCCTTGCTGTGCTTGGTCATGCTTCTGTCCTTACTTAGTCAAAACGGATCAGTGTGGTGACGAGCCAGCACTGGCTCTCCCACGGTGTTGCGTTAAGAGCTTCAGCCCTCGACCGTGATGCCCATGGAGCGGGCGGTGCCGGCGATGATCTTCGCCGCCTGGTCGATGTCGTGGGCGTTGAGGTCGGACTCCTTGGTCTTGGCGATCTCGCGGACCTGGTCCCAGGTGACCTTGGCGACCTTGGTCTTGTGCGGCTCGCCGGAGCCCTTCTCCACGCCCGCGGCCTTGAGCAGCAGCCTGGCGGCCGGCGGCGTCTTCAGCTTGAAGTCGAACGACCGGTCTTCGTACACGGAGATCTCGACCGGGACGACGTCCCCGCGCTGCGACTCGGTCGCGGCGTTGTAGGCCTTGCAGAACTCCATGATGTTGACGCCGTGCTGGCCCAGCGCCGGGCCGACCGGCGGCGCAGGGTTGGCCGCGCCGGCCTTGATCTGCAGCTTGATGATCGCCGCAAGCTTCTTCTTCTTGGGTGGCATTACCTTGTGTCCTTCTTACTGACGTGAGTCCCCCGCACACCTGCCAGTACGCGGGGACTGCCGGTCGGTATTCCCGACCGTCAGATCTTGGAGACCTGGGTGAACGAAAGCTCGACCGGGGTCTCCCGGCCGAAGATCGACACCAGGACCTTCAGCTTCTGTCCGTCGACGTTGACCTCGGAGATCGTCGCGGGCAGCGTGGCGAACGGGCCGTCCATGACAGTGACCGACTCGCCGATCTCGAAGTCGACCTCGACAGCGCCGCCACCGGACGGCGTCGACGCCGCGGCGGACTCGCCCTTGCCGGCCTTCGCCGGGGCTTCCTTCTCGACCTGCGGAGCGAGGAACTTCAGCACCTCGTCCACGGTGAGCGGCGACGGGCGCGAGGTCGCGCCGACGAACCCGGTGACACCCGGCGTGTTGCGCACCGCGCTCCACGAGGCGTCGTTCAGATCCATCCGGACCAGGATGTAGCCGGGCAGCACCTTGCGCTGCACCTGCTTGCGCTGGCCGTTCTTGATCTCGGTGACCTCTTCGGTCGGAACCTCGATCTGGAAGATGTAGTCCTCGACGTCCAGCGTCGTGGTACGGGTCTCGAGGTTGGTCTTGACCTTGTTCTCGTACCCGGCGTAGCTGTGCACGACGTACCACTCGCCCGGCGCGGCCATCAGCTCGGCACGCAGCGTGGCGACGGGGTCGTCGGACTCGGCGGCCGGCTCGGACTCGACGGCTTCGTCGGCCACGGCGTCGGCAACGCTGTCGTCAGCCGTGTCGGCGTCGTCAGCCTCGGTGTCGGCAACGCTGTCGTCAGCCGTGTCGGCGTCGTCAGCCTCGGTGTCGGCTTCGTCGTCGGCGCTCTCGTCAGCGCTGTCTTCGACGGCTGCGTCGACCTCTTCGCCGGCGTCGGGCACCTCGACGGGCTCGAGGTGAGCGGACTCCTCGTCGCCGAGTGCCGCGTGCACCTGCTCGTCGGAAAGCTCGGTCAGGTCGCGACCGGCCTCTGTGCCGTTGTCGGAGGTCACGTTCCGTCCTCTCAGTTGATCACTTGCCGGGCTCGGGCAGGCCGGCCCGCGCGGCGCACGGTGGCGCGCGCCTCCGGCCTCAGCCGAAGACCAGCCCGATGACCTGCTTGAAGGCCAGGTCGAGGCCGCTCACGAGGGCCACCATGAACACCACGAACACCAGCACGACTGCGGTGTAGGTGACCATCTGCTTGCGGTTGGGCCAGATGACCTTGCGCAGCTCTGCCCAGACCTCGCGGACGAACCGCATGATCCGCGCGAAGGGCGACGCCTTCTTCGGCTTCTGGTCCCGCTTCGGGGTCGGCGCGCCCTTGGCGTCGGCGGGCTTCGCGACCTTGTCGCCTGCCTTGCCGGACGGCCTTGTGCCGCCCGAACGCGCCTCGGACTTGCCGGACGGGCGGGCGGAAGCGCGGCGCTCACGCCGAGCCGCGGCGGTCGCCGGGCGGGACTCGACCCCGGGCTTCTTGCCCGACTCGTCCTGCTCGTGCTCGCCGCTGGCGTCGCTGTCGCTCACGACCACTCCTCCGCTCCACCAGTACCCGTACGCAGGGGTGACAGGACTTGAACCTGCAACCTGCGGTTTTGGAGACCGCTGCTCTGCCAATTGAGCTACACCCCTGTGGACCCTGGTCACCCAGGCTCCGGAGGACGCATTCCATCGTCCCCACCATCCGGCGGGGATGACCGTAGTGCGTTCCGAGTTCCGAAGTCTACGGCAAGCCGGATCGAGGCCCGCAACCGCGCCCCCCTCGTTAGTCGGGTGCCCCCGCACCGACCCCCCGAGTCCCTGCTCCAGCGCGCCGGGAACGTGACCGGCGAGCGCCGCGGAGCCGTGCCAGGATGGCCGCATGCGCCCGTCCGCGATTAATCGGGAAACAACCCTCCGCACGGTGGTCAACGCGGATTCCGCGGTCGTTCATCCCGTACTCGCGAGGCACTTCGGAAGCCGCCGGAAAACCTTGCCGCACCGGGGAAATTCCAGCGCCCCGGCCGAGAATCCGGTGATCCCCAGCGAGGTCCCCGGTTCGGCGCGCGATCTCCATTGCCCCACAAGAGAAGTCGTCCCCGAGGAGGCCCGGTGACCGCGTTGCGACTCGGACTCGCCCTGCCGCAGTACGGCAAGCTCGCCGACCCCACTGCCATCGCCGGATTCGCCGCCGCGGCCGAAGAGCTCGGCTACGCTTCGCTGTGGGTCGGTGACCGCGTGCTCACTCCGCTCGAGCCCTCGGACCTGTACCCGGGAGGCGGCACGCCGGAGCGGCCGTACCCGCCGGAGTTCATCCACTTCGTCGACCCGTTCGTCGCGCTGACGGCCGCCGCCGGCGCCACGAAGACCGCGCGGCTGGGCATGAGCACGCTCTCGGCGCCCGTGTACGCGCCCGTGCTGCTCGCGCGGACGCTCACGTCGCTCGACCTGCTCTCCGGCGGCCGCCTCGACGCCGGGTTCGGCCTCGGCTGGCTGCGCGACGAGTACACCGCCGCCGGCGTGCCGTGGGCCGGGCGCGGCGGGCGCCTCGACGAGCTGATCCAGGTCCTGCGCACGCTCTGGACCGCCGACCCTGCGGGCCACGACGGCGAGCGCTGGCAGATCCCGGAGTCGCACGTCGGGCTGCGGCCCACGCAGAACCCGCACCCGCCGATCCTGCTCGGCGGCATGTCCGAACCTGCCCTGCGCCGCGTCGGCACGAGCGCCGACGGCTGGCTTCCGACGCTGCTGCCCCCGCAGTACCTCCACCGGATGTGGGCGGTGATCGCCGACGCCGCCACCGAAGCCGGCCGCGACCCGGCAACGCTGCGGCGTCCGCTGCGCGTCAACCCGCGCGAGGGCACGCCCGTGGTGACGGTGACCGACCTCGCGTCGGCGCTGAAGGGTGCCGCCGACGAGGGGTTCACCGAGGCGTTCGTGGACCTGCACTACATCGCCGACGGGGTCGAGCACGCGCTGGAGCTGGCCGACCAGTTGCGCGCCGCCGTCGACCGGTAGCGGTCTCACCCGGATACCCGTCGTCACGCGGGGTCGCGGACCGGTAGAAACGATCAGGTGGCGGCGAAGAAGAGCGGCGGATGCGGGTTGCTGATCCTGGTGGTCGTGGTCGCGTTGCTCGGGGTGGGGTACTACAAGTCGAAGCACGGTTCGTCGACCGAGCCGCCGGCCGGCGCCGGCACCGGGGGCGGCACGGGCCGTTACGTGGCGCTCGGCGACTCGTACACCTCCGCGCCGCGCACGGGGAAGGCGGCGGGCACGCCCGCCGGCTGCGACCGTTCGGACAACAACTACCCGCACCTGGTGGCCGCGAAGATCAAGCCGGCGCAGTTCGTGGACGTCAGCTGCAGCGGCGCCACCACGGCGGACCTCACGGGCTCCCAGTCGACCCACAACGGCACGAACCCGCCGCAGCTGGACTCCGTGACGTCGGCGACCACGCTCGTGACCCTGGGCATCGGGGGCAACGACGTCGGGTTCATTTCCCTCGCACCCAGCTGCGCCACCTCGCACCGCGACGGCGCGCCCTGCCACGACCGGCTCACCGCGGGCGGGCACGACCAGCTCTCCGACCGCATCGACGCCGTCGCGGGCAAGCTCGGCGCGGTGCTCGACCAGATCCACACCAAGGCCCCGAAGGCCCGCGTGGTCGTGGTCGGCTACCCCACCGTGCTGCCCGACGGCGACGGCTGCTGGCCCGCGATCCCCGTCGGCTCCGGCGATGTCGCGTACTTGCGCGACTCGCTGAAGCACCTCAACGACGTGCTCGAAGAGCAGGCCAAAACCCACAACGCGGGCTACGCCGACACGGCCGGGCCAAGCAAGGGCCACGACGTGTGCACGAGCTCGGGCACGCGCTGGGTTGAGGGCCTGGTGCCGACGTCGGCCGCGGCCCCGCTGCACCCCAACGCGCGGGGTGAAGCGGGGATGGCGACGGCCGTCGAGTCGGTGGTGAGCTGAGCGTCAGGCTCGGATGAGCGCCTGCGGCTTGCCCAGCACGGTCTTGCCGTCGAACTTCACGACCAGGTCCACGCGGGCGACGCCGTCTTCCGAGATCGCGCCGACCTTGCCCGTCATCTCCACGAGGGCGCCCTCGGCGTCGTCGGGGACCGCCACGGGGCGGGTGAAGCGGGCGCTGAAGTCCAGCAGGCGCGAGGGGTCGCCGAGCCAGTCGCTGACGACGCGGCCGGCCAGCGCCATGGTGAGCATGCCGTGGGCGATCACGTCGGGCAGGCCGACTTCCTTGGCGAAGCGCTCGTTCCAGTGGATCGGGTTGAAGTCCAGCGCGGCGCCCGCGTAGCGGACCAGCTGCTCGCGCGTGACGCGCACCTGCAGCGAGGGCAGTTCGTCGCCGACGTTCACGCGTCCTCCCCTCGCACCACGAGCTGCGCGCGGGTGGTGCAGACCAGCTTGCCGTCGGCGTCGGTGATCCGGGCGCTGACGTTGATGAAGTCGTTGCCGGCGCGGGCCATGATGTTCTCGATGGTCGCGCCGATCTCCAGCACGTCGCCCGCGTGCACGGGACGCTCGTAGGTGAAGCCCTGGTCGCCGTGGACCATGCGCGAGTAGTCGAGCCCGAGCTCCGGGTCGGCCACGATCCCGTTGACCTTGGGCAGGTTCAGGAGCGTGAGGAACGTCGGCGGCGCGACCACGTCCGGGAAACCGGCCGCGCGGGCCGCCTCCGGGTCGCGGTAGATCGGGTTGGGGTCTCCGATCGCCTCGGCGAACTCAAGGATCTTCTCGCGGCTCACCGCGTACTTTCCGGCGGGCGGGTAGCTCCGCCCGGCGAACGACTGGTCCAAAGGCACCCGCTGAGGCTAGCCGACCCGAGCCGGTGGTCCGAGAGGTCCCCGAACGGGCCCAGAGCCGGCCTTCAACTGGCTCTGAACAGCGAAAAGCCGCCCCGGCACTGGGCCGGGACGGCTGTTCGAAGCTGGACGAGAACCGCTAACGTCAGCGGGTCTCTTTGTGAGTCCGGTGCGTACCGCAGTTCGGGCAGAACTTCTTCATCTCCAAGCGGTCCGGGTCGTTGCGCCGGTTCTTCTTGGTGATGTAGTTGCGGTGCTTGCACTCCTCGCACGCCAGCGTGATCTTGGGTCGCACGTCGGTGGCAGCCACAGCGTTTCCTTCTCTCTCAGTACCGAACCCGCACCCGCGCCACTAGCCGCACGGCGCGAGGGTCCAGGGGGCTTGCCCCCTGGCGGGGGTCTGGGGGTTCGACCCCCAGGGTTCAAGCGGAGCGGCTGTGGCTCGCGCGTTCTGCGAGCACAATCCCCTCAGCTGCGTAGCGGTGGCCGGACTTGAACCGGCGACACAGCGATTATGAGCCGCTTGCTCTGCCAACTGAGCTACACCGCCATAACCAACGCCCACCCTGCCGACTCGACCCATGGGGGTCCAGGGGGCGGAGCCCCTTGGCGGGGGTCTGGGGGTTCGACCCCCAGATGGACGCCGCGAAGCGAGCTAGGCTTGCGATTTCCACAAGCATAGCTCGCCATACTCGCGAGCCCCTTTACGGAATCGAACCGTAGACCTTCTCCTTACCATGGAGACGCTCTGCCGACTGAGCTAAAGGGGCCTGCCTCTTGCGAGGGCTTGAAAAGATTACCAAGGGCCGTCACCCGTGCGTGCAACCGGGGTCGGGTTACAACAAAACCTCAGGTCAGCAGCGTCAACACCGTCTCCGAGTGCCGGCCCGGCGACCGCGCCGTACGGGCCTGCAGC
This sequence comes from Amycolatopsis sp. NPDC005232, assembly GCF_040607795.1. NCBI lineage: Bacteria > Bacillati > Actinomycetota > Actinomycetes > Pseudonocardiales > Pseudonocardiaceae > Amycolatopsis > Amycolatopsis sp. NPDC005232. The sequence goes on along the minus strand of NZ_JBEXHL010000027.1, from coordinate 65,830 downwards.
CAAGCCTCCAGACGGTCCTCGGGCAGCGGACGCGAGATCAGGTAGCCCTGGGCAACGTCACACCCCATCGCCTCCAGCTGGTCGCGCGCGACGTCCTCCTCGACGCCCTCCGCGACCACCGTGAGGCCCAGTGAGTGACCCAGCTCGACGATCGAGCGCACCACGGCGAGGTCACCGAGATCGGTGCCCATGCCGAGCACGAAGCTCTTGTCGATCTTCACCTGGTCCACCGGCAGCTGCCGCAGGTACGCGAGCGACGAGTAGCCCGTGCCGAAGTCGTCCACGGCCAGCACGATGCCCAGCGAGTGCAGCTCCCGCAGGATCGGCAGCGCCTTCTGCGGGTCGGACATCACACCGGACTCGGTGAGCTCGAACGTGAGCAGCTCGGGCGGCACGTCGTAGCGCTCCAGCTCGCGCTGGACCTTCGCCGGGAAGTCCTCGTCCGCCAGGTTGCGCACGGACAGGTTCACGGCCGCGGAGAGGCGCAGGCCCTCGTCGAGCCATTTGCGTACGCGCTTGAGTGAGGCTTCGAGCACGAACGACGTCAGCACGCCGATGAGGCCGGCCGCCTCGATGGCGGGCACGAACTCGTCGGGGCCGAGCCGGCCGAACTCCGGGTGCACCCAGCGCACCAGCGCCTCGACGCCCTGCACCTGACGGTTCGGCAGCGTGATCTTCGGCTGGTAGTGGACGGACACGTGCCCGTCCTCCAGCGACTGCCGGAACTGCGTCACCATCTGGAAGCGGCGCAGGAAGATCTGGCCCATGCTCGGCACGTAGCCGCGCACCTCTTCGCCGCCGCGAGTGGCCCGCACGGCGACGTCGGCGCGCTGCAGCAGGCCGTCGACGTCCACGGGCTCGCCGCCGTCCTCGGTGGAGGTGGTGGCGTAGCCGATCATCGCGTTGGCTTCGACCGAAAGCCGGTCGACGGGGTACGGCGCCGAGAGCTGCACGCGCAGGCGTTCGGCCGCGGCGTGGGCGTTTTCCGGCGTGCAGCCCACGAGCAGGGCGGCGAACGACGCGCCCTCCAGGCGGGCGAGCGGCACGTCCGGGCCCAGCGCGTCGCGGATCCGGCGGCCGGCGGCGATCACCATGCGGTCGGCCCACGAGTAGCCCAGGGCGTCGCTGACGGTCGAGAAGACGTCGAGGTCGATGCGCAGCACCACGGCGTTGGCGAAGTCGCGCAGCGGCTCCTTGGCGACCTGCTGGAAGCCCGGCCGGTTGAGGTGGCCGGTGAGCGGGTCGTGGTAGGCGTCGTGGCGCAGGGTCGCGAGCAGGCGCCGGTTGTCGAGCGACGTCGCGAGGTGGCTGGCCATCGTGCCGAGCAGCTGCACGTCGTACTTGCCGAAGCCGCGCCAGCGGGAGAGCCGGTCGTGGGCCTCGACGACGCCGAGCAGCTGGTTGGCGCTGCGCAGCGGCACCACCAGCGCCTCCTGCGCGCCGCGGTTGAGCAGCGCCGCGCGGACGTCGGGGTTGGCCTCGGTGATGCGGAAGTGGCGCACGTGGGCGCCGGGCAGGCGCTGCAGCGGGTCGTCGGCGTTCGGGTCGACGGGCGGCAGCTCGTCGCCGGCCACGACCACGCGCATGGTGTCCTTGGCCTCCAGGCGCAGCCGCAGCACGACGCGGCCGGCGGCCAGCTGGTCCTTGATCCGCTCGGCGATCGTGGCCCACTCGCGCACGTCGACGCCGCCCACGAGCTCGTCGGCGCGCCCGGCCGGACGCGCGGCGGCCTGCTGGCCCGAGCGCGCGACCATGAGGCTCACGTCGGACAGCGCCTCCATGTCCCGCTGCTCGCGCAGCAGGTCGGAGTAGGCCCAGTACAGCGCGGTCAGCCCGAGGAACACGGCCAGCACCAACGGCCACGCCTGCGGGGTGTTCGCGATCACGAGGTAGCCGCTCAGGCCCACCGACGCGTTCACGAAGCCCACCACGAGGATGCGGCCGGTGAGGCGGATCGCGGTGCTCACGCGCATGCGACGGCGCAGCACGCGCACGGCGGCCAGCGCCAGCAGCGTGCTCACCAGCGGCGCGGTGAGCGTGCCCGCCAAGGCGGCGACCCACGGCATGGCCTCGCCGCCGCCCACGGCCTGCTTGACGAGCCCGGCGACGGCGAACGCGCCGGTGATCTCGAGCAGGAACGCGCCCGCGTTGTAGAGGACGCGACCGGCGACCTTGCGGGCCAGCAGCGTGCCGATGCCCGCGACTAGGTGCGCGGCCAGCACGACCTCGAACGGAGCGACGAAGAAACCGATTACCAGCGGAATTTCTGTGAACGAGATCGTCCACGAAATGCCGCTTCGGACGTCGACGTTGATGCCCAGCTGTTCGGCGAGCAGGAACGCGAGGGCCAGCACTGGTCCGATCCACCAGAGCTTGGCCGAGCCGTGGAAAGGTAACCAAGAACCGACCGCGAACGCGGTGATCAGACCCAGGCCGAGAACGGCGAAGGTGTATATGCGGAACCGGCGTTCGTCCGTGCGGGCCTCGGTGAAGGTCCCGGAAACGGCGCCCCCCTTGGCCTGTTTCGCCGCTGGAGCGGCATCAGGCCTGCCGTTGCTGTCCGGCATCCGACCTTCCTTCCCGGCTGCCCACCGGTCGCGCTCGTCAGTGACGTCAGGTGTGGACAAGGGCCATACCGTACCCCGGAGGGCGTACCCGTGTCCCTTTCGAGACAGTAGGAGATCACCCCAGGGTTAACAATGGGCTTGTGGCGCTGACCAGCGTGGACCAAGGAGTGAAACTCCCCGTTCGTGCCTGATCTGACGCCGTGGGGTGTGTTCAGGGGTTCTGCCGAGTCCTGCGGGGCGACAATGAAGTACATGCACAACGACGTGACAGCCACCGGGCACGCGGCGCGGATCGCCACGGTGGACGCGCTGCTCCCCGCGCCCCTCCCCTTCGAAGTCCACGACGACGCCACCCTCCTGTCGGCGCAGGTCGGAGACACGAGGGCCGCCGGTCTGGCCACCAGCACCGAGCTCGGCCCCGACAGCTCCCAGTCCATCTGGCGGGCCCTGACCGAGCACCGGCTCGAGGTCCAGCTCGCTGGTCCGGACCCCGCCGCCGGCCTCGACGCGTTGCTCACTCGATGGGATGAACACCTGTCGACCATCGCCCGTCCGGGGGATCCCGAGTGCGCGGCCGTGGTCTCCCGGCCCAGCCGTGACACCGCCGGCGTGACCGAAATGCTGCGCCACGGCTTCGCCCCCGTCGGCGTGATCGCCGTCCGCCCGGCCCAGCGCATGGCCGCCTCGGGCCCCACGACGACCCCCGGCGTCTGCATCCGCCACGCCACGCCGGACGACCTCGACACAGCCATGCGCCTGATGCTGGAGCTGCAGCGGTACGACGCCCAGTTCGGCAAGGTGACCGTGCGCCCGGGTATCGAGGAACTCGTGGGCAAGGGGCTGCTGCGCCAGCTCGAACGGCCGGAGTCCCAGGTGTGGATCGCGGAGCTGTACGGCAAGGCGCTCGGCATGGTCGTGCTCCAGATGCCCGACGAGACGGCGTGGATCCAGCACCGCGTGGCCGCTTCGCGGATCGGGTACCTGTCTTCGCTGGCAGTCGCGGAGGCCGCGCGGTCGGCTGGTGTGGGTACGGCGCTGGCGGCGCACGCGCACCAAGTGTTCGACGAGGCCGGGGCGGATGTCGTGCTGCTGCACACGGCGGTGCCGAACCCGCGGTCGACGCCGTTTTGGTACGCGCAGGGGTACCGGCCGTTGTGGACGGGGTGGCAGCGGAGGCCTGCGGTGCGCTAGTTCGTGGCGTGGTGGCGGACGAGTGGCAGGAAGAGCTCGTCCACCAGGATTTCGACGTCGGGCACCGTGCGCTTGGTGATCATCTCGTAGCGCACGAGGACCGCGGGCATCCGCAGGACCGTGTCGGGGATGTGGCCCGGCCCGATCTCCCCGCGTTCGGCCGCGCGCCGGACGATGCGCTCGAAGACGTCGGGCACGGTCGTCGCGAGGGCCTCCGGTAGCTCGGCCAGCTCGCTGAGCAGCCCGGTCATCACGTCGATCCCGACCAGCACGATGCGGTCGGCGATGGTCTGCAGGGTGACCAGGACGTCCTGGCGGAGCTCCCCCGTGTCCGGCACGACGTCGGCGATCGAGCCGACGTGCGCACGCACCGCGGCGTGCACGAGCGCCGCCCGGTTGGGCCACCGCCGGTACAACACGGCGCGGCTGGTGCCGGCGGCTTTGGCGACGGCGTCGATGGTGAAGCCGTCGTAGCCGGTGCGGCTGAGCTCGGTCCAGGCGGCTTCGACAAGGGCTTCTTCGAGGACCGCGCCCCTTCTCCGTTGTGCAGTGCTCACCCTCGCGAAGATACACGTGTATCTTAATCTCGATAAGATACACGTGTATCTAATGGGGGCGATCGTGGAGGAGGAGCTCGAACCGCTCGGGTGGCCGCTCGTGCGGCTGGCGCTGGTGATCGTGCTCGGCGGAGTCGCACCGCTGGTGGACACGACGATCGTGAACGTCGCGCTGCCCACCGTCGCCGCCGATTTCGGAGTGGGCACGACGGCGATCCAGTGGGTTTCGACCGGGTACCTGCTCGCGCTGGGGGTAGCGATCCCCGTGACTTCGTGGGCCACGAGCCGGTTCGGCGCGGCGCGGCTGTGGCTGGCCGGGTTGGCGGTGTTCCTCGCCGGCTCCGCGCTGTCGGGGCTGTCTTGGAACCTGGGCAGCCTGCTCGTGTTCCGCGTGCTGCAAGGTGTGGGCGCCGGCGTGCTGCTGCCGGTGCTGCAGACGATCCTGGTTCGGGCCGCGGGGCCGGCGAAGACGGCGCGATTGCTGACGATCGTGATGCTGGTGAGCGTGATCGCGCCCATCGCCGGGCCGCTCGTCGGCGGCGTGATCGTCGACGGCGGGAGCTGGCGCTGGCTGTTCGCGATCAACGTTCCGCTGTGCCTGACGGCGATCGTGCTGGCGCGGCGGTTCGTTCCGATGGACTCCGCCGACCGCGGGAGCCGGCTGGATCTGCCGGGGCTGGGTTTGCTGGCGCCGGCGGTGGTCGCGTTGTTGTTCGCTCTCACCAACGCGGCGTCGGGGAGCGGGTTCGTGGTGCCGTTGAGTGTGGGGGTCGTGCTGCTCGGCGGGTTCGTGGGTTGGAGCCTGCGCCGGGGTGAGCGTGGGTTGATTCCGGTGCGGCTGTTCGCCAACCGGGCGTTCGGCGCTTCGGCCGCGGTGTTGTTTCTGACAGGATTGTCGTTGTACGGCGCGCTTTTCCTGATCCCGTTGTACTTCGAGCAGGAGCGCGGGCTTGGTGCGTTCGCGGCCGGGATGATCCTTGCGTTGCAAGGGGTGGGATCGCTGCTGACGCGGTGGGTGGGCGGTGTGGTCGACCGCGTGGGGGCACGCGTGATCGCCGTCGTCGGGATCGCCGGGTGTGCGGCGGCGACCGTGCCCTTCGTGGTGGCCGGGCCGTCGACGAGTTTCGTGGTGCTCGGCGTCGCGCTCGTGGTGCGGGGCGGGGCGTTGAGCGCGGCGAACATCGCGGTCACGTCGGCCGCGTTCACGCGGTTGCCCCGGGAGGACGTGCCGTCGGGGGCGGCGGTGGTGCGGCTGGTGCAGCAGCTCGGCGGGTCGGCGGGCACGGCCGTGCTCGCGGCGATCGCGGCCGCGGGTGCGTTCCACGTGGCGTTCGTGGTGAGCGCCACGCTGGCGATCGTCGCCGTCGGACCCGCGTTGCTGCTCGGCCGTCGGAAGATCGTTGTCGCAGCTCGCTAGGCTTGGCGTTCCGCGACGAGGGGAGTTCCGACGTGAGCGAGCAGCCGGCGGCCGCGCCGAAGGCGCCCGAGGGCGTGGACACCGAGAAGCCTTCGGCGGCGCGGATCTACGACTGGTACCTCGGCGGCACCCAGAACTGGGCCGTCGACCGCGAGTTCGGCCGGCGCGTGGAGCAGCAGTGGCCGCTGGTGCGGCCGGGCGCGAAGCAGAACCGCGAATTCATGAACCGTGCGGTGCGCGCCGCGCTCAAGGCGGGCATCCGGCAGTTCATCGACCTCGGCTCGGGGGTGCCGACGGCCGGCAACGTCCACGAGGTCATCGAGGCCGAGCTGGACGACGACGACCGCGCGACCGTGTTGTACGTGGACTACGAGCCGGTGGCCGTGGCCCACGCGACGCTGATCCTCGAGGAAGAAGCCGCCACCGACTGGGCCGGCATCCTGCAGGCGGACATGCGCGACCCCAAGGCCGTGCTGCACTCGCCGACCACGCGCGAGTTCATCGACTTCGGCAAGCCCGTGTGCCTGCTGATGATGGCGGTGCTGCACTTCGTCGGCCCGGACGACGACCCCGAGGGCCTCGTCAAGGCCTACCGCGACGCGCTCGCGCCGGGCAGCTGGCTGTCCATCTCGCAGATGAGCGAGGGCGACGGCGACGGCCCGGCGCTCGAAGGCCTGCGCTGGTTCGTGGAGCAGTACCGCAAGACCAGCAACCCCGTCTGGATGCGCGACCGCGACGACATCGTCCCGTTCTTCGGTGGCTGGCCGTTGCTGGAGCCAGGGATCGTGCACCTACCGGACTGGCGGCCGGAGCGTGAGCTGAACGCGGTGGAGGCCGAGGCCAGACCGTTCGCGTGGTGCGGGGTCGCGGAGAAGCCGTGACCGCGCCGGACGCGCCGGCCGGGGTGGACGTCGAGAAGCCGTCGGCCGCGCGCGTCTACGACTGGTACCTCGGTGGTTCGCAGAACTGGGCCGTCGACCGCGAGTTCGGCCGTCGCGTCGAGAAGGTGTGGCCGCTGATCCGGCCCATCTCGCGACAGAACCGGGCGTTCATGAACCGCGTGGTGCGGGCGGCGCTCGACGCCGGGATCCGGCAGTTCGTGGACCTCGGCTCGGGTGTGCCGACGGCGGGGAACGTCCACGAGATCGTGCGCGAGCGGCTGTCGGAGGACGAGCGCGCGACCGTGGTGTACGTGGACTACGAGCCGGTGGCCGCCGCGCACTCGCGTGTGATCCTCGAACGCGAGCACGCGGGCGACTGGGCCGGCCTCGTGCAGCGAGACATCCGCGACCCGGAGGCCCTCTTCGCCGACGAGAGCACGCGGCGGCTCGTCGACTGGTCCGAACCCGTGTGCCTGCTGATGATCACCGTGCTGCACTTCATCGGCCCCGACGACGACCCCGACGCGCTCATGGCGACCTACCGCGCGAAGCTCGCCCCCGGCTCGTGGCTGGCCGTGACGCACGGCACGTGCCGCGACGACGCGCCGCCGGAGCGCGCGGCCGAGGTGAAGACGTTCATCGACGCCTACCGCGACACGTCCAACCCCGCCTACCTCCGCTCGGACGCCGAGATCCTGCCCTGGTTCGGCGGCTGGCCGCTGCTGGAGCCGGGGCTGTCCCCGCTGCCGGACTGGCGGCCGGACCGTCCGGTGTCGGCGCTGGAAGCGGAGACGCGGCCGTTCGCCTGGAGCGGGGTGGCGGCGAAGCCGTGACCTGGCCCACGGTGCTCTGACCAGCGCGGGAGCGTGATCGCTGCCAGCGAACACTCCTCGGGAAACAAACCCGCCCCACGGATAGTTGAGCAAGGCAGACTCAACTAATCGAGGAGTGCACATGTCAGATCCCCGCCTCCTGCCCGTTCTCCCGCTCGATGACGACGTCGTGCTGCCGGGCATGGTTGTCCCGCTCGACCTCACCGACGCCGAGACCCGGGGCGCAGTGGAGTCCGCTCAGGCCAAGACGCCCGCGACGGCGTCGTTCCCCGGCATCCGCTCCGGCGCGGCCACCAAGGCCGAAGTGCTGATCGTCCCCCGCATCCACGGCGAGTACGCCGAGATCGGCACGGTCGCCACCGTCGAGCGCATCGGCCGGGTTCCCGGCGGCAAGGCCGCCGTTCTGCTGCGCGGCACCGGCCGCGCCGTGGTGGGCCGCATCGCGGACGGTCCCGGCGCCGCGCGCTGGATCCACGCAGACGAGGCCACCGACTTCACCGACGACCGCTCCACGCAGCTCGCGTCGGAGTACAAGGCCGTGGTCATCTCGCTGCTCCAGCAGCGCGGTGGCTGGCAGATGATCGACGCCGTCCAGCAGGTCGAGGAGCCCTCTGCGGTCGCCGACCTGTCCGGCAACGCGCCGTACCTGGCCACGGAGCAGAAGCTCGAACTGCTGACCACGCTCGACGTGAGCAAGCGGCTCGAGAAGGCCATGGAGTGGAGCAAGGAGTACCTCGCCGAGCTCGAGGTGACCGACACCATCCGCAAGGACGTCCAGGAGGGTATGGACAAGCAGCAGAAGGAATTCCTGCTGCGCCGCCAGCTCGAGGCGATCCGCAAGGAGCTCGGTGAGCTCGACGGTTCCGACAAGGACGACGACTACCGCGCCCGCGTGGAGGCCGCCGACCTGCCCGACAACGTCAAGAAGGCCGCGCTGGCCGAGGTCGACAAGCTGGAGCGCACCTCCGAGCAGTCGCCCGAGGGCGGCTGGATCCGGACGTGGCTCGACACGGTGCTGGAGCTGCCGTGGAACGAGCGCACCGAGGACGTCTACGACATCGCCGCCGCGCGCGCCGTGCTCGACGCGGACCACGCGGGCCTCGACGACGTCAAGGAACGCATCATCGAGTACTTGGCCGTGCGCAAGCGTCGCGCGGAGTCGGGGCTCGGCCCGGTCGGCGGACGCCGTTCCGGTGCCGTGCTCGCCCTCGCGGGCCCTCCCGGGGTCGGCAAGACGTCGCTGGGCGAATCCGTGGCGAAGGCCATGGGACGCAAGTTCGTCCGCGTCGCCCTCGGTGGCATCCGGGACGAGGCGGAGATCCGCGGGCACCGTCGTACCTACGTCGGCGCGCTGCCGGGCCGCATCGTGCGGGCCATCAAGGAGGCCGGCTCGATGAACCCGGTCGTGCTGCTCGACGAGATCGACAAGGTCGGCGCCGACTACCGCGGCGACCCGACGGCTGCCCTCCTGGAGGTGCTGGACCCGGAACAGAACCACACGTTCCGCGACCACTACCTCGAGGTGGAGCTCGACCTGTCCGACGTCGTGTTCCTCGCGACGGCCAACGCGCTGGAGACCATCCCCGGCCCGCTGCTCGACCGCATGGAGCTCGTCACCCTCGACGGCTACACCGAGCACGAGAAGGTGACGATCGCCCGTGACCACCTGCTCCCGCGCGAGCTGGAGCGCGCCGGCCTCACAACCGGCGACGTGGTGATCACCGACGCGGCGTTCAGCCGGATCGCCGCCGAGTACACCCGCGAGGCGGGCGTGCGCGACGTGAACCGGACGATCGCCAAGCTGCTGCGCAAGATCGCGACGAAGGTGGCTCTGGACTCCGTTTCGCTGCCGGTGTCCTTGGACGCCGCGGACCTGGAGACCTACCTGGGCCGCCCGCGCCACGTGCCGGAGTCGTCCCTGCCCACCTCGACCCAGCGCACGTCCATCCCGGGCGTCGCGACGGGCCTGGCCGTGACCGGCGCGGGTGGCGACGTGCTCTACATCGAGGCGTCGCTGGCCGACCCGGAGAGCGGCTCGACGGGCCTTCAGCTCACCGGCCAGCTCGGTGACGTGATGAAGGAGTCGGTGCAGATCGCCCTGTCGTACCTGCGCTCGCACGGCGCGGAGCTCGAACTGCCTGTCAGCGACCTGAAGGACCGCGGCATCCACGTCCACGTCCCCGCGGGCGCGGTGCCGAAGGACGGCCCCTCGGCCGGCGTCACCATGACGACCGCTCTGGCCTCGCTGCTGTCCGGCCGCGTGGTGCGCGCGGATGTGGCGATGACCGGTGAGGTTTCGCTGACCGGCCGCGTGCTGCCGATCGGTGGGGTGAAGCAGAAGCTGCTCGCCGCGCACCGGGCGGGGATGAAGACGGTGATCATCCCGCAGCGCAACGAGCCGGACATGGACGACGTGCCCGCCGAGGTGTTGTCGCAGCTGGATGTCCACGCTGTGGCGAATGTCGGCGAGGTGCTGGAGCTGGCGTTGACGCCTGCTTCGTCGGAGATTCCGCAGGCGGCGTGAGTCGCTTGTAGACAGACGGAAGGCCCTCGTTCCCTTGGGAACGGGGGCCTTTCACTTTTCGAAGGCCTCCACCACAACCCGTGCACTCTCGTCTCCGAAGGCACCGGCGCGCCGCTCGATATCGGCGAGCTGGGCAGCGGCGCGCGAGCAGGGGAACCCGAACCGCGCGAGCACCCGCTCCGACGCGAGCGTCAACGCCGCACGCGAGCGCTCGACGAACTCGGCGACCGGGTACTCCTCCCCCACGGCGAAATGCTCTTCGACCACAGTGGACGGTGAATAGCACCGCTGCACCGAGGAATCCGGCCAGCGCACTCGGAACACGATCTCGGGCATGGGGGCCTCCTCGCTGTTGCCGCGAGTGGACACCACTCACGTTTCGCCGATGTTGCACGAAGGCGCGTGTGTGATCAGGGCAACAGCCCTCGGCGAACCCACTGCTCGGTGAACCGGTGCCGACCGAGATCCACGGCGGCGAACTCGTCGCGGTGGGATCCGGCGTCGACGCCTAGGTGGCGGAGAGCTTGGGAAGCCGGAGAACCCTCGGGCGGGTTGACGAGCTCGTCTTCGGAGACGTGGATCGGACCGAAGACGACGGCCCCCGATTCCCACACCTGGGCGGCTTCCAGGACGTAGGTCATCACAAGTCGAGCTTTCGCCACTCGAAGTGGGCGCGCCAGGTGTCGTCGTGGGTGGCGAAGGCGAGGAAGGCCGTGGTGACGTCTTCGAGGGAGGGGACGTCGGTGCGGTAGTGGCGGTCAGGGGAGCCGTCGCGGTGTTCGAGGGCGTAGTGGCCTTCGGGGGCGCCGGCGTATTGGCCTTGGCCGACCTGGACGTAGGCGTCGCCGCGTTCGAGGACGGCGTACCAGTTGGCGGCGGAGAGGCGCTGCAGGGCGGCGCGGATGGCGGCGGGGTCGGGGTTTTCGAGGTGGGAGCCGTCGCACGCGATCAGGGAGAGGGCGGCCGGGTTGTGGACGTCGTCGGTCTGCGGGTTGTACACGACCAGGCCGTGGTGACGGGCCAAGTCCAGCACGACCCGCAGCACGACGCCGGCGAAGGACCAAGAGATGGGCATGACGACGGCGTCTTCATAGCGACTGAGGGCCGCCGACCAAGGCGCCTTTTCGAGATCGCCGGTCTCGAGGGCGTCGACGAGTTCGGGGTACCGCGCGGTCAACTCACGGTAGAACGCAGCCACCTGCGGGTGCCGTATCTCGCCGGGCTCGATCTCGAAGAGCTGCTCGTACTTCCGCTTCGCGTCGGCTGCGCTCATGGCCGCGGGCGCGAACCACACCGCGAGATTCAAACTCATCGGCACTTCCCCCTAGTTTGGGGACAAGCTTACGTCGCCTCCACGCGGCCGAGCATCGAAGCGAGCTTGGTGAGGGCGTAGTAGATGTCGATGTCGATCACGACCTGGCGGTGGCGCTCCAGCGTCTCCGGCAGACGGGCGAGCAGGGCGGGCGCGGTGGCGGGGTCGAGGAGGAGCTCGTCGAGCCGCGCCTGGCCGCCGAGGGCGTCGATGAGGGCCTGGACGTCCCAGTCGTCCCAGGCCTCGTACGTCGGGTCCTCGACGTCCACGTCGGACGGCACCGCCGCGCGGCACACGTAGACCATGAGGTGATCGAACTCGTCGAGGGCGCCGACGTGAGCCTCGTGCCAGCCCGGCGGCGGTGCGGGGAAGCTGCTGCGGAACGGCTGGAACCCGATGACCTCGCCCATGCTCGGAAGTCTGCCATCACACCCGGGTGTGAATCCCCTGGTCGGGCTTTTGATCACCCGAAATTGTCGGACCTCGCCGTTAGCCTGGCGGTGTACCGACTGGGGAGGACCACTTGGAACTCACGACGCACCTGCCACCCGCCGACCGCGAACGGGTCGAGGCGCGGCTGGAGCACAACCTCATGGCGTGGCTCACCACCGTGCGGCCGGACGGGCAGCCGGTCACCGTGCCGGTGTGGTTCCTCACGCGCGGAGACGGAACCATCCTGCTCTACAGCCGCCCTCACACGCGGAAGCTGCGCAACATCGCCGCCAACCCGAAGGTCAGCCTGGTGCTGGACGTAACCGACGTCGGCCGCAACGTCGTGCGGATCGAAGGCCTGGCCACGCCCGCGACAGCCCCGCCGGCCGACCGGAACCCCGCGTACCTGGCCAAGTACACCGAACGCATCGCGGCACTGTTCGACACGCCTGAGCGGTTCGCCGAGTTGTTCTCCGTCGCGGTGGTGGTGACGCCGACGAAGGTGAGCACCTCGTGAGACAGCACGTTTGTCGAATCGAGACTCTGCTGTGGGGTGTGTGTGAGGCGGCAGGACAGAGACGCTCAGCGGGACAATGTGATCGTATTGCGCTCGATTAATGGGACTGCATGATCCCCCGAGATCTCTTTCACAATCGCAGCATCCACCCCTATCGCGAAAGAATGCCGCCCCCTTTGCCCACTCCGGAATCTTTGCTGAATTGCAGGCAACAGCGATCCAGACCCGACGGATGGCTGACCTGCACGTTCACGACCGCGCCGCGCCAGCGACAGGCGCTGCGACCCACGAATGACCCACGATCACCTGCGCTGCTGCTAGAAACGCCACTCCCACCCGTTCGCGGCGCCTGGAGCGGGAGTCTTCGGCGGGGCCAGATCGGGGTCGGTCGGAGCGAAGACCTTCGGCCCGCCCGGAAGAAGGATCAAGGTCCCCGACTCGGCGAGCGAAATCAACGGGATCTGGCCCGTGTACTTGCTGTTGGCGGCGTAGTGCTCCGGCAGCGGCTCGGACTTCGGGCATTCTCCCTTTTGGCTGACCTGGGTGGCTCCGTCCGCGCCCTTGATCTCGAACGCCGACGGGTTCAGGAGGGCGTAAACGGTCTCAAGATCGACGGGGTTGGCGGGCATGTAGGTCTTGACGGTGACGTCGAGGAGCAGGATGTGCACGCCCTCCACACGATCCTGATAACACTCGGGGTCGACCTGGATCTTCGTGATCCAGAAGTCGAAAACCGGGTTGGGCGAGTCCGGCGTCCTCACCTCCGCGCGGTCGCCGACCTTCCTGATGATGAAGCCATCAGCGGACAGCGTGGGGGCTGCTGTCGCGGTTGAGGACGGCGTGGTTGCCGGTGGCGCGAACGTGGCCGGCGCGGGGTGGTTTCCCGCTGGAGCCGTTGGTCCCGAGCATGCGCCGATCGCCAGCGTGAGTGTCGCGAGCGAGAAGCCCAGGGTGCATCTTCGGTACATGTCGGTGTCCCCTCACTCAGCCGAGCAGGTGTTCCGCGTGGTCGCGGCAAGGGCCCTCACCGGCCGGTGAGGCTCGAAAATCTGTGGGGCGTATGCGGGGCGGGCAACCGGAAACGGCCGCACAGCCGCGCAACACAAGATCACCCCCGTGACCTGTTGACGCTGGTCACGGGGGTGATTTGGCTGGTGTGGCAGGTGAGGGATTCGAACCCCCGAAGGCTGAGCCGTCTGATTTACAGTCAGATCCCTTTGGCCGCTTGGGTAACCTGCCATGGCCGGGTGACCGGCCGCGTAGAAGGATACCCAACGGTCCGACGCGCCGATCAACCGGGGACCCCACCAGGTGACAGGGGCTAGGCTGGTGGCCCCTGACGAGCGAGTACGAGGTGTGAGGACACGTGGCGGATCCCTCTTTCGACGTGGTGAGCAAGGTCGACCGCCAGGAGGTGGACAACGCCCTGAACCAGGCGAGCAAGGAGCTGGGCACCCGGTTCGACTTCCGGGGCACGGGCACGAGCATCGATTGGTCCGGCGAAGAAGCGCTCACCATCGAGTCGGAGACCGAGGAGCGGGCGCTCGCGGCCGTGGAGGTCTTCAAGGAGAAGCTGATCAAGCGCAGCATCTCGCTGAAGGCGTTCGAAGCCGGCGAGCCCGCGCTGTCCGGCAAGATCTACAAGATCGGCGGCAAGATCCTGCAGGGCATCGCGTCGGACAAGGCGAAGCAGATCGCCAAGTTCATCCGCGACGAAGGCCCGAAGGGCGTCCAGGCCCAGATCCAGGGCGACCAGCTGCGGGTGTCGGGCAAGAAGAAGGACCAGCTGCAGGACGTGATCGCCCTGTTGAAGGGCAAGGATTTCGAGATCGCGTTGCAGTTCACGAACTACCGCTGACGCGCCGCGGGCATCCGGTCGCAGGGTGCCCGCCTCGACGTCCCCTCTGGTGACGTAGCGCGTTGACGGCGAGCGACTCCGGGGCTGTCGCTGAGGAATCGCCATGCGGACCACCAGGCAGCCGCGGCGAATCGTGGCGAGGACGTCCCTCGGCCGAGGCCGGAGGATGGTGACGTCGTGCGGGGCTCTGCAAGAACGGACCGACGTCACTGCTGCTGAGCCGACCTGACGAACTGTGTCGGAGTCTGGCCGTAGCGGGATTTGAACGCGCGGATCAGGTGGCTGCTGTCCGAGAACTGCCAGCGGGCCGCGACTTCCGAGACGGTGGCGCGGCCGGTAGCCAGGTCCGAACGCGCGCGTTCCAGGCGGCGGCGCCGGACGTAGGCCGTGACGGATTCGTCGAAGCCGGCGAAGGCGCGGTGGAGGGTGCGGACCGAGACGTTCAGATGGCGGGCCAGCACGACCGGCGAGAGGTCCGCGTCCGGGAGCAGGGCGTCGGCGAGGTCGCGGGCGGCCTGGGCCAAGGCGGGGGCCAGCAAGGGGTCGGCGCAGTCAGCGTGGCCGAGGATGACGCCCTTCGCCAGTTCCACCAAGGACGCGCGCGCGGTGATGAGGCCGGCCGGGGTGAGGGTGTCGACGGTGGCCTCGACGGCGCGGGTCTGGGCGAGCAGGAGGCGGACCTCCGCCGAGCCGGCGAGACCGATCACGTGCCGGTCGGTCAGGTGGGGGCGCAGCTGGTCGACGGGCAGCTGCAGGACGGTCGCGGTCGTGCGCGGCTCGACCTCGAACGTCCACGAGGGATCGTTGAGGCGCACCACGAACTGGCCGCCCGTGACGGTCGTGGTGGTGCGGCGCGGGCCGGTGAAGCGCCACTCGCCGTGGCGGACGACGTGGAGCACGACGCGGTTGTTGAGGTGGTTGAACTCACCGCCGGTGCCGCCGGCGACGGATTCGCTGTAGAGGCGCTCGATGACGGCGTCGTCCACTTTGGCGTGGCGGATGCGCACGCGGTAGTCGCCGGCGCCGACGGGTTTCGCGGGCGGCAAGGGGATCACGCGCCCGACCTGGGAGTCCCAGCCCTGGCGCAGCACGTCGGGCCAGTCGCGCGCGTGCGCGGGCACCGTCACGTCCACGGCGTACTTCCGACGCGTCTCCACACCCTCCACCACGGACGAACGCGGCGCTGAGGTTCAACCGAGACGGCGTTCGCGTCCAATCGCGTGGCACCGGGGCGTTCCTAGCGTGAGGCGGAGCGCCGCCGGGGAGTCCGGCAGGCCCGGTACGGAAGGACCCGCCATGACCGCGGACCCGGCAGCACAGATGCTCGACCTGCTCACCGGCGGCTGGGTCGCCCAGACCCTGCGCGCCACGGCGGAGCTGAACATCGCCGACCACCTCGCCGACGGTCCCGCCACGGCCGAGCAGGTCGCGGAGCGTGAGCGCAGCGACCCGCGCACGACGTACCGGCTGATGCGCGCCGCGTCGTCGCTCGGGGTGCTCGGGTACGAGGGCGAGCGCCGCTTCGCGTTGACGCGGCCGGGCGAGCTGCTGCGCACGGGTGTGCCCGGCTCGATGCGGTCGCTCGTGCTGGTGCAGAACGAGCACGCGCACTGGCAGTCGTGGGAACGGCTGCCCGACGCCGTACGCGCGGGCGGGTCGAAGGCGCGCGAGGTGCTCGGCGTGGACCTGTTTGGTTACTTCGCGCAACCGGAGAACGCCGAGGAGGCCGCGCTGTTCTCGCGCGCGATGGGAGATCTGTCCGGTTTGGTCACCCAGGGGGCGGTGGCCACGGTGGACACGACGGGCGTGACGACCGTCCTCGACGCCGGCGGCGCGGACGGCGACTTCGTGCTCGGCCTGATGGCCGCCAACCCCCGGCTGGAAGGACTGGTGCTCGACCTGCCGCACGTCGTGCCGGGCGCCCGCAAGGAGGCCGAACGACGCGGGCTGGCCGGCCGCTTCACCGCCGTCGCGGGTGACTTCTTCGTCGAGGTCCCGCCCGCGGACCTGTACCTGCTGAAGATGATCCTCCACGACTGGAACGACGAACGCTGCCTCACGATCCTGCGCAACTGCCGCGCCGCCGTGACCGAAGGCGGGCGGCTGCTGGTCGTCGAGATGGTGATCGGCGAGCTCGGCACGCCGGACTTCGCGACGCGCGTGGACATGAACATGCTCAACGTCACCGACGGCATGGAACGCGACCTGGACGAGTACGACGCCCTGTTCGCCGCGTCGGGCTGGCGGCGGGCGAAGACTTATCCGGTCGGCGGTGGTTACTCGGTGCTGGAGCTGGTCACGACGCCGTGAACGTCCACGAGCCCTCGTACGCCTGGACCTCCACCAGGGTCGGGCCCGGCACGGGGAAGTCCGAAGTGGTGGCGCCGATCTCGTTGACCGCGAGGTCCATGGTGCCGCCGCCCTGGACCCAGACGGCGGAGTTGCCGCGCGAGCCGGTTTTGAAGGTCGCGTGGGTGATGCCCGCGGGGACCACCAGCACAGCGTCGCCCTTGCCGGCGTAGGGCTTGCCCGCTGTCACGGCGGGGAGGGTGCGGTGGTCGGAGAGGGTGGCGGTCCACGAGGAGTTCGCGTTGATCGTGAGGGTGCGGGAGGGGTCGCGGCCTTCGGTGACGTTGAACCAGACCGTGCCGTGGTACGCGCCGATGGCGTTGATGAGCGAATTCTCGTCGCCGTCGGTGTGGACGAAGATGTTGGAGTCGCAGCGCGGGCAGTCGAAGGTGAGGTAGCCGGGGACGTCGGTGGGCCACGACAACTGAACCGTGGCGTCGCCCTTGCCGGTGTGGGTTTCCGTCGGCGCTTCCAGGCGACGCGGGGGCGGGGGCGGCGCGACCGAAGTCGACGAAGGCGCGTCGAGACCCAGTGACCCGAGGATCACCCCGCGCCCCGACGGCTGGACGCTGCACGAGGCCGTGACCAGGCCCGCGAGCAGCAACACCGCAACACGCCCGCGGACGCGCGTCATCAGACATTCCCCCTCGTGAGCCGCCGCGCGGCTCTCAGGTGATCTTTCGTCACCCTTTGACGATCCGTTACCTCCACCTGACACCCGATCGGGCGGGTCAAACCCCTCGACCGGGTGGAGTCCCGGCGCTGACCTGCGGAGACGCCGCGAAGGAGGCCGGTACCGACGTGGTTGCGTGGTGTAATCGCGCGGCCCGCCCGCGAGAGAGGTTCGCCGATGCGCCGTTGGACACCCGTGATCGCCTTCCTCACGTCACTGGTGGTGCTGGCCGCAGGCCTCACGCCCGCGTCGGCCGTGGTCGACAAGCAGCAGCTGGTTCCCGGGTACGGCTCGTACGCGCGGCTGATCCGGCTGCAGTACTCGCCGTTCGGCAAGGGGCACATCCTCGCGTCGCTCACGAGTGAAGACGGCGGGGGCAAGTTCACGCCCATCATGGAGAGCACCGACGAGGGCGCGAGCTTCCACAAGATCGGCGAGATCCGCGACCCCGACGGCAAGCTCGGCGAATGCTGCGGCACCCTCTACGAGCTGCCCCAACGCGTCGGCCGGCTGCGCGCGGGCACCGTGCTCTGGGCCGCCAGCTACCGGCAGGACGCGGGCGCCCAGCGGCGCATCGGCATCAAGGTCTGGGCCAGCTCCGACGGCGGGAAGCGCTGGACGTACCTGTCCGAGGCCGCGATCTCGCACAACCACGACGGCATCTGGGAACCCGAGTTCACCGTCGACGCCGGCGGCACGCTCTGGCTGCACTACGCCGACGAGACCCAAGCCCCGAAGTACGCGCAGGTGCTCAACCGCGTCGCGTCCACCGACGGGATCCACTGGGGCACCAAGCAGCTCACGCTGGCCATCCCGCCGGACCGCGTCCGCCCGGGCATGCCGATCATCCGGCGCCTGCCCGACGGCCGGTACTGGTTCAGCTACGAGATCTGCAACTACGGCGACCGCTACTGCGACCCGTACTACAAGATCTCCGCGGACGGCGCGAACTGGGGCGATCCGGCCGATCCGGGCACGCGCGTGAACACGGCCGGCGGCAACTACTTCCAGCACGCGCAGACCGTCACGCCCTTCCCCGGCGGGCCCAACGGAGTGCGGCTCGTGATGGTCGGGCAGATCTACACCAACGCCAAGGGCACACCCGTCGCCGGCAACGGCCAGACCTTGCTCGCCAACGACAACCTCGGCGCCGGCAACTGGTACCCGCTGCCGGCCCCCATCCTCATCACCGGCATCTACAACAACTTCTGCCCCAACTACTCGTCCACGCTGCTGCCCGTCGACGGCGGGAAGAGCGTGCTGGAGGTCGCGACCGAGTACAACCTCGGCTGCAAGGCCTACTTCGGCAAAGGTCCGATGGGCTGACACACTCACTCGGGACGGTGAACGCCACGAGTGAGGAGACGGATGAAGGGCATCGTGCTGGCGGGGGGCAGCGGGACGCGGCTGCACCCGATCACGCAGGCCGTGTCGAAGCAGCTGCTGCCGGTCTACGACAAGCCGATGATCTACTACCCGATCTCGGTGCTCATGCTGGCCGGCATCCGCGAGATCCTGGTGATCTCCACGCCCGCCGACCTGCCGAACTTCCGGCGTCTACTGGGTGACGGCAGCCAGTTCGGGCTGTCGTTCAGCTTCGCCGAGCAGCCCAGCCCCAACGGCCTGGCCGAGGCCTTCGTCATCGGCGCCGACTTCGTGGGCGACGACTCCGTGGCCCTCGTCCTGGGCGACAACATCTTCTACGGCCAGGGTTTCTCGCGCACCCTGCAGGACGCGTCGACCGACCTCGACGGCTGCGTGCTGTTCGGATACCGCGTCAAGGACCCCGAGCGCTACGGCGTCGGCGAGATCGACGGGTCCGGCAAGCTCGTGTCGATCGAGGAGAAGCCGGTGAAGGCGCGCTCGAACAACGCGATCACCGGGCTGTACTTCTACGACAACGGGGTCGTCGACATCTCGCGCGCGCTGAAGCCGTCGCACCGCGGCGAGCTGGAGATCACGGACGTCAACCTCACCTACCTGCGCGAAGGCCGCGCCGCCCTCATCGAGCTCAGCCGCGGCTTCGCCTGGCTCGACACGGGCACGCACGACTCGCTGCTGGAGGCCGGGCAGTTCGTGCAGGTGCTGGAACACCGCACCGGGGTGCGCATCGCCTGTCTGGAGGAGATCGCGGCGCGGATGGGCTTCATCAGCGCGGACGAGTGTTATGCGCTGGGGACGAAGCTGGCGAAGTCTGGTTATGGGGATTACGTGATGAGTGTGGCGCAGTCATTGGGTGCGACCGGGGCGTAGCTCCGCTCAGAAGCCCCGCGCCATCGCTTCCAGGCGGCGGATGCGGTCCTCGATCGGCGGGTGCGTGGAGAACAGCTTCGACAGCCCCGCGCCCGGGCGGAACGGGTTGGCGATCATCAGGTGCGACTGCGACACGACGGCCGGTTCGGGGGCCAGAGGTGCCGCGCGCGTGCCCGCCTCCAGTTTGCGCAGGGCCGAGGCCAGTGCGAGCGGGTCGCCCGTGAGCTCGGAGCCCGAGGCGTCCGCCTGGTATTCGCGGGAGCGGCTGACGGCGAGCTTGATCACCGACGCCGCGATGGGGCCGATGAGGACGAGCAGCAGGGACACGAACGGGTTGCCGTCGCGGCTGTTGCCGCCGAAGAAGAAGGCCAGGTTGGCGAGCACGCTGATGACGCTGGCGAGCGCGCCGGCGACGCAGGAGATCAAAATATCCCGGTTGTAGACGTGCGACAGCTCGTGGCCGAGGACCGCTCGTAGCTCGCGCTCGTTGAGCAGGTCGAGGATGCCCGCGGTGCAGCACACGGCGGCGTGCTGCGGGCTGCGGCCGGTGGCGAACGCGTTGGGCGCGACCGTCGGGCTGAGGTAGAGCGCGGGCATCGGCTGGCGCGCGGTGGTGGCCAGCTCGCGCACGATGCGGTACGTCGCGGGCTGCTCGACCTCCGACACGGGCCGCGCGCGCATGGCACGCAGGGCGAGCTTCTCGGAGTTGAAGTAGGCATACGCGTTGACCCCGAGGGCCAGCACCAGGCCGATGATCAGCGCGCCGCGGCCGAAGAGGCTGCTGATCGCGATGATGATCGCCGACAGCAGACCGAGCAGCAATGCCGTCTTCAGCCCGTTCTGGTGTTTGTGCACGCGGCTCGCCTCCGTCCGCTCTCAGGAGTGATTACTCACCGGAAACAACGCGATCGGGCGACCCGAAGTTCCTTCGCATGATCCACCGCCGGGTTAGGGTCGGGAAAGTGATCATCCTCGGCGGAGGTGGGCGATGCACGGTCCCGAACTGAGCCGACGAGGGCTGTTCGCCCTGGCCACCGCGGGTGTAGCAGGTGCCTGCCTGCCCGCGACCGCGTTTGCGGAGCAGGTGAGCGTCGTCGACGTCGGCGGGGCACTCACGGCCGTCGCGGTGAATCCGGTCACGGGGCTGGTGTACGTGACCGACTCGAACTCCGGCTCCGTCGCCGTGATCGACCCGGCCGCTGGGCGCGTGACCACGATCATCACGGTCGGCGGCAAGCCCAGCGACGTCGCCGTGGACTCGGCCGCCAACCGCGTGTACGTGGCCAACCCGCCGGGCGGCACCGTGATCGCTCTCGACGCGCTCAGCCACCAGACGATGAGCGTCGTCGGCGCGGGCGCCGGCGCGTCGTCGCTCGCCGTGGACTCGGCGGCGAACAAGGTCTACGCCGTGAGCGACACCTTGGGGACGCTCGCCATCCTCGACACCCTGAGCCTCACCACGCAGCGGATCGTGGCGGCGCCGAAGCCGAGCCTCGCGGGGATCGCGCTCGACACCGGGCGGCGCATCGCCTACTGCACGAGCCCCACCACCGACTCGGTCGAGGTGTACGACATCGACGCCGGCAAGTTCACCAGCAGCGCCGGGGTCGGCGCGTCGCCCACGGGTGTGGTGGTGCACGAGGCGAGCGGCACCGTGTTCGTGGCCAACTCGGCGATCCACCACATGTCCATTGTGGACGCCGTGACCCGCGAGCAGAGCAAGACCGTGTTGCTGCGCAGCGAAGCTTCGGCGATCGCCGTGCACCAAGGCACCGACACGATCTACACCAACGGCGGCCAGAACGGACTGTCCCGAGTGGACGGCAAAGCCGGCGTGCTCACAGGCGAACTGAGCCTGGGCGTGAACCCGGGCGACGTGGCCGTCGACCAGCGTTCGCGCGCCGTTTACGTGACGGATCCCTTGCACGGAACCGTTTCCGTCATCCGCAATTTCTGACGGCGCACCTGGTGTAACTCCAGGTATACGTTCGGTCATATGAAACTCGGACTGCAGATCCCCAACTTCACCTGGCCAGGAGGTTCGTCGAAGCTCGGCGCCGACCTCGCCTCCGTCGCGCGCTCGGCCGACCAGGCCGGTTTCGAGTACCTGGCGGTGATGGACCACTTCTTCCAGATCCGCGGCGTCGGACCGAGCGAGAACGAGATGCTCGAGGCGTACACGGCGCTGGGCTTCCTCGCGGCGCACACCGAGCGCGCGAAGCTGCTCACGGTGATCACCGGCGTGATCTACCGCCACCCGGGCCTGCTCGCGAAGGCCATCACGACCCTCGACGTGCTCTCCGGCGGCCGCGCGGTGCTCGGCATCGGCGCCGGCTGGAACGAGGAGGAGTCGAAGGGCCTCGGCTTCCCGTTCCCGTCCACCGCGGAGCGCTTCGAGCTGCTCGAGGAGAACCTGCAGTACATCCTGCAGATGTGGGCCGAGGGCGACGACGCGTTCTCCAGCAAGCACTTCGAGGCCGAGCGCCTGCTCAACTCGCCGCAGCCGATCACGCGCCCCCACCCCCCGATCATGATCGGCGGCGGCGGCGAAAAGAAGACGCTGCGCTTCGTCGCCAAGTACGGCGACGCGTGCAACATCTTCAACACCCCCGACCTGGAGCACAAGCTCGACGTGCTCAAGCAGCACTGCGAGAACGAGGGCCGCGACTACGACGAGATCACCAAGACCGTCTACCACACCCTCGACATCGGCCCCGACGGCGAGAAGACGGGCGAGCTCCTGGCGGAGCTGGAGCGTCTGCACGGCCTGGGCTTCCACGCGGCGATCGGCAGCATCCCGACGTTGCCGGATGTGTCGGTGATCGAGAAGTTCGCGAAGGACGTCATCCCGGCGGTCGAGAAGCTCGCATGAAACTGGGATTGCACTCCCCCAGCTGACCTGGCCGAACGGTCCGGCGGCACTCGGGCCCGACCTCGCCACGGTGGCCAAAGCCGTGGACGAGGCCGGGTTCGAGTACCTGTCGGTGATGGACCACTGCTTCCAGATCTCGCGCTACGGCCCGCCCGAGCGCGAAATGCTGGAGGCGTACACGACGCTGGGGTTCCTCGCCGCGCACACTTCGCGGGTCAAGCTGCTCACGCTGGTCAGCGGCGTGATCTACCGGCACCCGGGCCTGCTCGCGAAGGCCGTCACGACCCTCGACGTGCTCTCCGGCGGCCGCGCGATCCTCGGCATCGGCGCCGGCTGGAACGAAGAGGAAGCCAAGGGCCTCGGCTTCCCGTTCCCGCCGCTCAAGGAGCGCTTCGAACAGCTGGAAGACGCCCTGCGCTACGTCCTGCAGATGTGGGCCGAAGGCGACGACGCGTTCTCCGGCAAGCACTTCGAGGCCGAGCGCCTGCTCAACTCGCCGCAGTCGCTGCAACGCCCCCACCCGCCGATCCTCATCGGCGGCAGTGGCGAGAAAAAGACGCTGCGGTTCGTCGCGCAGTACGCCGACGTCTGCAACCTCTTCCCGGGCCCGGACCTGCCGCACAAGCTCGACGTGCTCAAGCAGCACTGCGCCGCCGTCGGCCGCGACTACGACGAGATCACCAAAACCGTCGCGCTGTGGCTCGACATCGGCGAGAACGGCGAGAAGACCGGGCAGCTCCTCGACGAGCTGGGGCAGCTCGCCGAGCTCGGCGTCCACGCCGCCATGGGGTGGATCCCGGGCGTGCCCGATCCACGGGTGATCGAGAAGTTCGGCACCGACATAATCCCAACTCTGTAATTTTGCCTCGGCTCCGCCGAGGCGGCGAGATCGCTTCGAGCCGACTTCTTCCCTCCCGATTTCGCGCGGCCCCTCGGGCCGCGCGAAATCGCTCAGTCCAGAAGTCGGCACGATCTCGCGTGGTGGTTCAGACGTGCTGATGGCCCGGGCGACCGCCGCAACACAGTCAC
Source organism: Amycolatopsis sp. NPDC005232 (assembly GCF_040607795.1). NCBI lineage: Bacteria > Bacillati > Actinomycetota > Actinomycetes > Pseudonocardiales > Pseudonocardiaceae > Amycolatopsis > Amycolatopsis sp. NPDC005232. Next base: position 42,565 of record NZ_JBEXHL010000027.1, on the reverse strand, counting down.
AATCCCTCGCCGGGGTGCGGGAAAAACCCACGCACCCCGGCGCGACGTTTACTCTCCGCACACGCCGCCGGGCAAGGTAAAGACCACGCCAATCCCCTGCTCCCACCAGGCGAACAAGCCGGGAAAAGCGCTGCGAACCGGGCCGAGCACATCTCATTCGGAAAACGGTGGTCCGCCGCTCACACGCTCGCTGTAACGACCCCCCGCTGGTCATCGACGTGTCTAGCACGCAAGCCGCGAGCCGAGGAGCCCGTTGATGACCACATGCCGACTCTGCGGTTCGACAGCTCTGGTGAGTGTCGTCGATCTCGGAGCGACCCCGCCGTGTGAGCGGTTCCTGACCGCGGAACAGCTGGTCGAGCCCGAGAACACCTACCCGCTGCACCTGCAGGTCTGCACGGAGTGCTGGCTGGCGCAGATCCCCCCGTTGATCACTCCCGAGGACACGTTCACCGATTACGCGTACTTCTCGTCGTACTCGACCTCGTGGGTCGAGCACGCCAAGCAGTACGTCACCGAATCGGCCGAGCGGCTCGGGCTGGGGTCCGGCTCGTTCGTGGTCGAGGTGGCGAGCAACGACGGTTACCTGCTGCAGCACGTCGTCGAGCGGGGCATCCGGTGCCTGGGCATCGAGCCGTCGGTGAACGTCGGGCAGGCGGCGCGCGACAAGGGCGTGCCGACGAAGACGGCGTTCCTCAGTCCCGAGACGGGGCGCGACGTGCGTGAGGAACACGGGCCCGCGGACCTCGTCGCGGCGAACAACGTGTACGCGCACATCCCCGACATCATCGGCTTCACCCACGGCCTGCGCGCCCTGGTGGCCGACGACGGCTGGGTCAGCATCGAGGTGCAGCACCTGCTCACGCTGATCAGCGAGAACCAGTACGACACGATCTACCACGAGCACTTCCAGTACTACACCGTGGAATCCGCGCGCCGGGCGCTAGCGGTCGGCGGACTGTCCGTTGTGGACGTCGAGCTGCTTCCGACGCACGGTGGCTCGATCCGCCTGTGGGCGCGACCGATGGAGGTCGCCGGCGAGCCGAGCGCGCGGATGGTCGACGTGCTGGAGCGCGAGAAGGCCGCGGGCCTGCACGAGCTGTCGGGCTACACCGAGTTCGCCGAGCGCGTCACGCGCGTGCGCCTCGACCTGCTGGAGTTCCTGGTCAAGGCGGCCAAGGAGGGCAAGACCGTGGTGGGCTACGGCGCACCCGGCAAGGGCAACACGCTGCTGAACCACTGCGGGATCCGCCCCGACGTGCTCGCCTACACCGTCGACCGCAACCCGTACAAGCACGGCCGGTACACCCCGGGCACCCGCGTGCCGATCCTCGAACCCGAGCGGATCGCGGCCGACAAGCCCGACTACGTCCTCGTCCTTCCCTGGAACCTCAGGAAGGAACTCACAGAACAACTGTCCTATGTAGACGAATGGGGCGGGCGGCTCGTGTTCCCGATCCCGCGTCTCGAGATCGTCGAGGTGAAACAGTGAAGGTAGTCCTGTTCTGCGGCGGCTACGGCATGCGGATGCGCAACGGAGACGCCTCCGACGTGCCCAAGCCGATGGCCATGGTCGGCCCGAGACCGCTGATCTGGCACGTGATGCGCTACTACGCGCACTTCGGCCACACCGAGTTCGTGCTGTGCCTGGGCTACGGCGCCCACCACATCAAGGAGTTCTTCCTCAACTACAAGGAGACGACGTCCAACGACTTCGTGCTCCGCGACGGAAAACCCGAACTCCTGAGCACCGACATCTCCGACTGGACCATCTCCTTCGTGCAGACCGGCATCGAGTCGCCGATCGGCGAGCGCCTGCGCCGCGTGCGCGAATACCTCGACGGCGACGAGATGTTCCTCGCCAACTACGCCGACGTGCTCACCGACGCGCCGCTGGACAAGATGGTCGAGCGCTTCGAGCAGACCGACGCCGGCGCGTCGATGATGGTCGTGCCGCCGCAGTCTTCGTTCCACTGCGTGGAGATGGACGAGGGCGGCCTCATCGGCGCGATCACCCCGGTCAGCGACATGCCGCTGTGGGAGAACGGCGGGTACTTCGTGCTGCGCCAGGAGATCTTCGACCACATCCCGGAAAACGGCGACCTCGTCGCCGACGGCTGCGGCGAGCTCGCCAAGCGCGGACGGCTGCTGGCCTACCCGTACCGCGGGTTCTGGAAGCCGACCGACACCGTGAAGGAACGCTTCGCGCTCGACGAGGGCTACACCCGCGGCGAGCGGCCGTGGGCGCTGTGGGAACGGGACCGGGTGCACGCGTGATCAAGCTCGGCACGGAAAAGCTCGACAGCGTCGTGGTGCTGGGTGCGCACTGCGACGACATCGCCATCGGCGCCGGCGGGACACTGCTCACGATCTGCGAGCAGCGTCCCGGTCTCCGCGTCGACGCGCTGGTGCTGTCGGGCGGCGGCACCGAACGCGAGGCCGAGGAACGGGCCGCGCTCGCCGCGTTCTGCCCGGGCGCGGACCTCGACGTCACGGTGCTGAAGCTCCCAGACGGCCGCCTCCCGGCACACTGGGACGAGGTCAAGAACGCGCTGGAAGAGCTCAAGCAGCGCACCGACCCGGACGTGGTCTTCGCACCGCGCACGGCCGACGCGCACCAGGACCACCGCGGCCTCGCGCAGCTGGTGCCCACGGTCTACCGCGGGTACCTGGCGCTGGGCTACGAGATCGTGAAGTGGGACGGCGACCTCGGCCGCCTCCCGGCCTACGTCCCGCTCGCGGACGAGCTGGCCGAGCAGAAGGTGCGGCTGCTGCAGGAGCACTACGCCTCCCAGCGGCACCGCCCCTGGTACGACCGCGAGGCCTTCCTTGGCCTCGCCCGCATCCGCGGCATCGAGTGCCAGCAGCGGTACGCGGAAGCGTTCGAAGTGAACAAACTCGTTCTCGACCTGAGGGGCTGACTGACATGCGGGTGTTGCTGACCGGGCACACGGGATACCTCGGCACGGTGATGGCACCGGTGCTCACCGAGGCCGGGCACGACGTCGTCGGCCTCGACTCGGGGCTCTTCGCCAGCTGCCTGCTGGGCCCGGCGCCGAAGGACCTGCCGACGATCAACGTGGACCTGCGCGACGTGCGGCCCGAGCACGTCGAGGGCTTCGACGCGGTGATCCACCTGGCCGCGCTGTCGAACGACCCGCTGGGCTCGCTCGCGCCGGAGCTCACCTACGACATCAACCACCACGCGTCGGTCCGGCTCGCGCAGCTGGCCAAGAACGCCGGCGTCGGCCGGTACCTCTACGCGTCCACCTGCTCGGTCTACGGCGCCTCGGGCGGCGGTGGCCTGGTCGACGAGGACGCGCCGCTGCGGCCGGTCACGCCGTACGCGGAGTCGAAGGTGCGCGTGGAGGACGAGGTTTCCCAGCTCGCCGACGACGGCTTCACGCCGGTGTACATGCGCAACGCGACCGCGTTCGGCTTCTCGCCGCGGCTGCGCGCGGACATCGTGCTCAACAACCTCGTCGGCCACGCCTACCTCTCGGGCGAGGTGCTCGTGCTGTCCGACGGCACGCCGTGGCGGCCGCTGGTCCACGCGCGTGACATCGCCCGCGCCTTCGCCGCCGTGCTCGACGCGCCGCGCGAGGCCGTGCACAACAAGGCGTTCAACATCGGCACCGAGCGCAACAACGTGACGGTGGCGGAGATCGCGCAGGAGGTCGTGGAGGCCGTGCCGGGCTCCAAGCTGCGGATCACCGGCGAGGCCGGCGCCGACCCGCGCTCGTACCGCGTGGACTTCTCGCGCTTCCGCGAGGCGATCCCGGGCTTCGAGTGCGAGTGGGGTGTGAAGGACGGCGCGCTGCAGCTGATCGACGCCTACCGCGCCTACGAGCTCACCAAGCAGCAGTTCGAGCGTCGCTTCACGCGGCTCAACTGGCTGTCCGACCGGCAGGCCGAGGGGGCCGTCGACGACACGCTGCGGCAGCGCTGATGCTCACGGGGGGCGAGATGCACGCGCTGGTGGAGCGGCTGTACCCGCTCTGCCGCAGCATCACGGGGGACGGCGTCCGGCAGACGCTGGCGATCGTCGGTGAGCACCTGGACCTGCGGGTGCACGAGGTGCCCACCGGCACGCAGGTGCTGGACTGGACCGTGCCGCAGGAGTGGAACATCCGCGACGCGTACGTCGCGGATGCCTCCGGCCGGCGCGTGATCGACTTCCGCGAGTCGAACCTGCACGTGGTCGGTTACAGCGTGCCGGTGGACGAGACGATGAGCCTCGCCGAGCTGCGCGGGCGCCTGCACACGCTGCCCGAAAGCCCCTCCTGGGTCCCCTACCGCACCAGCTACTACTCGCCCACCTGGGGTTTCTGCGTCGCGCAGGACGTGCTCGGCGCGTTGCCCGAGGGCGATTACCACGTGAAGATCGACTCGACGCTGGCCGACGGCTCGCTCACCTACGGCGAGCACGTCGTGCCCGGCGAGGTGAGCGACGAGGTGATCGTGTCGTGCCACGTCTGCCACCCGTCGCTGGCCAACGACAACCTCGCGGGCATCGCGGTGGCCGTGTCGCTGGCGCAGGAGCTGGCTGTCGAGAAGCCGTACTTCACGTACCGCTTCCTGTTCATGCCGGGCACGATCGGCGCGATCACGTGGCTCGCGCGCAACGCCGAGCACGTCGACCGCGTGAAGCACGGCGTGGTGCTGGCCTGCGCGGGTGACCGCGGCTCGCTCACGTACAAGCGCAGCCGCCGCGGTGACGCGGACATCGACCGCGTGATGGCCCACGTGCTCAAGGACAAGCCGCACGAGATCCGCGAGTTCTCGCCCTACGGTTACGACGAGCGGCAGTTCTGCTCCCCCGGCTTCAACCTCGGCGTCGGATCCCTGACGCGCACGCCGTACGCGGGCTACCCCGAGTACCACACGTCGGCCGACAACCCGGCCTTCGTTTCGCCGGAGGCCATGGAGGACACGCTCGACACGCTGCAGACGGCGTTCTCCGTGCTGGAGCGCAACCGCCGCTACGTGAACCTCAGCCCCTACGGCGAGCCGCAGCTCGGCAAGCGCGGGCTGTACGACTCGCTCGGCGGCCGCAGCGACGCCAAGGAGGCGCAGCTGGCGATGCTCTGGGTGCTGTCCTACTCCGACGGCGAGCACAGCCTCCTCGACATCGCCGAACGCGCGAACCTGCCGTTCGGCGCCGTGGCCACCGCCGCCCAGGCTCTGCAGGTCGCCGGCCTGCTCAAGGAGTGAGGCCTGTGCCCGGGATCCTGCGTTCGCGGGCCGTCCGCGCCATGGCGGGGCGGCTGAGCTGGGGCCTGGGCGACCAGGCCGTGTCGAGCCTGACCAACTTCGTGGTGGGCCTCTACGTCGCGCGGTCTCTGGGCGCGGCGGCGTTCGGCCTGTTCAGCATCGCGTGGGTCACCTACGGCGTGATCCTCAACGTCTCACGTGGCCTGGCCACCGACCCGCTGATGGTGCGGTTCTCCGGTGGCTCCAGGTCACGCTGGCGCGAGGCGCTCGGCCAGGCCGTGGGCACGGCGCTGCTCGTGGGTGTCGCGAGCGGGATCGTGAGTGTCCTTTTCGGACTTCTCGTGGGCGGTTCGCTCGGCGGCGCGTTCGTGGCGCTCGGTGTGGTGCTGCCGTTCCTGCTGGTGCAGGACTCGTGGCGGTTCGGGTTCTTCGCCGCGGGCACCGGGCAGAAGGCGTTCGTGAACGACGGGATCCAGGCCGTGGCGCTGTTCCCGGCGCTGGTGATCGGCGCGCGGTACGGCACCGTGGTCGCGTTCCTGCTGGCCTGGGGCTGTTCGGCCGGTGTCGCGGCGGCGTTCGGGTGGGTGCAGACGAGCGTGCTGCCGCGGCTGGGCGGGGTGCGCTCATGGCTGCGCGACCACCGCGAGCTGGGCGTGCGCTACCTACTGGAAAACGTGAGCAACAGCGGGTCCTCGCAGCTGCGCGCGTATGGGCTGGGCGCGGTCGCCGGCCTCGCCGCGGTCGGCACGGTGCGCGGTGCGGAGCAGCTGCTCGGGCCGTTCCTCGCGTTGCTGATGGGGCTTTCGCTGGTCACGGTGGCGGAGGGCGCGCGGGTGCTGCAGCGCTCGCCGCACCGGCTGTGGCACTTCTGCGTGGTCCTCGGCGGCGTGCAGGCCGCGGCCGCGCTGGCGTGGGGCCTCGGGTTGCTGCTGCTCATCCCGGCCGAGGCCGGCCGGTTCGTGCTCGGTTCGCTGTGGGACACCTCGTCGCTGCTGATCCTGCCGGTCACGTTCGCCGTGGTCGGCGCGAGCTTCACGACGGGCGCGACGGCGGGTCTGCGGGCGCTGGGCACGGCGAAGCGCAGCCTGCGTTCACAGCTGATCGCTTCGGTGTTCTACGTCGTGTTCGGCCTGATCGGCGCCGCGCTGGGTGGTGCGGCCGGGTCGGAGTGGGGCGTCGCGATCGCGACGATCACCGGTTCGGCCGTGTGGTGGTGGCAGCTGCGGATCGCGCTGCGCGACCACTTCGCCATCGCCGACAACCTGCCCACCACGCCGGCGCAGCGCACCGGCGAGCATTCCCTCGAGTTCCACCCGGTGTCGGGTTCGTTCAGCCATGAAGAGCTTCATTCGGCGTCAGACGGAATGACAGAAATGAGAACGGGATGAGCACGGTTCCCCGGCTGACCATCGGTCTGCCCGTGTACAACGGCGAGGAGTTCCTGGGCGAGGCGCTCGACGCGTTGCTCGGTCAGACGTACGAGGACTTCGAACTGGTCATCTCCGACAACGCGTCGGCCGACGGCACCGAAGAGATCTGCCGCCAGTACGCGGTGAAGGACTCGCGCATCCGCTACGTGCGCCAGGCCCGCAACGTCGGCGCGACGCCGAACCACAACGTGCTGCTCGACATGGCGCGCGGCGAGCTGTTCAAGTGGGCCTCGCACGACGACCTCTACGGGCGCGAGCTGCTGGCCAAGTGCATCGCGGTGCTCGACGAGCGGCCCGAGGTCATCGTGGCGCACTCGCACCAGGCGATCATCGACGGGAACGGCGCGGTGACCGTGCCGCTGGACTACGTGCACAAGACCGACGCGCCGCGGCCGTCGACGCGGTTCAAGAGCCTGCTGTTCGAACCCGGCGGCGACGACTTCTACGGCGTGATGCGCACCGACGTGCTGCGCCGCGTCACGCCGATGGACAGCTACCACCACGCCGACCGCACGTACGTGGCCGAGCTGGCGTTGCACGGGCCGTTCCACCAGGTGCCGGAGCTGCTGTACTTCCGCCGCGACCACCCGGACCGCGCCGAGCGCGCGAACCCGAGCAAGCGCTCGCGGTGCGCGAACCTCGACCCGAAGCGCGGCAACCCGGTCACGAACCCGACGGCGCGGTTGCTGGCCGAGTACGTGTGGGGTTACGTGCACGGCATCCGCACGGCGCCGCTGTCATCGCGCGAACGCCGGGCGTGCTACCTCGCGCTGGTCGAGTGGTTCACGAGCCGGGCGCGCCCGGGCGGCGGCGGGGAGCGAGTCGAGGACCGCGCACCGGTGGCGGCCGACGAGCTGTCGATGACCGTCGACCTCGTGGTGGCCGGGCGCGAACGGCGGGTTTCGTGACCACACGCGTCGGTGTGTTCGGGCTCCTGGGCGCGGGCAACCTCGGCAACGACGGGTCGCTGGAAGCCGTGCTCGGTTTCCTGCGCGTGGAACACCCGGACGCCGCGGTGACGGCGTTCTGCGGCGGACCGGAGGTCGTGCAGGCCCGCTACGGCGTGCCCGCGGTCCGGCTGAACTGGTACTCCGACGAGTACCGCACGGCGGCCGGCGTGCGCGCGATCGCCACGAAGGCGCTGGGCAAGCTCGTCGACGTGGTGCGCACGGCGCTCTGGGTGCGCCGCCAGAACGTGGTGATCGTGCCGGGCATGGGTGTGCTGGAGGCGACGCTCCCGTTGCGGCCGTGGGGTTTCCCCTACGCGTTGTTCCTGCTTTCGCTGCTGGGGCGGCTGTTCGGCACGAAGGTTGCGCTGGTCAGCGTGGGCGCGGACCGGATCAGCATGCCGGCCACGCGGTTCCTGGTGCGGCAGGCGGCGCAGCTCGCCGCGTACCGGTCCTACCGCGACGAGCTGTCGCGTTCGGCCATGGCGGGCATGGGCGTGCGAACCGCGGGTGACGGCGTGTACCCGGACCTCGCGTTCGCGTTGCCGACGCCGGTCGCGGACGAAGATCCCCGGGCTGTGGGAGTCGGCGTGATGGCCTACTACGGCGGGAACCAGGACCGGTCGCGGGGCGAGGAGATCTACCGGTCCTATGTGGATTCCCTGACGGAGTTCGTGCGGTACCTCGTGGCCGACCGGCGGCCGGTGCGGCTGTTCATCGGCGACCGGGCCGACCTCGCGGTGGTGAACGAGATCGTGGCCGCGCTGGACTCGCCGCTGGTCACGGCCGAGCCGCCGGGGTCGCTGGGCGAACTGATGACCGCGATGGCCGGCGTGGGCACGGTCGTGGCCACTCGGTATCACAACGTGTTGTGCGCGCTGAAGGCCGGGAAACCGACCGTCGCGATCGGTTACGCGAAGAAGAACGACGTGCTGATGGCGGAAATGGGCCTCGGCGAGTTCTGCCAGGAAGCGCGGTCGGTGGACGTACCGCGGCTGATCGCGCAGTTCGAGGAGCTGGAAAGCCGCGCCTCGGAACTGAAAGCGACGCTGGACGAACGCAATGAGGACAACAAGCAACGTCTGAAATCCCAGTTCGCCGTGCTCTCGTCCACGCTCTTCCCCGTTTCGGAGGCCCGATGAAAGCCATTCCCGTGCCGGCGATCTCCGGCCTGATCCTCTTCCAGCCGACCCCGCACCGCGACGAGCGCGGGTTCTTCTCGCGCACGTTCGACGCGGACGTCGCGCGGTCCGTCGGCATCGACCCGGACGCGTTCGTGCAGGACAGCGTGTCGCGGTCGGTGCGGGGCGTCGTGCGGGCGATGCACCTGCGCTCGGGCGCCGGTGAGGCGAAGCTGGTGCGGTGTTCGTTCGGCGAGGTGTTCGACGTGGTCGTGGACCTGCGGCCGGAGTCGCCGACTTTCCGGGCCATGGAAACGTTCCGGCTTTCCGGCGACACCCAGGTGAGCATTTACATCCCGGCCGGGTGCGCGCACGGGTTTCAAGCACTTTCCGATATCGCTGACGTCTCGTATCGCATCGATCGCGTGCACAATCCGGACGAAGACGTCAGTATCGCCTACAACGATCTCGAACTCGCGATTCCGTGGCCGCTGCCGCCCACGCTGATGTCCGAACGCGACAAGACCGCGCCCTCGCTGGCTGAGGCGCTGCAGACCTAGAAGGTGACCACAATGGACCTGCCCCGCTCCCGTGCCGCGAACGAGCGGCTGCACCGGGTGATCCCCGGCGGCGCGCACACCTACGCCAAGGGTGAGGACCAGTACCCCGAGCACCTCGCGCCCGTGATCTCCCACGGCCGCGGCGCGCACGTGTGGGACGTCGACGGCAACGAGTACGTGGAGTACGGCTCGGGCCTGCGATCGGTGAGCCTCGGGCACGCCCACCCGCGCGTGACCGAAGCCGTGCGCCGCGAGATCGAGCGGGGCAGCAACTTCGCGCGTCCGTCGATTGTGGAAGCCGAGGCCGCGGAGCGGTTCCTCGAGAACGTGCCGACCGCGGACATGGTCAAGTTCACCAAGAACGGTTCCGACGCGACGACGGCCGCCGTGCGGCTCGCGCGTGCCGTGACGGGGCGGCCGCTGGTCGCGTTGTGCGCCGACCACGCGTTCTTCTCCACTGACGACTGGTTCATCGGCACCACGGCCATGCCCGCCGGCATCCCGGGTGAGATCACGGACCTGACGGTGCGGTTCCCGTACGGCGACCTCGCGGCGACCGAGGCCTTGCTGCAGCAGCACGACGGGCAGGTCGCGTGCCTGATCCTCGAAGCCGCGACGCAGCAGGACCCGCCCTCCGGGTACCTCGCCGGTCTGCGCGACCTCGCCCACCGCTACGGCGCGCTGCTGATCTTCGACGAGATGATCACCGGCTTCCGCTTCTCGGAGCACGGCGCGCAGGGGCTGTTCGGCGTCACGCCGGACCTGTCCACGTTCGGCAAGGCGCTCGGCAACGGCTTCGCCGTGTCCGCGCTGGCCGGCAAGCGCGAGTTCATGGAGCTCGGTGGCCTGCGCGACCAGCGCGAGCGCGTGTTCCTCCTGTCCACGACCCACGGCGCCGAGACGCACTCGCTCGCCGCGGCGATGGCCGTGATGGACACCTACGAGGCCGAGGACGTCACCGCCCGCCTGCACGCGCTGGGCGCGCGGCTGGCCGCCGGTGTGCGAGAGGTGGCCGCGGCGCACAACGTGGCCGACCACGTGGTGGTGCGCGGCCGTGAAAGCAACCTGGTCTTCGGCACGCTCGACGCGTCCGGCGCGCCGTCTCAGGACTACCGCACGCTGTTCCTGCGCCAGCTCGTGACGGGCGGCGTGCTGGGCCCGTCGTTCGTGGTCAGCGCGGCCGTGACGGACGCCGACATCGACCACACCGTCGAGGCGGTGGCCAGGGCCTGCGTGGTCTACCGCAAGGCGCTGGACGCGGGCGACCCGTCGCCGTGGCTCGGCGGACGGCCGGTGAAGCCGGTGTTCCGCCGCAAGGCCTGAGTTACTTGACGAGCACCAGGTAGGCGAACCCCAGCACTCCCCGGTAGGCGGTGACGTACTCGCGTTCGCGGGTGTCGAGCCACTCGCGCGTCTCGGCGGCGCGCGGGTCGTCGGGGTTGGCCAGCAGCCACCGAAGCCGGCCGGCGCGGGAGGTGGACTCGAAGTCGTCCCATTCGCGCTGGTCGGCGGTGCTCAGGTGGAGCACGCGCCAGCCCGTGTCGCGGCAGGCTTCGAGGAGGCCGGGCAGCGGGAGGACGTCGTCGCCGAAGATTTCGTGAGCGGCGGGCGTCGGGTCGGCTGACCAGCAGCCGTCGCCGTAGAGCAGGTGGTCGGTGACGCCGGCGAGGGCGGCCAGGGCCTGGCGGGTGCCGCCGAAGGCGTGGGACGCGCCGATGCAGAGCGCGCGGTCGGCCCGGCCCTGCCAAGACGCGGCGTCCTGCTCGACGAACTCGACCTGCGCGCCGCGTTCCTTCGCCGCGCGGCGGCCGCGTTCGATCGCCACCTCGTCGGTGTCCACGGCGATGCCGCGCGCGGCCGTGCCGTCGACCGCGCGGATCAGCAGCTCACCCCAGCCGGCGCCGAGGTCGACGACGGTGCCGTCGGTGACGTCGAGGCGGTCGAGCAACAACGCGGCGTGGGTTTCGTCCAGCGGGGCGTTCCAGCGCATCGCGGAGCGGCGGGAGAGCGTGAAGTCGTCGGGCACGGGCGACAGCCTCGCTGCCGGGTCCAAGGGTGTCACGTGGTTTTCCGCGGCCGGAGTGATCGACATCTCGGTTGAACGTGAGGTGAACCGCAGGGGTTTCTGGCACCGTGTCTCATTCATGAGCAATCCCTTGATCGCGCCGACACAGGACTCGACGAAGGCGTATTCGGGCATCACGCTGCTTGAAGACGCCAACGACCTGAAGACGGCGATCGAGACCGGCGACTGGGCGTCGGTGGCGATGGGAGCGGTCGGGACGGCGCTCGACGCGCTGTCGATGGCCATGGACCCGTTCGGCGCGATCCTCGCGGCGGGCGTCGGCTGGCTGATGGAGCACGTCGGGCCGCTCAAGGAAGCGCTCAACGGGCTGACCGGCAACGCGGACCAGATCGCCGCGCAGTCGGAGACCTGGAAGAACGTCGCGGGTGAGCTGGAGGCCGTGGCGTCGGACCTGCAGGACATGGTGCAGGCGGACCTGCAGTCGTGGACGGGGTCCGCGGCGGACGCGTACCGCCAGCGCAGCCAGGATCTGGCGGCACTGCTGGGAAGTGCGCAGAAGGGCACCGAGGGCGCGGCCAGCGGTGTGAAGACGGCCGGCGAGGTCGTCGGCGCGGTGCGCGCGCTGGTGCGCGACATCATCGCCGACCTGATCGGGCACATGATCAGCTGGGCGTTGCAGGTGGTGTTCACGCTCGGGATCGGGTTGACGTGGGTGGTGCCGCAGGTCATCAACGCCGTCGCGAAGACCGCGTCGAAGATCACCGACGTCGTGACGAAGCTGGTCAAGGCGCTGAAGGCGTTGATCCCGCTGCTGAAGAAGGCGGGGACGCTGTTCGAGGACGCGGGCAAGGCGTTGAAGGGGCTCAAGGGCGGCAAGATCACGCCGCCGGCAAAGACGAAGGACCTCAGCGGCACGCCGGACGCGCCGCCGGTGAAGTCGGGTGGCGCCGACAGCGGCGGCACGAAGGCCTCCGGTTACGAGGGCACGCCGAAGGACTACTCCCCGCCACCCGCCTCGAAGGGCGGCGACGACGGCACCCACGCCTCCGGTTACGAGGGCACCCCCAAGGACTACACGCCGCCACCCGCCTCGAAGGGCGCCGACGACGCCGGCTCGGGCGGATCCGGCTACAGCGGCTCGGGCACGGACTACACGCCGCCCCCGGGCAAGGCGGGCAAATCAGGCGACGACTCGACCCACGCGTCGAGCGCCGGGGAAACCCCGCCGCCGGCCAAGAGCACCCCGCCGCCGGCGAAAACCGATCCGGCCAAGAGCGACCCGCCGCCGCTCGACCCGCCGCCGGCCGACCGCGGCGTCGGCGGCGGCAGCAGCGCCGGCAAGGGCGGCGGAGCCAAGGACACCACCACCAAGCAGAGCTCGATCAAGGACACCAACACCACCCCGCGCTCGAACGACACTCCGACGGCCGACCGCCTCGCCTGCGGTGACCCGATCGACGTCTCCACGGGCCGGGTCATGCTCACTCAAGAGGACGTCCGGCTGGACGCGACGCTGCCACTGGTCCTCTCGCGCACGCACCTGTCGTCGTACCGGATCGGGCGCGCCTTCGGCTCCTCGTGGGCCTCGACGCTCGACCAGCGGCTCGAAGCCGACGGCGACGCCGTGCACTTCGCGGCCGAAGACGGCACCTTCCTCGAGTACCCGAAGCCCGTGGTCGGCGGCGAGGTGCTGCCGGTGACCGGCCCGGCGTGGCCGCTGACGCGCGCCATCGACGGCTCCTACGTGCTCACCCAGGCCGACCGCGGCCGCGCGCTGCTGTTCTCCGGCGCGACCGGGCGCCTGGTAACCGTGAGCACGATGACCGGCGACCAGTACTTCCGCCTGTCCTACGACGACGCCGGCACGCTGACCGACCTCACCCACTCGGCGGGCCACCACGTCGGCGTGACCACCGACGACGGCCGCGTAACGGAGCTCACGCTGCTCAGCGGCGGCGCGCCGGTCGTCCTCGTGCGCTACGCCTACGACGAGCGCGCGAACTTGGCCGAGGTGCGCAACTCCTCGGACCTCCCGCTGCGCTTCGGCTACGACGCCGAGGGCCGGCTCGCGAGCTGGGAAGACCGCAACGGCATGTGGTACCGCTACTCCTACGACGCGCAGGGCCGCTGCGTACGCGCCGAAGGCCGCGACGGCGATCTGCGCTACAGCCTCGCGTACGAGCCGCGCCGCACCACGGCCGTCGATTCGCTCGGGGCCACCACGGTGTTCGACCTCAACGACGCGTTCCAGGTCGTCGCGGTCACCGACCCGCTCGGCTTCACCACGCGCATGGAGTGGGACGACCGCGACCGGCTGCTCTCGAGCACCGACGCGCTCGGCGCCACCACCCGCAACCACTACGACGAGGCCGGCGACCTCGTGGAGATCGTCGCCGCCGACGGCTCGCGCACCACCGCCGAGTACGACGACGAGCACCGCCCGGTGAAGGTCGTCGAAGCAGACGGCGCGGTGTGGCTGCGGGAGTACACGGAGGACGGTGACGTCGCGGCGGCCGTCGACCCGCTCGGCGCCCGCACCCGCTTCACCTACGCGCGGCCGGGCCTGCCGGCCAGCGTCACCGGGCCACTCGGCGAGGTGACCCGCTACGAGTACGACGCCGCCGGGCTGCCGATCGCGGTGACCGACGCCGTCGGCGCGACGCAGCGCACCGTGTTCGACCGCTTCGGCCGCCCCGCCGCCGAGACCACCGCGCTGGGTGCGACCACGCGCACCGCGTGGACCGTCGAGGGCGAGCGGCTGAGCGTCACGCGCCCGGACGGCACGAGCGTGACCTACCGCCACGACGGCGAAGGCAACCTCCGCGAAACCCGCGAAGCCACCACGGTCTCGCGCACGGACTACTCCGGGTTCGACCGGCCGGTGGCCCTGACCGCCGTCGACGGCTCGCGCGTGGAACTGAGCTACGACACCGAAACCCGCGTCACGGGCGTGCGCAACGAGCTGGGCGCGCAGTGGCGCTACGAGTACGACGCCGCCGGCCGGCTCGCCGCCGACACCGACTACGACGGCCGCCGCCGCGCCTTCCGCTACGACGCCGCGGGCCGGCTGGTCGAGCAGACCTCGGCGAGCGGCCGTGTGCTGCGCTTCGGCTACGACGCGGCCGGCCGGATCGTGCGGCTGGACGCCGACGGCGCCGTCGCCACCTACGAGTACGACCCCGCCGGCCGGCTCGTCCGGGCCGTCAACGAGGACGCGGACCTGCGCCGCACCTACGACCCAGCCGGGCGCCTGGTCGAGGAGTCCGTGAACGGCCGCCTGCTTTCGTCCACTTTCGACGCTTCGGCCCGACGCACCTCGCGTACGACGCCGACCGGCGCTCGTGCCGAATGGCGCCACGACGCGGCGGGCCGGCCGATCGCGCTGCTCACCGCGGGCCGTGAGCTCACCTCCGTGCGTGACCTCGAAGGCCGCGAAGTCGAGCGGCGGCTGGGGAAGGTGCAGCTGCGCCAAGGCTGGGACGCGCGCGACCGGCTCGTCACGCAGACCCTTGCCGACGGCAGGCCGCTGCAGCAGCGCTCGCTGCACTACCGCCACGACGACACCGTGACCGCGGTCGACGACGCGCTGACCGGGCGGCGGCAGCTCCGGCTGGACCCGATCGGCCGTCCGCTGGCCGTCGAGGGCCCGGCGAGCCGCGAGACCTACGGCTACGACGCGGCGGGCAACCTCGTGCAGCCCGGCAACCGCGTATACGCCGGCAGCCTGCTCAAGCGCGACGACACCGCGGAGTACGAGTACGACCCAGACGGCAAGCTCGTGCTGCGCCGGACCGAAGGCAACGAATGGCGGTACGAGTGGGACGGTCACGAGCGGCTCGTCGCCGTGCACACCCCGGCCGGCCACCACTGGCGCTACCGCTACGACGCACTCGGCCGCCGTGCCGCCAAGGAGCTCCTCGACGCCGCCGGCACCCTGCGCACCCGCACCGAGTTCACCTGGGACGGTGAACAGCTCGCCGAGCAGGTCACCGACGGCGTGCGGGCCCTGGTCTGGCACACCGAACCCGGCAGCGGCCGCGTGCTCACACAGACCGAACGCGTGCTTCACCAGGCCGGCGGCGAATGGCGCGACCACCGCCTCCGCGGCGTCGTCACCGACCTCGCCGGTGCCCCGACCGAGCTGCTCGACGCCGAACAGGGCCTGGTCTGGCACGGCACGCTCACCGCGTGGGGCGCCGCGACCGGTCCGATGCCGACGCCACTGCGCTTCGCCGGGCAGTACCACGACGACGAAACCGGCCTGCACTACAACTTCCACCGCTACTACGACCCGGCCGCGGCGCGCTACCTCAGCCCCGACCCGTCGGGCCTGAGCCCGGCGACGAACCCGTACGCGTACGTCGCCGACCCCGTCGGCTGGACCGACCCGCTCGGGCTGGCGCCGTGCAAGCTTTCGTTCGACCAGGCGCACAGCACGCCGGACGGACCTTCGCTGAACCTGCGCGGGCCGCGCAAGTCGGGCAAGGCCGGCCGGACGCCGAACAAGATCCGCGACGAGCAGAAGTTCAACGACATCGCGGAGAAGGCCGGTGTGCCGAACCCGAACAAGCAGCGCCTGACGCTCAACGGCGACGCCCAGACGATGCTGGAGAACAACCGCGGGCTCGGCGGGAAGCTGCACGAACAAGCGCGCAGCGACGGCCTGGTCTCACCGGTGTCCAAGGACCGGCAGGCCGTCGATGCGCTGGGCCGCAACGACCCGAACACGAGGAACTTCTGGGAGCAGCAGGACCGCCGCGACCAGCACACGGCGAACCAGGTGACCGAGAACAACAAGCAGGACCACCGCGACGCGGGCCGCGATCAGGAAGTGGACGACCGGCTGCGCCCCGTCATGGACAAGCACGAGGCCACCGGCTCGTTGCTGGACAAGTACGACGGCGTGGTCGTCGGCGGCAAGCACGACGGCAAGCACCCGGGCCTCGAGATGATGCGCGACAACATGGGCGACCTGAAGAACAACGGCGTCAACAAGGTCTACCTGGAAAGCCTGCGCGACGACGCGCACAACGGCATGGTCAAGGACTACCTCAACTCCCCGCCCGGCAGCGAGATGCACCCGGACCTGAAGAAGTACCTCGACTCCAGTCCGAACGGCAAGCTGGTGGGCCAGGTGATCGACTCTGCGAAGAAGGAGGGCGTCGACGTGGTCGGCATCGGCGGCAACCCGGCGCGGCGCGACCTCGACGGCGGCGCCGGGCTGTTCCAGCGCCACGCGATGTTCAACTCCTACGGCGCCGAGTCGGTGCAGCACCACCAGGCCCAGAACCCGGGCAAGTACGTGATGGAGATCGGTGAGGCGCACGGCAAACCGCACACGTGGAACGGTGCCTCACCCGTCAACGTCGGCGGCGTCGACCTGCCGCCGAGGTCGGCGGGGATCGGCGACCTGCTGGGCGTGCCACAGGTGAAGGGCGACGGCACGGGAGGCTCGCTTCAGCGGATCAACGATTCGACGGACCTGAGCTGATCAGTCCACTTCGGAAATGATCCACCAAGTGCGCAATTTCGCGGAAATGTGTTGTCGGGCAAGGAAGATTCACTCGTCGGGGCAGTCGGCGGACCCCATCAGGGAAGTTACGGGCGTACCGGCGGACCGTAGCGTGGGGCCATGGGTAGATCCGTGGCCGTCGTGGTGGGGCTCGTACTGCTGGCGAGTGGCGCGGGTGAAGCCGCAGCCGCAACGACAGCCTCGGCCGGGCCCGCGGCGGTGTGCGGCACGACGGTGACGGAGTACGCATCGGCGCCGTCCGGGGCCGTGGTGGTGGACCCGGCGCACGACAGCGAGCTCGCGCAGCGCACGTCGGACAGCCCGGCGGGCACCACGTTCTGGCTCAAGCCCGGCACGCACACGCTCGGCACCGACGCGTTCGGCCAGGTCCAGCCCAAGGACGGCGACACCTACCTCGGCGCGCCGGGCGCCGTCCTCGATGGCCGCGGCGTCAACCAGGCCGCGTTCACCGGACAGGCCAAGGATGTGACGATCCGCGGCCTCACCGTGCGGGGCTTCGCCGCGCCGCAGGACCAGGGCGTGGTGAACCACGACTCGGGCACGCACTGGGTCATCGAGGACAGCACCGTCGAGGACAACCGCGGCGCCGCGCTGATGGCGGGCGACCGGCAGGAAGTCCGGGGCAGCTGCCTGAAGGACAACGGCCAGTACGGCATGAACGCCTACCGCGCCGGCGACGGCATCACCGGGCTCGTGCTGGAGGGCAACGAGATCACCGGCAACAACACCGACGACTGGGAGACCAAGGCGCCGGGCTGCGGCTGCAGCGGCGGCGTGAAGTTCTGGGCCGTGAACGGCGCCGACATCACCGGCAACTGGGTCCACGGCAACCACGGCCCCGGTCTGTGGGCCGACACCAACGACAACGACTTCCTCGTGCAGGACAACGTGATCGAGGACAACGACGCCGAGGCGCTGTTCTACGAGATCAGCCACAACCTCACCGTCAGCGGCAACGTGTTCCGCCGCAACGGCCTCGTCGCCGGCCGCGCCCGCGCCGCCAAGGGCGACAACTTCCCCGTCGCCACGATCTACCTCTCCGAGTCCGGCGGCGAACCCCGGCTGGGCGCGCGCACGCACCAGATCGACATCGGCGGCAACACCTTCGAGGACAACTGGGGCGGCGTCGCCCTGTGGGAGAACGCCGACCGCTTCTGCAACAGCCCGGCCAACACGTCCACGGGCTACTGCACGCCGTTCGCCACGAAGGCCCAGTGCAGCGCGCCGGGCATCGCGCAGAAGCCGCTGTACGACGACTGCCGCTGGAAGACACAGAACGTGACGGTGCACGACAACACGTTCACCTTCGACCCGGCGCACCTGGGCTGCACGCAGTTCTGCGGCCGCATGGCGGTGCTGTCCAACTACGGCAGCTACCCCGACTGGTCCCCGTACAAGGGCGGCGTGGTGCAGCAGGCCATCACCTTCGACCAGAACAACCACTTCAGCGACAACACGTACTCGGGTCCGTGGATGTTCGTCGCCCACGACACCAGCCGGGTGCTGACGCCGGAGCAGTGGCAGGCGGGGCCGTACGGGCAGGACCAGGGCAGCAAGTTCTGACGCGGTCGATTCAGGCGCAGACTGGTGACATGCCGCTGAAGCGCACGGACTTCGTCACGGCGGCGCTGGAACTCCTCGACGCCGAGGGACTCGACGGGCTGACCATGCGCGAGATCGGCGCCCGCCTCGGCGTTCGGACCGACGCGATCCACGAGCTTTTCAAGGACAAGGACGCGCTGCTCGGCGCGATGGCCGACCGGATCACGGCCGCGATCACGGACACGCCGTTCGATGACGGTCCGTGGGACGCGCAACTGGTCGAGCTGGCCCACCGCGCACGCGGCGCCCTCCTCGCGCACCGCGACGGGGCGCGGGTGGTCGCCGGCACCTCCGTCGTGGAGCCGAACATCGTCCGCGGCGGCGAAGCGGCCCTCCGTGCCCTCGCCGACGCCGGCTTGCCGATCGAACGCGCTGGCTGGGTCGTCTTCGCGCTCCTGCACTACGTGCTCGGCCACACGATCGAAGAGCAAGCTGAACGCTCCGGCGACCGGGCGCGCGGCGCCGGGTCCGACGATCGGCTGCACCACGCGATGGACAGCGTGCGCAAGGCCGCCCCCGAGGCTCGGTTCGCGTTCGGCCTGGAGCTGTTCGTCGACGGCCTCCGCGTGCGGCTCGCAGCGGCGCAGGCTTGAGGAGAACAGGGCCTAAAGCCGCACGGCGACGCGGTCGATGGCGAACGCGGTGGCCGGGATGATGGCGAGCGCCGCCGCGAAGCCGCCGATGGTGTCGGTCGGGTAGTGGGCGCCGAGGCCGACTTCGGCCCAGGCCATCAGTGCGCCGCAGATGAGCGCGAGGGTGAGCGTCAGGGTGATGGCGGCGGCGCGGTGCAGGCGGTCGGCCAGTACGAACGCGCCGATCAGCGCCAGGGCGGTCGCGAAGGCGGTGTGGCCGCTCGGGTAGGACAGGAAGTGGCCGTGGATGGTGCGGCCGGTGATGGGCTTGAGCAGCGACGTCACCGCCACCGTGAGCCCGCAGCCGACCAGCGTGAGCACGGCCGTGCGGGGGCGGCGGGCGAGCAGCGCGCCGCCGGTGATGAGCACGATCACGATCGCCGAGCCCGCCGGCTCCCCGACGAAGTCCACGGCCGTGGCGAGGTACCACCAAGGATCCGGCAGCAAGTCAGGGCCAGGCAGGAGCGGGGTGTCGAACGCGGTGGGTTGCGACTCCCCTGCGAAGAGGACGGCGAGGACCACCAGCACGACCAAACCCAGGCCGGCGGCGACCAACACCGGCGTGCGCACGGACACCGGCAGCGCGGGCGGCGCCGCGCGGACGGCGGATCTCATCGAGCGGAATCTCTCATCGAGCCGAGCGCCCTTTCACCCGCGGAACCCTGACCGGACCGAGCAGCAAGCGGACAACCCGCCGAGGAGAACCGTACGGCGGCTTTCGTCACCTCGGTGTCAAGCCGGGCGGTAGGCGGCGATCGTGGCCTCGTATCCCTCGACCAACCGCCGGAATCCCACGGCGGGGGTGAAGTCCTCGTCGTAGCGCCGGCGGGCGGCGTCGCCCATCTTGTGGTTGCGTTCGGGGTCGGCGAGGACGTCGCGAAGGGCGTCGGCGAGCGCCGAAGCGGAGCCGGGCTCGTGAAGGACGCCCGTGACACCGTCGGAGATCAGTTCTTCGAAGGCGCCGTGGGCGGGTGCGAGGGTCGGCACGCCGGCGGCCATGGCCTCGACCACGACGAGGCCGAACGCCTCCAGCCACGCCGAAGGGGCGGCCACCGCGGCCGCCGAGGCGGTCAGCTTCTGGCAAGCCGCCTTGTCCTGCAGCCCGACGTACGAGACGTCCGAGCGTGAAGAAGCCCAAGCGGCGACGTCGTCCGAAAGCGGCCCGGTGCCCGCGATCACCAGCGGCGAGCCGAGCGAACCGCCGAGCAGGTCCCACGCCGCCATCAGCAGCGGCACGCCCTTTTCCTCCGTCAGCCGGCCGAGGAACAGCACGTGCGAACCATCGCCCACCCGCCGAACGCCCGGATCGGTCACGAAGTTGTGCTTCACCGTCATCCGCGAAGCCGGCATCCCCGCGTCCACGAGCAACCGCCGCTGGGCGTCGGAGATGCAGAAGAAGCGCGTCACGTCGCTGCGCCACCGCGAGCGGTTCAGCAGGAGGTTCGCGGCCATCGGCACCGTCGCCGCGGGCGAGCCCCGGTAACACCCGTGCCGAACGGCGGGAACGGGCGCGCCACCCACGCAGTCCGTGCAGATCCGCCCGTCGCGGTAGAGCGTGCCGGGCGGGCAGACCATGCCGTAGTTGTGCAGCGTCGCCACCACCGGCACCCGCGCGTCCGCGCACGCCGCCAGCACCGAGGGCGACAGGAGCGGGAACGTGTTGTGAACGTGCACCACATCCGGCCGCTCGACCTGCAACCGAGCCGTCAGCTCAGCCCGCGCCGAACGGTTCCACGGCACCTGCACGGGCACCAAAGCCTTGCGGGGCAAGGACATCGCAGCGATGTCGTCGCTCTGCCGCTCGAACAACGAAACCCGAACGCCGCCGGCCGCCAGCAAAGCCGTCTCGGCGTCGACCACGTTGTTCTCCCCGCTCGGCTGCTCCGAGCGGTAGCGGTTGTGGACCACGAGCACCTTCATGCGGGCTGCCCCTTCGGAATGAACTCTTCGTCGGAAGTGGCCCGCACCGTGCCCTGGGCCAGCAGCGACGCGGCCAGCGCCAGGTGCAGCAGGTACGGCGACGCGTCACCGAGCCCGGCCTCGGTGTAGGACGCGGAAATGCAGTACGTGATCAGGAAGATCGCACACGCGCGCGCCAGCGACGGCGGCCGCAGCACGGCCACGGCGACCAGCACCAGCAGGAACGCCGCGACGATCGCGATGCCCGTGAACCCCTGCTCGTGGTAGACGGCGAGCCAGCTGTTGTCGATCGGCAGCCCGTCGTAGGACTTGTCGGTGAGTCCCACGCCGAAGATGTACTCGTTGACCGTGCGCGGCGCGGCCAGCAGCGCGTCCCACACCTTCGCGCGGCCGGTGAGGCTGGAGAAGTTCTCCTCGCTCTGCCCGCGCAGGAACCACGCCTGCAGCAGCCCGCCGAGGACCACCACGGAGAAGCCCGCCACCAGCACGAACGTGGTGAACACCTTGCGCGCGCGGGAGTTCGTCATGGCCAGCGACAGCAGCGCGACCACGAGCCCGGCCACGAGACCGAGCGTCGCCGTGCGTGTGTGCGAGAGCAGGAGCAGCCCGAGCGAGGGCACGATCACGATCAACGCGCTCGTCATCGTCGTGCGCTTGCCCAGCCACAGCAGCGCCGCCAGGCCCGCGATCACGGCCGCGTACTGCCCGACCTGCGGCGGCGTCAGCGGCCACACCGCGCCCGCGAGCCGGCCGCCGTAGCTCTCCGGCATGGCCTTGCCCGGCGCGATCACGAGCCCGATCGCCACCGACACCAGCACGGCGCTGAACATCTTGATGTGGTGGCGCACGAACGTGAACGACCCGTTCCACCAGCGCGTGAGCAGCCACAGCGTCGCGAGGAACACCCCGAAGCGGAAGCACCGGAACAGCGACCCGAACCCGGCTTCCAGGTGCAGACTCGCGACGGTGCTCGTGACCAGCAGCAGCGTGAGCAGCAGCAGATACGCGCTCGGCCGGATCTTCAGCCGCGGGTTCAGCGCCAGCGCGATCACGAACGCTGTCATCAGCGCGCCCATGGTCACGAGCTGGCTCACCGCGCGCGGCATCGGGATCACGGTCTCCGCGCCGGTCGAGCCGAGCGTGTTGAGGATCAGCAGCGCCCACGCGGCCCCGACGAGCTTCGGGGTGCGCTCGCCGGTCTCCGCCGGTGTCGGTCGCCGGATGTCGGCCAGTACCGCCATGGTCACCCTCCCCCGCCGCGCTCATACGTCGTGCGCGCGTCCTGGTTGTAGGGCGCGCCCTCCCACTCGCCGATGCCGAGGACGTGGCTCATGTCGGTGGCGATGAAGGTCCACGGCCCCACGTACGCGTTGTCGTGCCAGCTGTTGCCCTGTTTGAAGGTGATCGCGTTCTGCACCACGTCACCCTTGTACGGCGACCAGTCCGGGTAGGTGCCGAAGTTCGACAGCAGTCCCATGCGCCCGCACGTCTCCTCGCAGCCGATCGCCGAGGGCTGCAGCGTGAAACGGTTGTTGTGGATGTCCACGCGCTGGGTCTTCCAGCGGCAGTCGTCGTAGAGCGGCTTCTGCGCGATCGCCGGCGCGGCGCACTTGGCGGTGTCGGGCTGGAGCTTCGTGCAGACGCCGCTGGAGGTGTTGGCCGGGCTGTTGCAGAAGCGGTCGGCGTTCTCCCACAGGGTGATGCCGTTCCAGTTGTTCTCGAACACGTTGCCGTAGATCTCGAGCTTCGACGTGCGGGCCTTCACGCGCGGTTCGCCGCCGGACTCGGAGATGTAGATCGTCGCGGTCGGGAACGAGTCGCCGCGGTCGGCGTAGTCGCGGCCGTCGACGAGGTTGTTGCGCCGGATCGTGTTGTTGCGGATCACGGCGTTGTAGCTGGTCTCGTAGATGATCGCCGCGCTGTCGTTGCTCTCGATGAGGTTGCCCTCGATGAGGAAGTCGTTGTCGTTCGTGTCGGCCCACAGGCCGGTGCCGCGGTTGTCGTGCACCCAGTTGCCGACGACGTCGGCACCGTTGACGGCCCAGAACTTGATGCCGCCGGTGCAGCCGCAGCCGTCGATCTTCTTCTCCCAGTCACCGGTGTTGTTGCCGGTGATCTCGTTGCCGCGCACCACCAGCCCGGTGATGTCGTCGTCGGCGGAGAACGCGTTCATGCCGTATTGGCCGTTGCGGCGCAGGCAGTTGTCGAGCACCTGCTGCTTGTTGCCTGCCATCAGGCCGGCGCCGTCGTTGTCCTGCAGGGTGGCGTGCTGGATCACCCAACCGTCGCCGGAGTCGTGGTTGACCACGCCTTCATCGCGCGGGGCGACGAAGTTCTGCACGGTGAGGTTGGTGATCTTCACGTTCTTGGCGTGGCCGGTGAAGGCGTACTGGTTGATCTTGCGCCCGTCGAGCACCGCGCCCGGCCCGCCGACGAACACGTCGCCGTCCTTGGGCTGGACCTGGTCGAACCGGTCGTCGCCGAGGTGATGGCTGCCCGGCGCGAGCCAGAACGTAGTGCCGGCCGCGGCGCCGCGGACCTTCGCGGCGAAGTCGTCGGTCACCGCCACGGCCTGCGCGCCCGCGGGCGCGGTGGCGGGTCCGGGCGGCATCTTGTCGCACACCGCCGCCACCGGCCCGGACGGCGCCGCCGACGTCGACGCGGCCTGGCTCGACGCGGCGTCGTCGTCGGGCGCGCTCGTGCACCCGGCGAGGACGAGCGGGCACAGCAGACCCAGGAACAGCAAAAGCCTGCTGGTCGATCGCACCGGGTGGATCCTCTCGATCTTTTGCTGTGCCGATTGTTACCAATCCGACCACAGCCACGGCCGAATGGCTTCGCGGCAACGGTCACGTGCCGCGCGGGGGTCGGCCTACTTTTGGTCGGATTGGTAAAAACTCAGCGTGGTGGTCAAGGGTTCCGCGGCCGGACCAGTGCCGATCAGTGTGGTCGACGGTTCGCGCCGGCCGAAGCCGCCGGAGTACCAGCCGAGCGGCGGGTTCGTTTCGCCGCGGTGCGCGGTCCAAGTCAACGTCGGCGGCAGCGCCAAGGTTGCCGTGTGGCCGGGCCAGCTCAGCCGCGCCGTGCTGCCGTCGAGGGTGACCTCGACGAGCGGGCCGAGGTGGAAGGCCAGCTTCGCCGGCAGCGTCAGGTCGCCGTCGACCTCGTCGAGGATCGTCAGCGTCCGGTCCTCCAGCTCCACGCAGCGGCGGTGCACGGCCGGCGCGTAGCCGTCGTGCTCGGCGCGCCAGCGCACCGGGCCGACCGCGAGCGTGCGGGTCTGCGCGTGCCGGGTCCACAGGAACGGCCCGCCGGACGCCGAGGAGTCGGTGTCGCCGAGCTGCAACGTGTTGTGGCCGAGCGTCGAGCGGAAGTAGGAGCGCCACTCGGGTTCGCCGTGGTAGCAGTAGGTGCCCGGGTCGGCGAGAATGTCGACGCCGTCGTGGCGGACCTCCAGCGCCAGCGCGTCCGCGTGGGCGTGGGCGGCGATGGCGAGGAAGCCGTGGGGGCCGCCGTCGCAGCGGACCCAGATCTCCGGCTCGGCGGTGTTCTCGGCCGGGGTGCGCAGGATCGTCATGCCGGCGTCGAAAAGGTCGTCCATCCGCCGCGGGGGTCGCGGATCGGTGAGCTCGGGGACACCGCCGAGCGAGGCGAACACCCTGGTGCGCACGTCGCCGCCCGGCACCTTCGGCCACCACTCCTGCCGGCCGAACAACGCGTCGCCGGTGGCGAGCAGCGAAGCCCAGCGGCTGGTGCCGGTGCCGTCGACGATCAGGCCGTAGCCGTCGTCGGCGTCGCCCTGGCGCGGCGGCCGCAAGTGGGAGTCCACAATGGACGCCAGCGCGTCGCACATCCGGCGCAGCACGAGCCAGGTCGACTCCGGCACGACCGAGCCGGCTTCCAGCGCGGCCGCGAGACCCAATTCCAGAACCAGGCCGTGGTACTCCGTGGCCAGCTCGCGGTTGAGCCCGGAAGCGAACGTGTTGGCCTGCAGTTGCGTGTCCAGCGAGCACAGCGCCGCATCGCGCCAGCCCTCCGACTCCGGGAACCAGCCGAACGCGCACGCGGCCGCCAGCTGGCCGGCGTCCTCGGCGATCACGTGGTTGTTCGCGGACGAACCCCGGCTCGGGAACGCCGCGAGCCAGCGCTGGTGGTGCCAGATCTGGTGCAGTGCCTCGGGGTTGTCCTCGAACAGGCCGGACGCGCCCGTCCAGCCGTCGAGCAGCCGGCGCACCCACACCCACGACAGGAGCCGGATGCCGAGCTCGATGCCGCTCACCCAGTGCACGCCGCGCATCGGCGGGTTGGCCGCCCACCAGGACTTCAGGTGGTCGGCCACGCGGTGGGCGTAGCGGTCTTCGCCAGTCAGCGCGTACGCGGCCGCCAGCACGGTGAGGTGCTGGTGGCGCGAGGGCTCCCAGATCTGCTTGATGTCGCCGACCGCGTCCTCGTCGCGGTAAGCGATGTCGAAGGAGTACGCGTCGGCGGGCGCGCGTCGGCCGGTCTTCGGGTCGAAGGACCAGTCGGGCGCCACGAGATCGGTGCGCTCAACGCCGAAGTACTCGGCGTGCCCGTCCATCAGCCGGTCGGCGGCGTGCAGGAGGTCGTGCCGCCGGTCGACGCTCATCTCGGGAAGCGGCTCGGGCAGCGCCGCGAACGTGCGGTGCGACAGCCACTCCGGTTTCTGCTTCGCGACCCCACGCCACTGCTGCTTACGCAACGCGTCGGTGGCACGACCGGCCATCTCGGCCGGGCTCATGGCCGAAAGTCTTCGCAGGTACCAGGCCGGATCCATCAGCCGAGCACCTCCTTCGGCTCCAGCCGCACCGGCGCGCCGGTCTCGAGGCTGCGGTTCACGGCGAGCGTGGCCAGCGTGGTGTTCACCAGCGACTCGGCACCGATCGGCATCGCGACGCCGGTGGTCAGCGCCGTGACGAACGCGTCGATCTCGGCCTTCTGGCCCTTGTCGCGGCCCTTCGGGATGCGCGAGCTGGCCCAGCGCTTCCTGCCGTACACCGAGGCGCGGGCGAAGTCGTCGAACTTCAGCACCTTGCCGTCGGCCAGCACCTCCAACGTCTCCTTCTGGAACGACGTGGAGCCGCTGGTCACGTAGCTGATGGCCGCGGTCGAGCCGTCGGCGTAGCGGAGCAGCACCTGCAGGTCGTCGTTGCCCGGGGTCGCGGTGGCGTAGACCGAGATCGGGTCGCTGCCGAGGAACCAGCTCACCGTGTCGATGAAGTGGCCGCCCTCGCCGACGAACCGGGAGCCCTCGGAGTCGGCCTGGTTGTACCAGCTGGTGGACTCCAGACGGCCCGCGTTCACGAGGTAGCGCACCGAAGCCGGCCCCAACCGGGGACCGAACTGCACCTTGGCCTCGTTGAGCAGCGGCGCGAAGCGGCGGTTGAAGCCGACCTGCAGCCGGTTGTTGCCCGACTCCTCGATGGCCTCGACGATCCCGCGCAGCTCCTTCTCCGACAGCGCCAGCGGCTTCTCCACGAACACGGCCTTGCCGGCGAGCAGCGCGCGGCGGGTGAGCTCGGCGTGGGAGCTGTGGCGCGTCACCACGAACAGGGTGTCCACCGACTCGTCGGCGAGCAGCGCGTCGAGGTCCGTGGTGGCGCGAGCGAAGCCGAACTTGCGCTTGGCGTTGGCACCCGAGAGCGCCGACGTGGTGACCACTTCGGACAGTGCCACGCGGTCGTGGGCGACCAGGTGCGGCAGCAACATCGACGACGCGTAGTTGCCGGCACCCACGAACCCGACGCGCAGGCGGCCACGCGGAGTCGCGCGGGTGCCCGTCTCCGCGGGCAGCGCGACCGAGGAAACCACCGGGTCGGCTTCGCCTTCCGGGCCGTCCGGGTACTGGAAGAGCACCGCGACGGCCTTGAGGTCACCATCCTGCAGCGACTTGTACGTCTCCACGGCCGTCGAGAAGTCGGCGGTGTGCGTGATCAGCGGTTCGACATCGAGCTTGTCGCGCGCGGCCAGGTCGAGGAAGCACTCGATGTTGCGGCGCTCGGTCCAGCGCACGTAGCCGATCGGGTAGTCGCGGCCCTCGAGCTCGTACTCCGGGTCGTAGCGGCCCGGCCCGTACGAACGCGAGAAGCGGACGTCGAGTTCCTTCTCGTAGTAGGCGTTCCACGGCAGGTTGAGCGAGATCTTGCCGATGTCGACCACGCGGCCGCGGTCGCGCGCGAGCCGTGCGGCCAGCTCCACCGGGTCGTTCGAGGCGCCACCCGCGGCCAGGTAGACCTGGTCCACACCGTGGCCGCCCGACAGCTCCGCGACGGCGTTGTCCACCGTGCCGGAGCCCGGGTGCGCGCAGGTCAGCGCGCCGAGCCGCTCGGCCAGCTCGCACCGCGACGGGTCCGGGTCCACGCCGACGACGCGCACGCCGGAGGCGACCAGCAGCTGCACCACGAGCTGCCCGATCAGGCCGAGGCCGATCACCAGCGCGAGGTCACCGAGCTGCGGCTCGCCGCGGCGCACGCCCTGCATCGCGATCGAGCCGACCGTGCCGAACGCCGCGTGGCGCGGTTCGAGGCCGGCGGGCACGCGCGCGTAGAGGTTCTTGGGCACCCAGTTGAGCTCGGAGTGCAGCGCGTGCTCGTTGCCGGCGCACGCCACGAGATCTCCAACGGACACGTCGCCTGCGCCATCCAACCCGGCACCGACCTCGACGACCACCCCGGACAGCGAGTAGCCCAGCGGCGTGTAGGAGTCGAGCTTGCTGGTGACCTTGCGGTAGGTGGCGGCGAGGCCGTTGGTCGCGACGCTCTGCATCACCTTGGCGACCTGGTCCGGCCGCGAACGCGCCTTGCCGATCATCGACATGCTCGCCTCGGACACCTTCATCATCTCGGTGCCGGTCGAGATCAGCGAGTACACCGTGCGCACGAGCACGCCGCCCGGCTTGCAGGCCGGGACGGGGACGTCGAGGAGGGCCAGCTCCCCGCTCTTGTAGTTCTGCACTACCTGCTTCACAGCACTCCTAGCTGCTCGGAATAGTCGTCGAAGACGCGGCGCGGTACCAGTACTCGAGGGTCAACACGTGCCAGAGGTGCTTCGCGCGGTCCTGCTGCCCGGCGGCGTCCTCGGCCACGAGCTTCTGCAGGGCCTCCCGTTGCAGGAACCCGGATTCGACGAGCACGCCCTCGTTCACGACCTCCCGCACCAGCGGGGCCAGGTCGCGGCTCATCCAGGCCCGCAGCGGGGCGCTGAAGAGACCCTTCGGGCGGTAGACGATCTCCTTCGGCAGGATCGCCAGCGCGGCTTCCTTGAGCGCCGCCTTGCCCTGGCGGCCGGCGATCTTCTTGTTTCCCGGCACCCGGAACGCCGCCTTGACCACCTCGACGTCGACGAACGGCGTGCGCACCTCGGTGGAGGCGGCCATCGTCGAGCGGTCGGTGTAGGTGAGGTTCAGGCCGGGCAGGAACATCCGCGTGTCGGCCAGGCACATGCGGTTGACGTAGTCGCTCAGCGCCTGGTCGTGGTAGGTGTCCGCGTGTTCGGTGAGCACGTCGTCGACGTCGGCGGCCAGGTCCGGGTTCACGAGGTCGAGCAGCTCGCCGCGGTCGTACATCGTGTAGCTGCGCCGGAACGCCGTCTCCTCCGGCAGCTCCGCGAACGACAGGAACCGCTTGGCGAACCGCACCGTGCGGTAACCACGGCTGGCAGACGCGACGGGCAGGCGGTCCACGACGGTTTCGATCGGCTTGCGCACCAGGCCGGGAACGCGTTGGTAACGCAGGGCGAGCTGGTTCGCGTAGTGCTTGCGGTAGCCGGCGAACATCTCGTCGGCGCCCATCCCGGACAGCATCACCTTCACGCCGGCCTCCCGCGCCGCCGAGCAGATGAGGAACGAGTTGATGGCCGCGGGGTCGCCGATGGGCTCGTCGAGGTGGTAGGTCATGCGCGGCAACAGGTCGAGCACCTGCGGCGCGATCTCGATCTCGTGCAGGTCGACGCCGAACTGCTTGGCGACGATCCTGGCGTACTTCAAGTCGTCCGGCATCGCCTCGAACTTGGCGTCCTCGGCGCGGAAACCGATGGTGTACGCGGAGATCCCGGGCTGCTGCCGCGCGGCGAGCGCGGTGAGGTAACTGGAGTCGAGGCCGCCGGACAGGAACGTGGCGACCGGGACGTCGGAGAGCAGGTGCTTGCTCGTGGAGTCGGCGATCACCTCGTGGAGGTCGACGTCGCCACCCCCCTGAACCCGGTACGCCTCGCCTTCCTCGGCGACCTGGCGGAGCGACCAGTAGGCGCCGCGCTCGCTCGTGCCGTCCGGACGGAAGCGCACCCACGTGCCGGGCTGCAGCTTCTCGACCTCGCGGTACGCGCAGCGGCTGTCGGGCACCCAGTAGTACAGCAGCGACGCGATGAGCGCCGCTTTGTCGACTTCCAGCGTGCCGCCGAGCTCGGTGGCCAGCGCCTTGAGCTCCGAGGAGAACGCGACGCCACCGTTGCGCTGCACGAAGAACAGCGGCTTGATGCCCAGCTGGTCGCGCACCAGCGTGAGCTCACCGGTGCGTTCG
Source organism: Amycolatopsis sp. NPDC005232 (assembly GCF_040607795.1). Classification (NCBI taxonomy): domain Bacteria; kingdom Bacillati; phylum Actinomycetota; class Actinomycetes; order Pseudonocardiales; family Pseudonocardiaceae; genus Amycolatopsis; species Amycolatopsis sp. NPDC005232. The sequence continues at coordinate 13,046 of NZ_JBEXHL010000027.1, read as the reverse complement.
TCGAAGACGCCGAACGCGAACATCCCGCGCAGCCGCGGCAGGCAGTCGACGCCCCACTCGCGCCACGCGCGCAGCAGCACCTCGGTATCGGACGTGCCGCGGAACCGCACGCCCTTGCCCTCCAGCTCCGCGCGCAGCTCCGGGGCGTTGTAGAGCTCACCGTTGTACGTCAGCGCGAGCCCCTCGGCCACCATCGGCTGCGCGCCCGTCTCGGACAGGTCGACGATCGACAGCCTGCGGTGTCCGAAGTGGACTTCCCCGGTGCCGGCGCGGTGGTCGTAGCGCCCCGAACCGTCCGGCCCTCGGTGCGCGAGGCACTTCGTGAGCCGATCGGTGAGCGGGCCGCCGTCCGGCCAGTGGTAGGCACCTGCGATGCCGCACATGTTCGTGACCCTCTCTAGCTTTCCGGACCGGACTGGACGGGCGCGAACTTCTTGGTCGGCATCTCGGAGTTGCCGGGCTCGGACTTGCGCTGTTCCGGCGCGTGCTCCTCGGGCTTGCGCGGCACCGGGCTGAGCCGGCGGGTCGGCGCTTCGAGGTGGCCGTTCGTTTCGACGGGCACGGCGGGCTTGGCCGGTTTGACGACCGACGCCTCGATGGTGGTCGCCGCGTCGTTCACGTCGTGCTCGACCGGCCAGTCGATCGGCTTCTCCGGTTCCTGCTCCACGAACTTCCGCAGCGGCTCGGCCGGCGTCTCCCCGCCCGACCCCAATGTGGCGTTCGGTGCGTTCAACGCACCCAATGCCACGCTGGGGCGCTCCGTCTGCTTGGCCGCCACCACGGACGCCCGCCCGCGCAACGCGGTGTGCAGGCCGTCCCACAGCGTCCCGTCGGTCTGGTCCTTCGGGTCCGGATCGACGAGCACCACACCCAGGATCGGGATGCCGCAGTCGGCGAGCTGCCGGGCCACGGTGTGCAGCCACAGCGTGTTCGCGTGGCCCGAGCGCACGACGAGCACCGTCTCCGTGCCGAGGTACTCCAGGTCCGTCCACGCCGTGCCGGGCGCGACCGTGCCGACGCCGAGCCGGTACACCGCGCGCTTGATCGACGGGTCTCCGACCTCGACCACCTTCACGTCGCCGGCCACCGCCAGGCGCTTCGCGTCGTGGCGCGGCAGGTCGTCGATCACCACGACCGGCCCGTCCTCGGCCAGCTCCGCCGCCATGTCCACCGCGAGCCCCGCGGCCACGCCGGGCGCGCCGAGCTCCAGCAACGACAGCGGCCCGCGTTCGGCCCGGGCCGCCCGCACGAGCGTCACGGCCACGCGCTTGCGTTCGACCACCGGCTTCGACTTGGCCCACAACCGTTTCGGGCCGCGCAGCTTCGACGGCAGCTGCGCGATCACCGACGCACCGAGGTGCTCGGAGACCTCGCGCCGCAGCACCGGCCGGTCGCGCACGAGCGCGGTGACCATCGCCAGGGCCAGCCCGAGGGCGAGGCCGAGCGCGAAGCCGATGGCGCCGTTGGTGGCGACCGTCTTGAGCAACGACACCTTCTGGATCGCCGGCGCGTCCACGATCTGCGTGCCCGCGGCCACCTGCGGTGTGCCGATGCCTGCCTGCTGCGCCTGGTTCTGCAGGTCGGCGATCTTCGACACGAGGTCCGCGCGCTGCGTGTACAGCTGCTCCAGCGTGCCGGCGTTCGCGCGGCTGCCCTTGTCCGCCTCGGTGGCGGCCTGCGAGTCGATCTGCGCCAGCTCCTGCTGCGCCTGCGTGCGCTGGTCGAGCAGCGCCTTGGCCTGCGCGGTCGCGGCGGCCTGGTTGCGCTGCACGTGGTCGGCGATGAAGACGTCGGCCAGCGCCTGCGCCTTGGCGACGGCGTCTTCCTTGGTCTTGGCCGTGACCGTCACCTGCATGACGTTGTTGGTCAGGCCGAGGCCGGTGTAGTCCTTCAGGAAGTCTTCGGTCGCCTCGGTGCTGTGCACCTTCTTCAGCGCTTCCGACGCGATCTTCGCGGTCTCCAGCACGGCGACGTCGGTGCGCATCAGCGTGCCGCTGTCGGTCGGCGAGTCGTCCGGGTGGATCACGATCACCTTGGTGACCGCGGTCGGCGGGGCCGGCAGCAGCACGGCCACCGCGCCGCCGACCACCAGGCCCAGCAACGCGAAGGCGACCCACAGCCGGCGGTGCCGGCGCACCGCGACGACGATTCTCTGCAGGTCGATCAGTGGTGGCGAGGAGCTCTGCGAACTGGTCATGACGAACCTGCCATCGCGTCACGGTCCACCGGGACCTGGGGTGGATCCGCCGAGGCGGGTTCTCTGCGCGGTTTCCCGGTGACACGGACCTGACGCGTGAGCACGGCGCCGAGCACCTCGTGGCCCGCGTCGGCGCACGCCTCGGCGATCGCCACGAGCTCCCACGCGCTGCGGCTGCCGACCGAGAGCACCACGAGCACCCCGGCAGTGCCGTCGGGCACGGTCGGCTGCACGCCGGAGCCCACGGTGACCTCCGTGATCGTCAGCTCCACCCGCACGCGCTCGGTCTCGGCGACCTTCGCGAACTGCGTCGCCGCGCGCCGCGCCGCACTGTCGCCGGCGGCGACGAGCACGAGCAGCCGCAGCACGCCGTCGCGGTCGGTGCCCAGCCGGGCGAACACCCGGCGGTACCGCACCTCACGGCTGGACTCGTCGGCCGAAACCGGCACCTCCGGCAGGTTCCACGGTTTGTCGCTGCCCGTGATCCGGCGCAGCGCGCCCCGGAAGCCGGCGGTGCGCTCAGGCTCACCGGTCTCCGGCACGTCGACGCTCGCCAGCACCGGCGCGCCCAGCGCCGAGCCGATCTCCGTCTCACTGCGTGGCCGGCGGTCGCTGCGCGCCCCGAAGAGGTAGCTGAGCAGGCCGATGAGGAAAAACAGGATCGCGCCGCCCCCGGCGAGCTGCGGCAGCGTGGGCGCAGCCTGCGAGGTCGGCTTCTCCGACGGCCCCATCACGACCATGTTGCCGGCGCCCGTGGCCGCGTCGGCCGCGTCGAGGTTGTTCATCGCCTGCTCCAGCGAGGTGCGCAGGCCCTGCAGCTCCGTGCGGACCTGCACGCCCTCCACCGTCTGGCCGTCGGACACCGAACGGGACAGGTCGAGGATGCGCTGGTTGGTCTGCGCCACCTGCTGGCGCAGCGCCTCCCGCTGCTCCTGCGCGAGCTGGGCCGACGAGCCGGCCGAGTTGGACAGCAGCTGCGTGGAGTACTTCACGAACTCCTTGGCCACCTGGTCGGCCAGCTGCTGCGCGTGCTCCGGGCTGTCGCTCGAAGCACTGATCGCCACGACGTTGCCCTGCGCCACCGAGGCCGTGACCTTCTTCTGGAGGTCCGGACCGGCCTCGCGCATGCCGAGCGCCGCAGCCGCGCGGTCCAGCACCACCGAGCTGGTGGCCACCTGGGCCTGCGTCAGCAGCTCGTCGGCCTGGCGCGGGCCCTGCAGCAGCACGCTCGCCGTGGTCTCGTAACCGGGCGAGAGCACAACAGAAGCACCCGCACCGACGCCCGCCCCCACGACCACCAGGATCAGCAGCGCCCTCCAGCGTCTGCGCAGAACCTGTCCCACCATCGAGAGTCGTACCGTGTCGTCACTCAAAACCGGGGTCTCCCCTCCGAAAGTGGCGTACCGGTCACTGACCCCGTCGTCGTGCTGGAGGCGTTGGTTACACCGAACGCACGAACCTTGTTCAAACCGCGATGAAGCACGTGGGCTCAGCGCACAGCCCGCTCGTACGCGGCGAGCAGGGCTTTCTGTGAGTTCGCCCAGGCCAGTGGCCCGCTGACCCGCGCCTTGCCGAGTTCCCCCATCCGGACGCGTTCGTCCGGGTCGTCGAGCAGCACGGCGACGAGCTTCGCGAACTCGGTGACGTCGTTGGCCGGCGCGTAGAGCGCGGCCTCACCCGCGGAGACGCGGGCCTCGCGCAGCTCGAACGAGACGATGGGCTTGCTCATCGCCATGTACTCCATGATCTTGTTCATGGTCGAGACGTCGTTGAGCGGATTGAGCGGGTCGGGCGAAAGGCACACGTCGGCCGCGGACAGGTAGCGCAGCAGGTCGGCGTCGGAGACGCGGCCCGTGAACTCGACCTGGTTTTCCAGGCCCAATTCCTTCGACAGCGCCACCACGTCGTCGAACGCGTCGCCGGCGCCCACGAACACGGCGTGCCAGTCGTCGCGGCCGATCTCGTCACGCAGGGAAGCCAGCGCGCGCAACGCGTAGTCCACGCCGTCCTGCGGCCCCATCACGCCGAGGTAGCAGAGCAGGTGCGGTTTGCCGCGTTTGAGCTCCGGCTCCACCGGCACCTCGTGGAAGCGCTCGACCACGGGCGCGCTGCGGACCACGAACACGTCCTCGGGCCGCTTGCCGCCGCGGATGAGGGCGACCTGGCGGTAGCTCTCGTTGGTGGCGATCACGACGTCGGCCGCGCGGTAGGTGGAGCGCTCGAGCGCGCAGACGCCGCGGTAGAGCAGGTCCTGACCACGGTCGAAGCGCGACAAGTACAGCTCCGGCACGAGGTCGTGCTGGTCGAAGATGAACTTCGCGCCCTGGCGCTTCAGCATCCGTGCCACGAGGAACAGCAGGTCCGGCGGGTTGCAGGCGTGGACCACGTCGACGGGGCCGACCTTGCGGGCCAGCCGGAACGTGTGCCACACCGCGGAGCCGTACTCCTGCAGGTAGCCGGCGGGGCCACCGGTCGCCGCCTTGAGCGGGTAGCGGTGGATGTGCACCTCGTCAATCACGGCTTCGGGTTCGGTGTCGCGTTTCGTGCCCTGCGGGCAGATCACGTGCACCTCCCAGCCGGCGTCGCGCAGCGTCTGGCACTCCTGCCACACGCGGCGGTCGAACGGAACCGAGAGGTTCTCGACCAGGATCAGGGCTTTTTTCTTGTCACCAGGCAAGGCCGACATATCCCTCTTCGGCCCGGCGCACCTCGGCGTCGGGGAGGCGGACGAGGTCGACGAGCGTCTGCTCGCCGCCGTGGGGAAGAGCGGCCAGCACGGCCGGGTCGGCGGTGCCGACGAGGCACACCTCGGCGTGCTCCAGCACCTCTTCGACCGAGCTCGCGAGCAGCTGACCGAGGTGCGGCAGCCGGCTCTCGATGTACTCGCGGTTGGCGCCCATGAGCCGCGAGAGGCTCACGTTGGCGTCGTAGATCTTGAGCTCGAAGCCCTTGCCCAGCAGCCGCTCGGCGAGCTCGACGAGCGGGCTCTCGCGCAGGTCGTCGGTACCGGGCTTGAACGACAGGCCGAACAGACCCACCTTGCGCTTGCCGGTGCGCGCGACGAGGTCGAACGCGCGCTGCAGGTGATCTTCGTTCGAGGGCAGCACGTGCTCGAGGATCGGCACCGACACGTCGGCGCGGCGCGCGGCGTAGACCAGTCCGCGCAGGTCCTTCGGCAGGCACGAACCGCCGAACGCGAAGCCCGGGCGCAGGTACGCGGGGCTCACGTTGAGCTTGCGATCGGCGAGGAAGACGTCCATCACCTTGTGCGAGTCGAGCCCCAGTGCGCGGCAGACGGCGCCGAGCTCGTTGGCGAAGCCGATCTTCAAGCCGTGGAAGGCGTTGTCGGCGTACTTGGTCATCTCCGCCACCGGGATCGGCACGCGGAAAACGTCGCCGGGCAGGCCCGTGTAGAGCTCGGCTACGATGTCGCCGCTGGCCGTGTCGAGCTCGCCGATCACGGTCTTGGGCGGGTCGAAGAAGTCGCGCACGCTGGTGCCCTCGCGCAGGAACTCCGGGTTCACCGCCACACCGAAGTCGACGCCCGCGGTGCGGCCGCTGGACTTCTCCAGGATCGGCACCAGCAGGTCGAGACAGGTGCCCGGCAGCATCGTGCTGCGGAACACCACCGTGTGTCGGGACCCCTTGTGCGCCAACGCTTCGCCGATCTCGTCGGCCACACGCTCGAGGTACTCGGTCGAGAGGCTGCCGTTGGGCGCCGAAGGCGTGCCCACGCAGATCAGCGACACGTCGGTCGCCGCCACCGCCTCGGCCACGTCGGTCGTCGCGCGCAGCGCCCCCGACGCCACGACCTCGGCCGTCAGCTCACCGATGCGTTCCTCGACCACCGGCGCGTTGCCGCGCGTCACCAGGTCGACCTTCACCGGGTTCACGTCGACCCCGACGACCTCGTGCCCGTTCCCCGCAAGACAGGCCGCGGACACACACCCCACGTACCCCAGCCCGAAGACACTGATCCTCACGCTTGAACCTCCGCCCGCATTCGCTGATCCCTTGGTCGGCGCGCGGACGCAGTTCGTTACCCGTTCAGGCCAGTGGAGAAATGGCAACCGGATTTGCGTATCGATTGTGCGCTTTTTCGGCCTCTCGTAGTGGTCTCGACAACATTTTTCGTTGCCGTAGCGCCATTTCTGCCAGGAATCGACGAAACGCCGGGGAAGCTCGACAAAGCTTCCCCGGCGCCGTTGTCCGTCAGGTTCAGTTGTTGTTCACGAACGTGCCGGCCAGGTTCTGCCCGGTGCTCGTGGCCGTGCCGTGGTTCTCGATCGGCGAGACCTTCGAGTTCTTGAAGCAGATGTAGGTCACGCCGGAGTCGGTGCCACCGTTGGACGGGTCGGGGTTGATTCCGAGGTCCTTGGCCGTCGCGTACGAAGCCTCGCCGATGATCCCGGTCGGCCCGGTGTCACCGATGACGGTGTATTCGACTTTCCCGTTGTAGATCACCGCGCAGGAACCGCCGCCCTTGAGACCGGAGGACGAGTAGTTCCACGTGCCGCTGGAGCTCGGCACGACGATGTAGGGCAGCGTCGCGGCATTCAGCGGCTTTCCGTCGCTCTGGTGGAACGCCGTGTCGCCCTGGAAACAGCAGTCGGTGTCCTCGTTGCACTGCGACGTGCGCTGCCCGTCGCAGTCGATGTCCATGTCGGCCTTCCAGAACACGGCCCCGTTGGCGTCGCACACCGCGACGGTCTTGGAGCCCGCGTCCTCGTCGGTCTTGTACTTGCCGTTCGAGATCTGGTTGCAGCTGTTGGTCTTCGCCAGTAGCTGCGCCGCCGTCGGGCCCGCGGCCGGTGCCGCGGCGACCTGGGCGTGGTCCGGACCCGCCGGCGCTGCCGAGGCCGACGCCACCGCCGCCGGCATCACCGCGGCGGCGATCGCCATGGTCGCGAACAGGATCAGCTTCCTCATCGAGGCTCCCTGTCAGTCAAGAGAAACTGTTAGTTAGGAAAGTTTCCTTACTGGTTGCGGCGTAGCGCACAGGATGCACCCGGGCGCGCACGGTGACAAGGGCCGGCCGTCAGTGGTTTTCCCACCAGCTGGCAACGCTTGACGAAACCGCTGGTGCACCAGGAAACCGTTCACGAAACCGGAAAACCGAAGTCCCGAACACCGGTACACAGCTCAGCGCAGCGGACCCCCACCCACCCAACGCAAGCCGACGACGCACCGCCCCCAGCACCAGGCCCCCGCCCGGCACCACCGTGAGCCGCCCCGCGAAGGACCGCGGACTCAGAACGTCAGAAGTCCCGTCAACCGGCCCGGCCAGCGGTGCCCGTACCGACCCACCAGCACACCCTCTGCCCACTCGCGGTCGAGGTCGTGACGCACCTCGACGCGGTTCTGCAACCACTCGCCGCCGCGAACACCCGAACTACCAGGACCGGAACCGGCATACACCCGCGTCGCACCGGCCGCCCTCAACCGCCCCAGCACGCGCCGGTCCACCCGACGCCCGGACAGGGAGTACCGGCACACCGCCCGCCCACTCAGCTCCCCCAGCAACCGCGGCGCCGCATCAAGCTCCCGCCGCAACACGCGTTCCTCGAACCGCCGCGCACCGAACCGGTCCCAGCCGTGCGACCCGACGTCCATCCCGGCCGCGACGAGCTCACGCAACCCGGCACGATCCACGAACCCCCGCGAGCCGACCCGGCCGGCGAGCGGGAAGAACTCCCCCCGCAGCCCGCGCTGCACCAACTTCGGCAACGCGACCTCGACGTCCGAGATGTTGCCGTCATCGAAGGTCAGCCGCGATTCAGGGCACCTCGCGACGACGTCCAGCAAGGTCTCGAACTGCTCCACCGTGATCCAGCGCTCGTCTTCGCCCGGATCGAGCGCGCGCTGGGGTCTGCCGATGCCGTGCACGGTGAAGTTGACCATCGCACCTCGTCCCGGTTCGGAGCGTCGGACCTCCTGTACGTCGATTAATCGAATTGGCAAATGGAGTAGTTACACTATCTACACAAAGTTATTTGCGAATCTCCAAAGTGCAGCACTTCGGCCCGCCGCCGGCCTTCCGCAGTTCGGAAATGTCCTGGTAGACGGGCTCGTAGCCCCGCGCGGCCAGCTGCGCACCCAGCCCGACGGCCTCCAGGGGCAGCACGACGTTGCGCCCGTCGGAGACGCCGTTGAGGCCGAAACACTCGGCGTCGGCGGCCGTGGCGATCACGGCGTCGGGGAACAGGCGCCGCAGCACGCGCTGCGAGCCCGGCGAGAAGGCCTCCGGGTAGTAGGCGATCTGCGCCGCCGTGGTGTCGGTCCCAGTATCGGCTTCGGTGAGCACGAACAGCGCCGTGTCGAGGTGGTAGTACCGCGGGTCGACGAGGCTCAGCGACACCACGGGCACGCCGAGCACCTCCTGCGCCTCCGCGTGCGCGGCCGGGTCGGTGCGGAAGCCGGTGCCGGCGAGCAGCAGCTTGCCCGTCCAGGCGAAGTCGCCCTCGGCCTCGTTGATGCGCTCCGGCATCGTCAGGTCGCGGTAGCCGTGCTCCACGAACCACCGGCGGAAGTGCTCGGCCTCGGCCGCGCGCTGCGGCGCCCGGAAGCGCGAACCGAGCACGCGCCCGTCCACGACGGTGCCGGAGTTCGCCGCGAAGACCATGTCGGGCAGGCCCGGCTGCGGCGCGATCTCCTCGACGGTGTGGCCCAGACGGCGGTAGGTGTCGCGCAGCTCGGTCCACTGCGCCACCGCGACGTCGGCGCTGACCGGCGCGGTCGGGTCCATCCAGGGGTTGATCACGTAGTCCACCGCGAAGAACCGCGGCGGGCACATCAGGTAACGGCGGGTGGTGGGCACTCGCCGCACAGACTCTGCCTGCATGATTGAAGGGTAAGGTCGGCCTAACCGCGCAATCAATCACTGTTCGCTGCGCACATACCTGCTAAACATTGCGTGTGAACACCATCGACCAGCGAATCGTTTCCTGCCTGGTGGCCAACGCGCGGTCCAGCTACGCCGAGATCGGCAAAGTCGTCGGGTTGTCCGCCCCGGCGGTCAAGCGCCGCGTCGACCGGCTGTTGGAAACCGGCGTGCTGCGCGGCTTCACGGCGGTCGTCGACCCGGAGGCGCTCGGCTGGGGCACCGAGGCCTTCGTAGAGGTGCACTGCCAGGGCAACGTCACGCCCGCACGCATCCGCGCGCGGCTTGAACCACTGCCGGAGGTCGTGGCCGCCTACACGGTCTCGGGCGCGGCCGACGCGATCGTGCACCTGCGCGCCGCCGACATCCACCACCTCGAGACGGCGCTCGAGCGGCTGCGGGGGCTGGAGATCATCGACCGCACCGTTTCGACGGTCGTCCTGTCGCGGCTGCTGGAACGGCCGCCGAACCCGCAGAGCTGACCGGCGGACCTGTCCGAACCACCGGGCTTCATCGGGAACTCGAATGAACTTATCCACATGCCGGGACGCAGATGCGGGACCAGTCCATTCGGTGGCATCGTCCATGCCACAGACCGGGAAATCCGGTTTGTGTGGCCCATCAGAGGGAGACGTGCGTCACTGCGGATCCCCCGGAAATCCCGTTACCATCGGTTACAGGTAACAAATGGCGCTTGCCGCCGGTAACGGGATGAAGGCTTCCACTCCGGGTACCCCACACTTCGGGAACTCCCGAGTCCTCGACGAGTAGCCTCGGGGGTGGCCTGGTGATCCAGCCGACATCGCCGGGCGGGCGTTTCCCCGGGGGCCGACCCGGGGTCGCAGCACGTCGGGAGAGAGGGATTCCCTGACCCATGAGCACGAGTGCGAACGGCGGTCCGGGAAGCACCGCGGCCGGCAACGGTCACAGCAGCGCTTCCCTGACCAGCTCGAGGTCGACCGAAGTCAGCAAGCTGGACCGGGTGGTCATCCGGTTCGCCGGTGACTCGGGCGACGGCATGCAGCTGACGGGCGACCGGTTCACGTCCGAGGCCGCGGCCTTCGGCAACGACCTGTCGACGATGCCGAACTTCCCCGCCGAGATCCGCGCGCCACAAGGCACGATCCCGGGCGTCTCGTCGTTCCAGGTGCACTTCGCCGACTACGACATCCTCACGCCCGGCGACCGGCCCGATGTGCTGGTGGCGATGAACCCCGCGGCGCTGAAGGCGAACCTGCGCGACGTCCCGCAGGGCGGCACGATCATCCTCAACACCGACGAGTTCTCCAAGCGCAACCTCGTGAAGGTCGGGTACGACAACGACCCGCTCGACGACGACACGCTGTCGGCCTTCCAGGTCCACCGGGTCGCCATGTCGACCCTGACACAGGGCGCGCTCGCCGACACCGGTCTCGGCAAGAAGGACGCCGAGCGGTCCAAGAACATGTTCGCGCTCGGGCTGCTGTCGTGGATGTACCACCGGCCGACCGAGGGCACGGAGCGGTTCCTGCGCGAGAAGTTCGCGAAGAAGCCGGACATCGCCGAGGCCAACATCCTGGCCTTCCGCGCGGGCTGGAACTACGGCGAGACCACCGAGTCGTTCGCCACGACGTTCGAGGTCGCGCCGGCGAAGCTCGACCAGGGCACCTACCGGCAGATCACCGGCAACACGGCGCTGGCGTACGGGATCGTGGCGGCCGGGCAGCAGTCCGGGCTGCAGATCCTGCTGGGCACCTACCCGATCACCCCGGCGTCGGACGTCCTCCACGAGCTGTCCAAGCACAAGAACTTCGGCATCATCACGTTCCAGGCCGAGGACGAGATCGCCGGCATCGGCGCGGCGCTGGGCGCCTCGTACGGCGGCGCGCTGGGCGTGACCTCGACGTCCGGCCCGGGCATCGCGCTGAAGTCGGAGACCATCGGGCTCGGCGTGATGACGGAGCTGCCGCTCGTGGTCATCGACGTGCAGCGCGGCGGCCCGTCCACGGGCCTGCCGACCAAAACCGAGCAGGCCGACCTGCTGCAGGCGATGTTCGGCCGCAACGGCGAGTCGCCCGTGCCGATCATCGCGCCGCTCTCCCCCGCCGACTGCTTCGACGCGGCGCTGGAGGCCACGCGGATCGCGCTGAAGTACCGCACGCCGGTGCTTCTGCTGTCCGACGGCGCGATCGCCAACGGCTCCGAGCCGTGGCTCGTCCCGAACGTCGAGGACCTGCCGGACCTGAGTGTGGAGTTCGCGCAGGAACCCAACTCCGACAACGGATCCGGTGAGTTCTGGCCGTACGTGCGAGACCCGGAGACGCTGGCGCGCGCGTGGGCTGTGCCGGGCACGCCGGGGCTGCAGCACCGGATCGGTGGCCTCGAGAAGGCCGACGGGACCGGGCACATCTCCTACGACCCGGACAACCACGAGAAGATGGTGCGGCTGCGCCAGGCCAAGATCGACGGCATCGACGTGCCCGATCTGGCGGTCGACGACCCGTCGGGCGGCAAGGCGCGCGTGCTCGCGCTCGGCTGGGGCTCGTCCTACGGCCCGATCGGCGCGGCCTGCCGGCGCGTGCGGAAGCTGGGCATGCCGATCGCGCAGGCGCACCTGCGGCACCTCAACCCGCTGCCCGCGAACCTGGGCGAGGTGCTCCGGTCCTACGACAAGGTCGTGCTGCCGGAGATGAACCTGGGCCAGCTCGCGCTGCTGCTGCGCGGGAAGTTCCTGGTGGACGTGCACTCGTACACCAAGGTGGCGGGGCTGCCGTTCAAGGCCGAAGAGCTGCAGAACGTGTTCGCCGACATCATCACCAGCACCATCCCGGAGGGCGTCAAGTGACCGCCATCGACCTCGGACTGCCGCAGCTCGGCGGTCTGGACCTCGTTCCCACCACCGACGAACCGCAGAAGGCCAAGGACTACAAGTCCGACCAGGAAGTGCGCTGGTGCCCGGGCTGCGGTGACTATGTGGTGCTCAACGCCGTGCAGTCGTTCCTGCCGACGCTGGGCCTCAAGCGCGAGAACATCGTGTTCATCTCGGGCATCGGCTGCTCGTCGCGCTTCCCGTACTACCTCAACACCTACGGCATGCACTCGATCCACGGCCGCGCGCCGTCGATCGCGACCGGCCTGGCCACCACGCGCCCGGACCTGTCGGTGTGGGTCGTCACCGGCGACGGCGACGCGCTGTCCATCGGCGGCAACCACCTGATCCACGCGCTGCGCCGCAACGTGAACATCAAGATCCTGCTGTTCAACAACCGGATCTACGGCCTGACCAAGGGCCAGTACTCGCCGACCTCGGGCCAGGGCATGGTCACCAAGTCGACCCCGATGGGTTCGGTGGACACACCGTTCAACCCGCTGTCGCTGGCGATCGGCGCCGAGGCGTCGTTCGTGGGCCGCGCGCTGGACTCCGACCGCAAGGGCCTCACCGAGGTCCTCGAGGCGGCTGCCCGCCACCGCGGCTCGGCGATCGTCGAGATCTACCAGAACTGCCCCATCTTCAACGACGGCGCGTTCGACGTCCTGAAGGACAAGGACGAGGCCGCCTCCCGGCTCATCCCGCTGAAGGCGGGCGAGCCGATGCGCTTCGGCGCCGAGGGCGAGTTCGGCGTCCGCCGCAGCGAGTGGGGTGGCCTGGACGTCGCCAAGGTGAGCGACATCGGCGAGGACAACTTGGTCGTCCACGACCCGACCATCGCGGACACGTCGTACGCCTTCGCACTCACCCGCCTCGGCGACCAGAACCTGACGCACGTCCCCACGGGCATCCTGCGCCAGGTCGAGCGCCCGACCTACGACGACGGCGCCCGCGCCCAGGTGGAAGAGGCCCGCGCCGCCCGCAAGCCCGACCTGCAGGGCCTGCTGCGCGGCAAGGACACCTGGACTGTTGTTTAGGCCTCGGCTCCGCCGAGGCGCGCGAGATCGCTTTGAGCCGGCTTCTTCCCTCCCGGTTTTGTGGGGCCGCGGGGGCGCGGAAAA